>JBBQDC010000088.1:0-11898 GCA_038319305.1 Actinomycetales bacterium | reverse complement strand
GATCTCGCCCTTGACCCCGGCGGCGGCCCACTCGGCGAGCTCCGCCGCGGTGCCCCGCTTCACTTCCTCGTAGAACTTGGTCAGCTCGCGACAGACCACGACGCGGCGCTCAGCGCCGAGCACCGCGGCCAGATCGGTCAGGGAGGCAGCCAGCCGGTTGGGCGATTCGAAGAACACCATGGTGCGGCGTTCCGCGGCCACCTCGCGCAGCGCCGAGACCCGGTCGCCGTGCTTGCGCGGCAGGAAACCCTCGAAGGTGAACCGATCCGTGGGCAGCCCGGATACGGCGAGCGCGGCGAGCACGGCCGACGGCCCCGGCAGTACGGACACGACGACGCCGGCTGCCACCGCGGCATCCACCAGATGGAAACCGGGGTCGGACACCGTCGGCATCCCCGCGTCGCTGAGCACCAGAATGTCGGTATCGCGGGCCAGTTCGACGAGCTCGGCCGCCTTGCCGCGCTCGTTGTGGTCGTGCAGGCTGATCAGCCGCGGGCGATTCTCGATGCCCAGGGCCTTGAGCAGGTGCACGGTCACCCGGGTGTCCTCGGCCGCGATGATGGTCATCGTGCGCAGCGCCTCGATCAGACGCGTTGACGCGTCGCCCAGGTTTCCGATCGGGGTGGCAGCCAGGAGGATCATGCTCCCAGTCTCGCAGCCCCGGCTCACTACGATGGTCACGTGTTCCGTACAAGCCGCGTTCTCCGCTGGGCCGGGCCGCTGGCGGTGACCCTGCTGGCGGCGGTGTTGCGACTCTGGAACCTCGGCAGCCCGCACTCGCTGGTGTTCGACGAGACCTTCTATGTGAAGGATGCCTGGACCCTCTTCAACAACGGCTACGAATCGACCTGGCCAGGCGGCGCTGATGCGCTCTTCAACGCCGGGCAGACCAACGTTTTCCTCTCCGGACCGTCTTTCGTCGTGCATCCGCCGCTCGGCAAATGGCTGATCGCCCTGGGTATGGCCTTCGGCGGCCCCGATCACAGCTGGGCCTGGCGCATCGTCACCGCGCTGGTCGGCGTGCTGGCGGTCGTGCTGCTGATGCTGATCGCCAAAAAGTTGTTCGGCTCGACCGGGCTGGCCGTGATCGCGGGGTTCCTGTTCGCCATCGACGGCAACGCCATCGTCATGTCGCGTGTGGCCCTTCTCGACAATTACGTGATGTTCTTCGCGCTCCTCGGGTTCGGCGCCGTGCTCCTCGACCGAGACTGGCATGGCGCCCGCCTGACCGACCGGTTGACGGTGGCGCGTGCGGCCGGGCCGGATCCTGGCTGGGGACCGACCCTGTGGCGGCGGCCCTGGCTGCTCGCGGCGGGACTCGCCTTCGGACTGGCCTGCAGCGTCAAATGGTCGGGGATCTACTTCCTCGCCGCCTTCGGCGTCTATCTCGTCGTCGTCGACGCCCTTGCCCGGCGCCGGGCCGGCCTTCCGTTCTGGGTGAGTGCCGCCGTTCTCAAGCAGGCGCCGGCGACGTTCCTTCTCCTCGTGCCGGTGGCCGTCGCCACCTACCTTGTCTCCTGGACCGGCTGGTTCGTCACGGCGGGAGGCTACTACCGCGACTGGGCGACCACACCGGGGGCAGCCTGGTCAGGCGCCCTGGCCTGGGTTCCCGATTCCGTGCAGAGCTTCTGGCACTACCAGGTGGCGGCGTACACCTATCACGTGGGGCTCTCCACACCACATCCGTACCAGGCGAACCCGTTGACCTGGCTCTTCATGGTGCGGCCCACGAGCATGTACTACCGCGGCTCCGCCCTGGGCGAGAACGGATGCGACGTGACCACCTGCTCCGAGGCGATCACCGGCATCGCGAACCCGCTGATCTGGTGGGCGGCCACGGCGGCGCTCTTCTATCTGGTGTACCGGCTGGCGCGCTACCGCGAATGGCAGGTCGGTCTGATCCTGATGGGGCTGGTCGCGGGCTACCTGCCCTGGCTGATGTACCTGAACCGCACGGTCTTCCAGTTCTACTCGATCGCCTTCGAGCCCTATCTGATCCTCGGCCTGACCTTCGTGATCGGGCTCCTGCTCCCCCGGGCACGCTGGGTCGTGCTGGGTTTCCTGGTGGCCGCGGCGCTCATCAGCGCCTACTTCTACCCGCTCTGGACTGGCATCCAGACTCCGTTCCCGTTCTGGCAACTGCACATCTGGCTGCCCAGCTGGCGCTGAGTTTCAACGTGCATTTCTGGGAAACTGAATGCCACCCATATGCCTCTGTGAGCATATAGCGACTGGGAAACACGTGTGAAAACACCCTGTCCGAAGGGGACACGCCCGTAGGATGTACACATCTGTTTGACGAGTGTTTGCTCCATCACCGGCTGAGAAGTCCGAATACCAACCAAAGGACTCATGTCGGAAGCTGTTGCCGCACCTACGGTGCGCATTGTCAAGACCCGCCCGGGTGGCGATTCGAAAAACCCCACCACCGAGTATTCATCGCTGCTGCACACCGTGCGCAACCTTGGCCTGCTGAAGCGCGCCACCGGTTTCTACTGGTTCGTCTTCTCCATGCTCGTGCTCGCCACTCTGGGAACCGGGACCGCCTTCGTGCTGCTCGGCGACAGCTGGTACCAGCTCATCGTCGCGGGCGTGCTCGGCATCATCCTCACCCAGTACGCGTTCCTCGCCCACGAGGCGTCGCACCGCCAGGTATTCGAGGGCGGCCGTGCGAACGACCGTGCCGGGCGCATCCTCGCCAACCTGTTCGTCGGTATCAGCTATGCCTGGTGGATGAACAAGCACAGCCGTCATCACGCCAACCCGAACGTGATCGGCAAAGACCCCGACATCGCCCCGGACTTCATCGTCTTTCGGGAAGAGGATGCCGCGAAGGTCAGCTGGCTCGGCTCGTTCGTGACCCGCAAGCAGGGCTACCTCTTCTTCCCGCTGCTGATGGCCGAGGGGTTCAACCTGCACGTGCAGGGCTTCAAGACCGTCTTCGGCAAGAAGAAGGTCGACAAGCGCTGGCTCGAGATCAGCATGCTGACCACGCGTATCGTGCTCTACGTCGCCGTGATCTTCTATTTCCTGCCCCTCGGCATGGCGTTCGCGTTCATCGGCGTGCAGCTGGCCGTCTTCGGCGTCTACATGGGCGCGTCGTTCGCGCCGAACCACAAGGGCATGCCGCAGCTCCCGCACGAGAGCAAGGTGGACTTCCTCCGTCGCCAAGTGCTCACCTCCCGCAACATCCGCGGCGGCACCTTCATGGACACCTTCATGGGCGGGCTGAACTACCAGGTCGAGCACCACCTGTTCCCGAACATGGCCCGGCCGCACCTGCGCAAGTCGCAGGAGATCACCAAGGAATACTGCAAGACGCACAACATCCTCTACACGGAGACGTCGCTCTTCGAGTCGTACGGTATCGTCATCGCCTACCTGAACAAGGTCGGACTCGGCGCCCGCGACCCGTTCGACTGTCCGATGGTCGCCCGGTTCCACCACCGCTAATCGCGGGCAGAGGTGCCCCGCGGCGCGACGAGACGGGGAGGCGCGGCCGCCGCACGTAAACTTGGCCCAATGTGGCTGCCCGGTGTGCTGGTCGCGGCCACCGCCGCGCTGCTCGCCGGAACCGTGCACGCGTTCTTTCCTGCTCTGCCGCTGCTCACCCTCGCCGTGGCCTTCGGAATCGTCGCGGGTAATCTCCCGGTCGCCCGCCGGGCCCTGACGGGTGTCCTCGCCCCGGGGCTGAAGCTGGCGGCCAGCCGGATCATGCGCATCGGAATCGTGCTACTCGGCCTCAAGCTGAGTCTGGTGGATATCCTGGGCCTGGGCTGGGTGACCATCCTGACCACGGTCACGATTGTGCTGCTGACCTTCGTTGGTACCTACTGGCTCGGCCGCGCGGTCCGCCTGCCCGGTAGCCAGCCGCTCCTGATCGCCACCGGCTTCTCCATCTGCGGGGCGTCCGCCATCGGCGCGATGAGCGGGGTGGTCAAGGCGAAGGATGCCGACACTGCCACCCCGATCGCCCTGGTTACCCTCTGCGGCACGCTGGCCATCGGGGTGCTGCCGGTGCTGTGGCATCCGCTCGGCCTGACCGACCTGCAGTTCGGGCACTGGGTCGGCGCGGGCGTGCACGATGTCGGCCAGGTGGTCGCAACCGCGCAGATTGCCGGGCCCGCCGCTTTGGCTGTCGCAGTCGTCGTCAAGCTCACCCGCGTGTTGCTGCTCGCGCCCATTGTTGCCGTCGTCGCGGTCGGTGAGCGCCGCCGGGAGACGCGCGTCGCCCCGGTGACGGATGTCCCCACGTCCCGCCCGCCGATCGTGCCGCTGTTCGTGGCCGGTTTCCTGCTCGCCGTGCTCGTGCGCACGCTCGTTCCACTGCCCGATGCCGTGCTGGTCGGCGCGGACACCGTGCAAACCTATCTGCTCGCGATCGCGCTCTTCGGGCTCGGCGCCGCCGTCAACCTCGTTTCCATCCTGCGCACCGGGGGCAAGGCTCTCCTCGTGGGTCTGACCTCGTGGACGCTGATCGCCACCCTCGCCTTCCTGGCCGTGCAGCTGCCCTGAGCGACAGCGGACCTGGGGCGTCGCCGTCAGCTCAGCGGCGGGAGAGCCAGCCGCCGGCGGCGGCGTTCGGCGCCCGGTTCAGGGCGAACAGCGGCGGCGCGGGAGCGGCATCCGTGGCCAGGTCCGCGAGGATGCGACCGACCGCCGGTGTGAATTTGAAGCCGTGGCCGCTGAACCCGGCACCCACGATCACCGGACCCACCCGGTCGAGCACGAAGTCCTCATCGACCGTGGTCGTGTAGGTGCAGCTGACCGGGTCCAGCGCGTCGGGGTCTGCGCCGGGCAGCCATTCGTGCACATAGCGCGCCAGGGCGGCCAGCTGAACGGGCTCAGGTAGAAAGCTGCGCGCATCCGGATCGGTGCCGGGACCCACGCCGTGCCAGCCGGCCTTGATGCCCTGACCAGGCGTGTACATGCCGTAGATCGGGGAGTACCAGTAGCCGTAGCGAGGGTCGGACCAGGACGGCGCATGGTTGAAACCGGGCCACTCGGTCTCCGCGCCTTCCGCTGCCGCCACCGAGCCGTCGCGCAGGGCGAAGTGCGCAGGCTGCTCCTGGGTGACGGTGAGGCGCGGCACCGGGATCACGCCGGCCAGCAGACCGCTGGTCCACGCACCGACCGTGACGACGACCCGGCGGGCGATGATCGTGCCACTCTCGTGGGTAACCCGCACCCGGTTTTCGCCCAGCACCTCCAGGCGCAGCACACGGGTGCCGTGCCGCATGTCGGCCCCGGCGGCGGCGGCAGCGGTCTGCAGCGCGGTCACCGAAGCATCCGCGTTCAGCCGGCCGGCGTCGGGGGCGAAAAGTACCCGACCGTCGAAACGGATGCCCGGCCAGCGTTCGGCCGCGGCCTCCGGCGCGAGAAACTCGGCACCCAGGCCCACCCGGGACAGCGCCGCCGCGACCGCGTCGAACGACGGATTCGCCCCGTGGTTGACGACGCCAACCTGGCTGAGCAGCCGGCTCTGCGTCTCGGCCTCCAGCTCGCGCCAGAGGGGCAGCGCCTCGGCGAGCAGGGACACATACGTGGGTTCGGCGTAGGCGGTGTTGAAATTGCGGGAGGCACCGTGTGAGGCCCCATTGGTGTGCCCCGGCTCGAACCGCTCCAGTACGGTGACCGGGCGGCCCCGCCGCGCCAGCTGCCAGGCCGTCGCCGACCCCATCGCCCCGCCGCCGATGACGACCGTCTGCACGCTCTCTTCCATGCCCCCATCCTGCCTGACCGGGCGGCGCTCGCGGGCACAGAGGCAGCCGGGCCGGCATCCGTTTCGCACTGTTACGCGCGCGCCCCGAACCCGTGCCGAACCTCGCTAACGTAAGGCCATGGCAGATCGAGAGTACGGTTTCAAGACCCGGGCAATCCACGCAGGCAACATCCCTGACGCCGTGACGGGCGCGCGGGCCCTGCCGATCTACCAGACCAGCGCGTTCGTCTTCGACGACACCAAGGATGCCGCGGCCCGCTTCGCCCTGCAGAAATACGGCAACGTCTATTCCCGGCTCTCGAACCCCACCGTGGCGGCCTTCGAGGAGCGGGTGGCCAGCCTGGAGGGTGGGCTCGGCGCCGTCGCCACCGCGAGCGGCCTGTCCGCGCAGTACATCACCTTCGCCAGCCTGGCCGGTTCGGGCGACCACATCGTCTCCAGCGCCAACCTCTACGGCGGCTCGATCACCCAGCTCGACGTGACGCTGCGGCGCTTCGGGGTCGAGACGACTTTCGTGCGCAGCGCGGACCCGGCCGACTATGCCGCCGCCATCACCGAGAAGACCAAACTGATCTTTGCCGAGACGGTGGCCAACCCGTCGGGCGAGGTTGCCGATATCGAGGGTCTCGCCGCCGTCGCCCACGCGGCAGGGATCCCCCTGGTGATCGACTCGACCATCGCCACGCCCTTCCTCACCCGGCCGATCGAGTGGGGCGCCGATATCGTGATCCACTCCGCCACCAAGTTCCTCGGCGGGCACGGCACCACCCTCGGCGGTGTCGTCGTCGAGAGCGGACGGTTCGACTGGCACAGCGACAGGTTCCCGCTGTTCGGCGAGCCGGTGCCCAGCTACGGCGGACTCGAGTGGGCCGGCAACTTCGGCGAGTACGCTTTCCTCACCCGGCTCCGCGCCGAGCAGTTGCGCGACATCGGCCCTGCCCTCTCCCCGCACTCCGCGTTCCTGCTCGCCCAGGGTGTCGAGACGCTGCCCTTCCGCATGCAGGCGCACGTGGACAACGCCCGCGTCGTGGCCGAATGGCTCGACGCCGATCCACGGATCGACTTCGTCAACTGGGCCGGGCTGCCTGCGCACCCACACTATGCACGCGGCCTCAAGTATCTGCCGAAGGGCCCCGGCTCGGTCTTCAGCTTCGGCGTCACGGGCGGCCGCGACGCCGGGCGCACCTTCATCGAATCGGTCGACCTGGCCAGTCACCTCGCCAACATCGGCGACGCCAAGACGCTTGTCATCCACCCGGCCTCCACCACCCACGCGCAGCTGAACGAGACCCAGCTCGTCGACGCCGGTGTGCTGCCCGGACTCGTGCGCATCAGCGTGGGCATCGAAGACGTGGAAGACATCATCTACGACCTCGACCAGGCCCTCGGCCAGATTGCGAGCGGTAAATGAGCCTCGATGCTGCACCTGACAACGGTTCCCCCCGCGCACCGCTGGGCGAGGAGCAGCGCACCTGGATCGGCCCCGATGCCAAGGCACGGCTGAAGATTCTGCGGACCGCGAAGTCCATCGCCATCGTCGGTGCCTCACCGAATCCGGCCCGCTCCAGCTACTTCGTCGGCACCTACCTGCAGCAGTCAAGCGACTACCGGGTCTACTTCGTCAACCCGAATGCGAAGTCCATCCTCGGCGAGACGGCCTACCCTGGCCTCGCATCGCTGCCCGAGGTTCCCGACATCGTCGATGTGTTCCGCCGCGCCGGCGATATCCCGGCCGTGATGGACGAGGCGCTGGCGATCGGTGCTCCCACCGTCTGGGTGCAGCTGGGCATCTGGAATCACGAGGCCGCCGAGTACGGCGAGGCGAAGGGCCTCACCGTGGTGATGGACCGTTGCCTCAAGATCGAGCACGCCCGGTTCCACGGCGGACTACACCTGCTCGGGTTCGACACCGGCCAGATCACGGCGCGCAAGACCATCCGCTGATCGCGCCCCGGACTTGGGCCGGGGCACGGTTACGATGGTCGGATGACTGCGTATGTGTCGGCACTCGACCTCTTCTCCATCGGTATCGGCCCCTCCAGCTCCCACACTGTCGGCCCGATGCGGGCCGCGCTCACCTTCTCCGAGCATCTCCGCGACGCTGGTCTGCTCGCCGACGTCGCCCGGATCAGCTGCTCCCTCTATGGCTCGCTGGGGTCGACCGGGCTCGGGCACGGCACGCCCGACGCGATCCTGGCCGGCCTCGCCGGGCTCCGCCCCGAGACCTGCGATCCGAACGAGGTGCGCTCCGCCTGGTCCGGCCTGGCCGACGACGCGGTGCTGCTGCTCGGCGGCAGCCATCCCATCCCCGTGCGGAAGGGCGACGTGACCTTCGAGGCGCGCACCCGCCTGCCCGGGCATCCGAACGCATTGACGCTCACCGCCTGGGGACACGACGCCCTTCCCCGCCTCGAGGAGACCTGGTACTCGATCGGTGGCGGCTTCATCCGCCGCGACGGGGACCCGATCGGCCGCACCGAGACCATTCCGCAACCGCGGGAGTACTCCTCCAGCGCCGAGTTGCTCGCCCTCTGCGACCTCTACGACGTCTCCATTTGCGACATTGCCCGGGCCAATGAGGAGGCGATCCACGGGGTCGAGGCCCTCGACGCCGGCCTCGACGCCATCTGGGATGCCATGCGCGTCTGCGTGGACGCCGGCCTCGAAGCCACAGGCACTCTCCCCGGCGGCCTCCAGGTCAAGCGCCGTGCCGCGGCCGTGCGCATGCAGCTAGAGGAATATGACCGGCTGCCGCTGCGGGAACGCGACACCTCGACCGAGTGGCTGCACGCCTTCGCTCTCGCCGTCAACGAGGAGAACGCCTCCGGTGGCCGCGTGGTCACTGCGCCGACCAACGGCGCAGCCGGGATCATCCCCGCGGTCGGCCACTACTATCTCCGCTTCGTGCCGGGGGCGGATGCCGCGGGCATCCGTCGCTTTCTGCTCACCGCCGTCGCCATCGGGTCACTGGTCAAGGCCAACGCCTCCATCTCCGGGGCGGAGGGTGGTTGCCAGGCCGAGGTCGGTTCCGCCTGTGCGATGGCGTCGGGCGCCCTCTGCGCCGTGCTCGGCGGCACCCCGCGCCAGGTGGAGAACGCGGCCGAGATCGCGATGGAGCACCACCTGGGCCTCACCTGCGACCCGGTCGGCGGTCTCGTGCAGGTGCCCTGCATCGAGCGCAACGCCATCGCCTCGTCGACCGCCGTGTCGGCCGCGCGACTGGCCCTGCACGGCGACGGCACGCACCTCGTGTCCCTCGACACCGTGATCGAGACCATGCGCCAGACCGGCCTGGACATGTCGACCAAGTACAAGGAAACCAGCGAGGGTGGCCTCGCGGTCAACGTGATCGAGTGCTGACGCCCTTACCAGCGTCCTAAACTGACAGCATCCGCTCGGGGGAAACGAGCGCCGTTTCGAGGGGGAACCAGATGAATTTCATTCGACCAGCCGGACGGGTCAGAGTCGCTGTGGCCTCCGGGGTGCTGTTCACACTCGGCCTGTCGGGCTGCGCCGGCACCCCGGCACCGGTCGTGACCGCAACCGTGACCGTTACCCCGACGCCCACGGCCACGGCCACGCCTACGCCTACGCAGACGCCCACCCCGGCGCCCGTACCCGAGGCCGCCGTGGTACCGAATCCGACGCTCACTCCCAACGCCGAGGCCGTTCCGGTCGGCCCTCTGCCCGAGGGCCCGGCCGCCGACCAGGGCGCCACCGTGGGTGCCTCCGGCGCCCCGGACACGGACGGCGCCGGTGCACCGCTCAGCTACACTGTGCTGGAGGGCGATGACTTCTTCGCCATCGCCCAGCGGTTCGATGTGCCGGTGCAGCAGCTGTTGCGCATGAACCCCTCCGTGTCGGGTCTGGGCGAGAACATCTATATCCGGGACGTGATCAACCTGGACTGGACGACCACCCGCTAGCTGATTGCCGATCACGATCTCTTCGATCTGACGCTGCGCCAGCGCGGCCACCCCAGCCGAGCAACCAGACCAGTAGAACAACCTCACCGACGAAGGTGAACCCGGCGATCGAGAGCAGGCTGCCCGGGCTGAGCGCAACGATGGCCGTATCCGCCGCGTAGCCTGCGCCGGCAATGAACACCAGTATGCCGATCCAGGTCGGAATGGAAGCGGAGCGGACGATGGCGACCCCGACGAGCATGAGGTGAAGGCCGAAAATCAGGAGCCCGGCATCCCACACCGCTTGGAAATGCGCCGTATCCACGGGATCGAAGAGGGAGCCGGCCGCGACCACGAACACGGCGCCGTACGCCACCCGGGTCGCGCTCGCGGTTTTGGCCAACAGTTCGCCGCCCGGTCTGAGGACAGGATAGAGCGCCACGGCGGCGACCACGTCGAGTGCGGCGATGACCAGCACGACAAGGGCAGCAATGCCTGTCATTCCGGCAGGGAGCGCAACGAGCAGGCCGAGCGGGGCGATGACTGCCATCAGCGCGAGCGACGTTCCCGCGACGAGAGCGGAGGTGCGGAGTGAGGTGTTCATGGGGCAATTCCGCTTCTTGGTCGGTCACGTGGGTGGGAATCTGTGCTGCGGTTGCGCCGGCGTTGAGTTTGCTCCAGCGCGCCGCGGACGTTCATGAGCGGAACTGTACCGTACACAGTACGTTACAGCGTACGGTAATCTTCACTCATGTCAATACCCCGGGCGCCGCGGAACACCCTGAACCGCGACCGAGTCGTGACCGCTGCACGAGAGCTGATCGACCGCGACGGTCTGGACGCCTTCACGATCAGGCTCCTGGCCGCCGATCTCGGCGTGCGCCCGATGGCGATCTACCACTATGTCGCATCGAAGAACGAGTTGTTGGATGCGCTCGTTGACCTGGTCTTTCACGAGATCTACGTGGCACGCCGGGGCGGAGACTGGCGAATGGAGCTGTACCAGCGGTGCACCTCCCTGCGCGAGACGCTGGCCCGGCACCGCTGGGCGCTCCCGGTCATGGAGTCGCGCCGCCACCCCGGCCCAGCGACGCTCTCCAACCACGAAGCTGTGCTCGACGTCCTGCGAAGCTCGGGGCTGTCGCTCCAGGCCACCGCCCACGCCTACGCGACACTGGATGCGTTCGTCTACGGATTCGCCCTGCAGGAGACGATGCTCGAGACCGCTGGGCTGCCGGACTCCGCGGCCGACGTAATGGAGGGCATGGACCTTCGACGCTTCCCACGGATCACAGAACTGGCGACCATGTACGTGAACGCACCGACCTACCCTTTCGTCGCCTCCTTCGATGTCGGCCTGAACCTCATCCTCGACGGCATCGAGCGCGCCGTCGACTCCGACGGCGCGAACTCACTCCTCTAATGCGTCAGCAGGTTGATGCGCTCGATCAGGGCAATCGTGCGCAGCGACTCGTGGGGATCGACCGGGACCGGGGCCCCGCGCAGAATTGCGTCGGCGAGTCCCGTGTAGAACGCCGCATAATTGCCCCGCTCGGCCGGAACCCGGCTCAGCGCGCCGTCCCGCCCCAGCACGCCCCAGGCGGACTCCGGGTCTACGCCGAAGTCCGGGTCGGTGGGGCGGGCGCCCGCCGCGAGCGCGGTTTCCTGGCCGTCGAGTCCCCACTTCGTGTAGCCCGACTCGGAACCGAGCACGTGGAAACGCGGGCCAACCTGGGCCGCGATTCCGTTCATCCACAGGTGCGAGCGCACACCGGACCCGTGGTGCAGCGCGACGAAGGTGTCATCGTCGGCAACCCCGCCCGGGCGCCGCGTCACGGTCTCCGCGTAGACGCCGTCGACGGGGCCGAACAGCTGCAGGGCCTGGTCGATCAGGTGGGCACCGAGGTCGAAGAGCACGCCACCGCCCTGCTGGATGGTCGCGCCGACCTTCCAGGCTTTGGTCTGCTCGGGCTTCCACCATTCGAACCGGGATTCGAACCGGCGCACCTCCCCCAGAGCCCCCGCGGCGAGCAGTGCGCGCAGGGTGAGGAAATCACCGTCCCAGCGGCGGTTTTGGAACACGGTGAGCAGCAGGCCGAGGTGCTCGGCCTTCTCAATCAGTTCGCGGCCTTCCCTGGCCGTCACCGCGAACGGCTTGTCGACGACCACGGCAAGCCCGGCGTCGAGCGCGGCATGGGCGAGCTGCACATGGGTGCCCGACGGTGAGCCGATCACGACCAGGTCCAGGTCGTCGGCCGCGGCGAACAGGTC
>JBBQDC010000087.1:0-12048 GCA_038319305.1 Actinomycetales bacterium | reverse complement strand
AGCCAGGGTGGTGCCATGATCTGCACGGCGCCGCGGACCATGCGGATGTTCCAGCCGGAGGCGGCGAGGTAGCGGTGGTGCCACCAGCAGAGGCAGACGCCGTTGTCGGTGTGGGTCGGGCCGTGTTCGGCGTAGGGGGTGACGTGGTGGATCTCGGTCATCCCGGCGGGGATTGTGCAGCCGGGGATGATGCAGGTGCCGTCGCGGAGTTGGATCGCGCGGCGTTGTGCGGGGGTGAAACAGCGTTCGGGGGAGCCGAGGGCGATGATGCGGCCCTCGGTGTTGATGACGACTTGCTGTTGACCGCCGTTGCTGATCAGGTTCTTGACGGCGCTGATCGAGATCGGGGTTTCGATGCCGTCGATCCAGCCGGCGCCGCGGCCCTGCCCGAAGTCCGCGTTCAGGTCTTGCTCGCGGACGCTGACCAGGACCGTGGCTGGGGCGCCGCCGATGGTCGGGGCCTCCCCGGCGCGGGAGGCGACGTCGAGGATGACGGCGAGCACGTCGTGGCGCCTCTGGTCGGGGGTGCGGTCGTCGCGCTCAAGTAACGCCTGCTCACGCTCGGAGGCGGCTTTTTCTTCGGTGAGGAAGGCGACCGGTGCGCTCTTCGGCGAGAGGTAGGCGTCGAAGAGGCGGCGGAGCTTGCCCGCGATCTCGGGCATCAACGCCCCGGAGAGGGCAACGATGCCGTCGCGTTCGCGGCCGAGCCGGATGCCACGCTCGTGCATGGCGTGGTCGTCGGGGCGGGACCCGTCGGGGGCGAGCACGGCCTTCCAGACTGCGCCCTGCAACCGGATCTCGTCCGCCGACGCCGGAACCGGGGTCTCCGCACTCGTGCCGGTCGCCGCGGCCACGAGCTCGCTTTCGGCGACCCGCACCGAGTCCAGGTCGGTGCACCGCAACGTCGGCGTCAACGCCGTGAGGATCGCGTCGGCCGTGTCGATGCCGATGGCCCCGGTGGCCAGGCCGATCGCCGTGGCGGGAAAGATGGGCGGCAGGGGTTCGCCGCCCAGGGAGAGGCCGGTGCGGAGTTGCTTGCCCAGCCGCATCCGCCGGTGCGCGGTCGGCCCCGCCACGAGGGTGATGCGCTCGAGGAGTTCCCCGGGAGTGCGGCAGCCCTTCTTCGCCAACAACTGCCCCGTGCCCAGCTCGGGCCGCGACCGGTCGGCGACCTCCGCCGCGGCCGCCACCCGCAACGCGTCCACCCGGCGGCCGAGCACCTCGACCGCCGTGGTCACCTGCAGCAGTCCGTCATCATCGAAGCCGCGCACCGCCGAACACCGCAGCGAATCGGCCAGCCCGGCCGCGAGGGCATGCAGCTCCGCGACCACCCGCGCCGCCACGGACGGGCCGGATAGGGCATCCGCTGCGGGGAGTTCCAGAAGGTTGGTCACGGCATAATTCTACCCTGAATAGAACATGATGTTGAGAGTCTCTCATGTAAATTCTTCTCTTCATCGGACATGATTCCAATCGTTCTGGCCGCGCTTGCGGCCGGACGCCGCCACACTGAGACTGGATTCATCGACGGCCACCAACACGATTTGGGGAGTGGACATGACCGACTCTTCCGGCCTGCAGGGCATGACTTCACCCGTGGCCTACTGACACGTGAGCCGGGTCCGGTCGAAGCTGGTTTACTGAACCAGACAATGACCATGGCTTCCACGCGGGCAGCCCGGCCGCACGGATGGAGACACGATGAGCACGGTCCCGAGCAGCGGTGCGAGCGCGAGCACACCTGAACCGCACATTGCCGACAGCCACGACCGGATCCGGGTGCAGGGTGCGCGCGTGAACAACCTCCGGGACGTCAGCCTGGACATCCCGAAGCGGCGGCTGACCGTGTTCACGGGCGTCTCGGGCTCAGGCAAAAGCTCACTGGTGTTCGGCACGATCGCCGCGGAGTCCCAGCGTCTGATCAACGACACCTACAGCACTTTCGTGCAGGGCTTCATGCCGACGCTCGCGCGGCCCGAGGTCGATCTGCTGGACGGGCTGACCACGGCCATCATCGTCGATCAGGAGCGAATGGGTGCCAACTCCCGCTCCACGGTGGGCACTGCCACCGATGCCAACGCGATGCTGCGCATCCTGTTCAGCCGGCTCGGACAGCCGCACATCGGATCGCCCCAGGCGTTTTCGTTCAACGTCGCCTCGATCAGTGGAGCCGGGGCCGTCACGCTCGAGCGCGGCGGCAAGACCGTCAAGGAGCGGCGCAGCTTCAGCATCACCGGCGGCATGTGCCCGCGCTGTGAGGGGATGGGCACCGTCAACGATATCGACCGCTCCGCGCTGTACGACGATTCCCGGTCGCTCAACGAGGGTGCGCTCACGATCCCGGGCTATTCGATGGACGGCTGGTACGGCCGCATCTTCCGCGGCTGCGGATGGTTCGACCCTGATAAGCCGATTCGCCGGTACAGCGCGACAGAACTGGATGACCTGCTCTACAAGCAGCCCACCAAAATCAAGGTCGAGGGGATCAATCTGACCTATCTCGGCCTCATTCCGCAGATTCAGAAGTCGTTCCTGTCCAAGGACGTCGGCGCGCTGCAGCCCCACATCCGCGCCTTCGTGGAGCGAGCCGTCACCTTCGCCACCTGCCCCGAGTGCGGCGGCACCCGCCTCAGCGAGACGGCGCGATCGTCGACGATCGCCGGCAGTAGCATCGCCGATGCCTGCTCCCTGCAGATCAGCGACCTGGCCGGATGGGTACGTCGACTCGACGAACCGTCGGTGGCCCCACTGACGCAGGCGCTGCGCCAGATCCTCGACTCCTTCGTCGAGATCGGCCTGGGCTACCTCTCCCTCGACCGGCCGGCCGGAACACTGTCCGGCGGCGAGGCCCAGCGCACCAAGATGATAAGGCACCTGGGCTCCTCGCTCACCGACGTCACCTATGTCTTCGACGAGCCCACGATCGGCCTGCATCCCCACGACATCGAACGCATGAACACTCTGCTGCTGCAGCTGCGGGACAAGGGCAACACGGTGCTCGTGGTAGAGCACAAACCGGAGACTATCGTGATCGCCGACCACGTCGTGGACCTCGGCCCCGGTGCCGGTGCCGCCGGCGGCACGGTCTGCTTCGAGGGGACCGTGGAGGGACTGCGCACCAGTGGCACCCTCACCGGCCGCCACTTCGACTATCGAGCGGCGCTCAAGCCCGTGGTGCGCGTCCCCACCGGCACGCTGGAAATTCGCGGTGCGACAAGGAACAACCTCCAGAATGTGAACGTGGACATCCCACTCGGAGTGCTGGTTGTGCTGACCGGCGTCGCCGGCTCCGGAAAGAGCTCGCTCGTGCACGGGTCGATCCCCGCCGGCGCGGGCGTGGTGTCGATCGACCAGCGCGGCATCCGTGGCTCCCGGCGCAGCAACCCGGCGACGTACACGGGCATGCTCGACTCGATTCGCAAGGCCTTCGCGAAGGCAAACGGTGTGAAGCCGGCGCTGTTCAGCTCCAACTCCGACGGCGCCTGCCCCAACTGCAACGGCGCCGGCGTCGTCTACACCGATCTGGGCATGATGGCGGGCGTCGCGATCACCTGCGAGGTCTGCGAGGGAAAACGGTTCGAGGCCTCCGTGTTGGACTATCGACTCGGTGGCCGTGATATCAGCGAGGTGCTCGGAATGTCGGTGAGCGAGGCCAGGGAGTTCTTCGGCACCGGCGAGGCGCGCACGCCGGCCGCCTTTGCGATCCTGGGTGGGCTGGTCGATGTCGGGCTCGGCTACCTCAGCCTCGGCCAGCCGCTCACGACCCTCTCGGGAGGCGAGCGGCAACGCCTCAAGCTGGCCACCCACCTCGCCGAGAAGGGCGGCGTCTATGTGCTCGACGAACCAACCACCGGACTTCACCTCGCCGATGTGGAGCAACTCCTCGGTCTGCTCGACCGACTCGTCGACTCCGGCAAATCGGTCATCGTCGTTGAGCACCACCAGGCGGTCATGGCTCATGCCGACTGGATCATCGACCTCGGCCCCGTGGCCGGCCACGACGGCGGCCGGATCGTTTTCGAAGGTTCACCGGCCGCCCTCGTCGCCGCCCACTCCACCCTCACCGGCAAGCACCTCGCGGCCTACGTCGGGCGCCTCTGACCGGCGGAACCACCGAGCACCGCTACGTGAGGCAGTTCGGCCCGAGCAGACTCTTGAGCTCCCCGAACAGGTCGGCGCTGATCGTGACGTGATGGGGCAGCTCGAACACCCGGGCCGTGTGACCCTTCACCAGCTTGAGCCGCACCTCGGAGGTGCCGGTGTGGCGGCCGATGACCTCGCCCAGCGCCGTCACGGTGTCGGTCGTCGCCCGGGCCTCCGCCAGCGTGAGGGTCAGCGTACCGGTGTCGGAGGCCTGGCCGAGCTCGGGCGCGAAGATGCTGTATGCGTGCAGGTTCATGCCGTCGTCGCGCAGGCTCACCCGGCCCCGCACGACAACGACCGAGTCGCTGATCAGGTCAGGAGAGAACTCCTGGTAGGCCTTGCCCATGAACATCACCGCGATCTCCCCGCCGAAGTCCTCGACCTGGATGATGCCGTATTGGTTGCCCGACTTCTTCGCGATCCGGTGCTGCACGCTGGTGATCAGCCCGGCGATGGTGACGGTGTCGGCATCCTGGGTCTGCTCTGACCCCACCAGGTCTGCGATGGTCGTGCTGGCGTGCTTGGCCAATGGAATCTCGAGTCCGGCCAGCGGATGGTCGGACACGTAGAGCCCCAGCATGTCGCGCTCGAGCGCGAGCTTCTCCTTCTTGGTCCACTCGGGACGGTCGGGAACCTGCTCGGTCTCCTGCGGGTCGTCGAACAGGCTGTCGAAGTCGAAGCCCACCATGCCGTGCTGCTCGTCGCGCTTGATCTTGACCGCGGACTCGACCGCCGCCTCGTGGATCTCGAACATGGCCCGACGGGTCGCGCCGAGCGAGTCGAAGGCGCCGGCCTTGATCAGGGACTCGACCGTACGCTTGTTGGCCACGGGGATCGGCACCTTGCGCAGGAAGTCGTGGAACGACTCGAAGGCACCCTTCTCCGTGCGGGACGCGCGGATCGCGTCGACCACGTTGAAGCCCACGTTGCGCACCGCACCGAGCCCGAATCGGATGTCGGTGCCCACGGCCGCGAAGTAGCCGATCGATTCGTTCACGTCGGGCGGCAGAACCTGGATGCCCATCCGGCGGCACTCGTTCAGGTACAGCGCGAGTTTGTCGCGGGAATCACCGACGCTGGTCAGCAGCGCGGCCATGTACTCGGCCGGGTACTTGGCCTTGAGGTACGCGGTCCAGTACGAGAGCACGCCGTAGGCGGCCGAGTGCGCCTTGTTGAAGGCATAGTCGGAGAACGGCAGCAGGATGTCCCACACGGTTTTCACGGCCTCCATGGAGTAGCCGTTGGCGACCATGCCGCCGGAGAAGCCCTCGAACTGCTTGTCCAGCTCCGACTTCTTCTTTTTGCCCATCGCGCGACGCAGCAGGTCAGCCTGGCCGAGCGAGAAGCCGGCCAGCTTCTGCGCGATCGACATGACCTGTTCCTGGTACACGATCAGGCCGTAGGTCGTGCCGATGACGTCTGCCAGCGCCTCCTCCAGTTCAGGGTGGATCGGGATGATCTCCTGCTGGCCGGTCTTCCGCAGTGCGTAGTTGGTGTGCGAGTTGGCACCCATGGGGCCGGGCCGGTACAACGCGATGACGGCCGAGATGTCCTCGAAGTTGTCAGGCTTCATCAGGCGCAAGAGCGACCGCATGGGCCCGCCGTCCAGCTGGAAGACGCCGAGGGTGTCACCCCGGGCGAGCAGCTCGTAGGCGGCCGGGTCTTCGAGACCGAGCTCTTCGAGCACGGGCCGGTGCCCGCGGTTCACTGCGATGTTGTCGAGGGTGTCGTCGATGATGGTGAGGTTGCGCAGCCCCAGGAAGTCCATCTTGATCAGCCCGAGGGCCTCGGAGGCCGGGTAGTCGAACTGCGTGACCACCTGGCCATCCGCTTCCCGCTTCATGATCGGAATGATGTCGATCAACGGGTCGGAGCTCATGATCACGCCGGCGGCGTGCACGCCCCACTGGCGCTTGAGGTTCTCCAGACCGAGGGCAGTGTCGAAGACCGTGCGGGCCTCAGGATCGGATTCGATCACGGCCCGGAAATCAGCGGCCTCGCGGTAACGCGGGTGGTCCTTGTCGAACATGCCCGTCAGTGGCACGTCCTTGCCCATGATGGCCGGCGGCATGGCCTTGGTGAGCTTGTCGCCCATGCCGAAGGGAAAGCCGAGCACCCGGGAGGCGTCCTTGAGCGCCTGCTTGGCCTTGATCGTGCCGTAGGTCACGATTTGGGCGACGCGTTCCTCGCCGTACTTGTCGGTCACATAGTGGATGACCTCGCCGCGCCGGCGCTCGTCGAAGTCCACGTCGAAGTCAGGCATGGAGACACGGTCGGGGTTCAGGAACCGCTCGAAGATCAGCCCGTGCACGAGCGGGTCGAGGTCGGTGATGCCCATGGCGTAGGCCACCATCGAGCCGGCGCCGGAGCCGCGCCCGGGTCCCACCCGGATGCCCTGCTGCCTGGCCCACATGATGAAGTCGGCCACGACGAGGAAGTAGCCGGGGAAGCCCATCTGAACGATGATGCCGATCTCGTAGTCGGCTCGTTTGCGCACCTCCGCCGGGATGCCGTTCGGGTAGCGTCTGGCCAGCCCGATCTCGTTCTCCTTGACGAACCAGCTCTCCTCGTTCTCCCCCTCGGGGCAGGGAAACCGCGGCATGTAGTTGGCCTTGGTGTTGAACTCCACCTGGCAGCGTTCGGCGATCAGTAACGTGTTGTCGCAGGATTCCGGGTGGTCGCGGAAGAGGTGCCGCATCTGCGCGGCGGTCTTCAGATAGAACTCATTCGAGTCGAACTTGAAGCGGTTCGGGTCGTCGAGGGTCGAGGCCGACTGCACGCAGAGCAGGGCAGCGTGGGCGGTCGCGTCGTGGGCGTGGGTATAGTGCAGGTCATTGCTGGCCACGAGCGGGAGCCGCAGCTCCCCGGCGAGTTTGAGCAGGTCGGTCATGGTTCGGCGCTCGATGTCGATGCCGTGGTCCATGATCTCGCAGAAGAAGTTCTCCTTGCCGAAGATGTCTTGGAAATCGCCGGCGGCCTTCTTCGCCTCGTCATACTGCCCGAGGCGGAGTCGGGTCTGCACCTCGCCACCCACGCAACCGGTCGTGCCGATCAGCCCGGTAGAGAACTCCGAAAGCAGTTCCCGGTCCATCCGGGGCTTGAAGTAGTAGCCCTCCAGGCTGGCCTTGGATGACAACCGGAACAGGTTGTGCATACCGGCCGTGGTCTCGGAGAGCAGCGTCATGTGAGTGTACGAACCGGCGCCACCCACGTCGTCGCGGTTCTGGCCGCTGGTGCCCCACCGCACCCGGGTCTTGTCCCGACGGTTGGTTCCGGGGGTGATGTACGCCTCGGTGCCGATGATCGGCTTGATGCCGGCCTCGGTGGCGGTTCGCCAGAAATCGAACGCACCGAACACGTTGCCGTGGTCGGTGATGGCGACCGCCGGCATCCCCTGCTCGATGGCCGCGTTGATCAGCGGCTTGACTCGCGCGGCACCGTCGAGCATCGAGTACTCGCTGTGCACGTGCAGGTGCACGAAGGAATCCTTCGATCCACCCGACTTATTCTGAGAGGACAAAACGGCTCCGAGGTGTTGAAATTGGGCGCTACCGGTTAGAGATCGCGCAGCACGTCGAGAGCGTGCGCGAGGTCGGCCGGGTAGTCGGTGGTGAAGGTGACCCACTCCCGGGTGTCCGGGTGGTGGAAGGCAAGTTGTTTCGCATGCAGCCACTGCCGGGTCAGTCCGAGCCGGGCGGTGATCGAAGGGTCCGCCCCATACATGGCGTCGCCGACGCACGGATGCCGCTGGGCGGCCATGTGCACTCGGATCTGGTGGGTGCGCCCCGTCTCCAAGTGCACCTCCACCAGCGACGCCGAGGGAAACGCCTCGAGCGTCTCATAGTGCGTGACGGAATCCTTGCCGCCCGCGATGACCGCGAACTTCCAGTCCGACCGCGGGTGGCGTCCGATCGGGGCGTCGATCGTGCCTGTGCTCGGATCGGGGTGGCCCTGCACGACGGAATGGTAGATCTTCTCGACCTCGCGGTCGTGGAAGGCCCGCTTGAGGGCCGTGTACGCGGACTCGGACTTGGCGACGACCATCAGGCCACTGGTGCCCACATCGAGGCGGTGCACGATCCCGGCCCGCTCGCTGGCCCCGGAGGTCGCGATGCGGTAGCCGGCCGCGGAGAGCGCGCCGACCACGGTCGGGCCGGTCCAGCCCACACTCGGATGCGCGGCAACCCCGGACGGCTTGTTGATGACCACGATGCTCTCGTCGTCGTGCACGATCGTGAGATCCGGCACCGGAATGGGCACGATCGCCAGGGCCTCCTTGGGCTGCCAGGAGACCTCCAGCCAGGCTCCGCCGTGCAACCGGTCGGATTTGCCGACCACGACCCCGTTGAGGGAGACCCCACCGGCCTCGCAGACCTCGGCTGCAAAACTGCGTGAAAAACCCAGGAGCTTGGCAATGCCGGCGTCGACGCGAACTCCGGCGAGTCCGTCCGGGAGAGGAAGGGAACGAGTTTCCATGGTGAGAATCAGGGTGCTATCTGGGTGGAGGTGGACTCGGACGCATCCGGGACGTCTGCACGGCTGCCGTCCAAGCCGATCCCGCGGATGCTCAGGTACATGAAGATGATCATGCTCGACACGATCGCCATATCGGCCACATTGTAAATGGCAGGGATCAGCCAGGGCGTGGAGATGAAGTCGATCACGTGCCCGAGGCCGAAGGACGGCTCCCTCAGCAGCCGATCGGTCAGATTACCGAGCACGCCACCGAGTAGCAGCCCGAAGACGACAGACCAGGCCAGTGAACGGATGCGCCCGGCGAACCATACGATGACGACCACCACGACCACGGCGATGAGGGAGAAGATCCACGTCATACCCGAGGCCATGGAAAAGGCAGCGCCCGGGTTCCGGACGAAGTGCATTTGCAGCACGTCTCCCAGAACCCGGACGATGTCACCCTCGGTCAGCCTGCTGACGACGAGGTACTTGCTGATCTGATCCAGTGCGTAGATCCCCAGGGCAACGAAGCCCAGGAGAATCAAAGCACCGGGGCGCTTCTTCGTTCGAAGCTTAGGCGCCAAAGCTCTGGAAGCTCGACTTCGAGGCGTTGCTCGACTCGACCGGCGACGTTGCGTCGAGGTCGTGCAGCTGGGTCTCGATGTAGCTCTTCAGCTTCTGACGGTACTCGCGCTCGAAGGTGCGCAGGTCATCGATCTTGGTCTCGAGCACGGAACGCTCCTGATCGAGAACGGTGAGCTGTGCGCGCTGCTTGGCCTCGGCCTCGGCAACGAGTCGTGCAGCGGTGGCATGGCCTTCGGCGATCAGGGCATCACGCTTCTCGGCACCCTCCTTGACATGCTCCTCGTGCAGGCGACGAGCCAGCTGGAGAAGGTTCGTCGTACCGGCCGTCTCATCGATGGACTCGGCGGCAACCGGAGCGGCAACGACGGCGGGAGCCGCGACGGGCTCAGCGACAGCTTCGGGGGCCGGTGCGGGCTCAACCGCGACCGCAGTCTCGCCTGTGACGCCGGAGCTGCTGCGGGACTTGAGGTCCTCGTTCTCTGCCGTCAGTCGGCGAAGTTCAACGACGACCTCATCGAGGAAGTCATCGACCTCGTCCTGATCGTATCCTTCGCGAAACTTAGTCGACTGGAACCGCTTGTTGACTACATCTTCCGGAGTTAGCGCCATGGCTTTCCACCCTTAAAACTCGAGTTGCGAACATTTTGTTTGCGTTCATCCAACGCTACCAACATCCGACGTGTCGTCGGACCGCGTCAGCCCAGCACGCCGTCGCACAAGAATACATGCCAAGTCCGGGGCGGGAGGTATCGGTCAGCGCATCAGCCCGGTGATCGACATGGCGACGATGACGCAGAGCATGGTGATGCTCCAGCCGAAGTCGAAGGCGATCGGACCAACCCGAAGCGGAGGCAGGAGCCGCCGGAAGAACTTGATCGGCGGGTCGGTCAGGGAGTAGGCCAACTCGATCACGACGATCAGGAAACCCTGTGGCCGCCAGGACCGGTTGACGCTGCGCACGAGGTCGACGATGAATCGACCCCACATCACGAAGAAATAGAGCAGGAGAAGGTAGTAGGCGATCGAACCGATCAGGCTAACGACAAACACGGCGGTAACTACGACTGCGCGAAGAAGGACGCCTCGGCTTCGGAGTCCTCCGCAGGATTGTCGCCAGACACGACAACGTGAGACGGGGAGAGCAGGAAGACCTTCGCCGTGACGCGTTCGATCTTGCCGTACAGCCCCTGGGACAGTCCGCTGGCGAAGTCGATCAGACGGCGCGCGTCGGCGTCGCTCATCTGCGACAGGTTGATGATGACCGGGATTCCATCGCGGAAGGATTCCGCGATCACCTGGGCGTCCTTGTACTGGCGCGGGTGGACGGTGAGGATTTCATTCATGTCTGAGGCAGCCACATTCTTCGGAGTGGAGGTCTTGCGCAGCGGTGTCACCGGGGCGCGACCGGCCGAGGCGGATGCTCCGGCGGAGTGCGACGACGCAGCTTGTGACGCGGCGTGCGAGGAATTCGGGGCGGAGTGGGGAGCGGCGTTCTTCGATGTCGCAGCGGTCGACGCCGTCGAGTGAGGTGTCGACGCGGACGCAGCAGCGGGCGCCTCGTACTCGAGTTCCTCGTCTGCCAGACCCAGGTAAACCATGGTTTTCTTGAGCGGGTTGGACATCTCGACCTCCGTGTTGGTAATTCTACTTGTCCAGATTAACCGGATACCGGGCGATTCCCGGTGATTGCTGTGCCAATTCGAAGGTGTGTCGCCCCTTCGGCGATCGCCTCCGCGAAATCCTGCGACATGCCCATCGACAGGTATTTCGCATTCGGCGCGATCCGCTGAATCTGCTCGCCCAGTTCGCGCACCTGGGCAAAGGCCAGGCTCGGTTCGGTGCCGAGCGGGGCCACTGCCATCAGACCAAGCAGACGCAATCCGGCCGTGGAGAGCACGTGCTCCACGAGCGCGGACAGCTCCCGCGGGGCGACTCCCCCGCGAGCAGGATCATCCGAGAGATTCACCTGCACGAAGCAGTCGACGACCGATTCCTCCGATCCCAGCGCATCGACCAGCGATTCGCGATCCACGGAGTGGATGACGTCGGCGTAGGCCCGCACCTGCCGCGCCTTCTTCCCCTGAAGCTGGCCCACGAAATGCCAGGTGAGGTTCAGGTCGGCCAGGGCGACGGTCTTGGCCTGGGCTTCCTGGTGTCGACTTTCCCCGAAGTCCCGCACGCCGAGGGCCGCGAGTTCCCCGAGCAGCGAGACGGGCTGGAACTTGGTCACGACGATCGTCGTGAGCTCCGCAGGGTCGCGACCGGCGGCGGCCGCAGCGGCGGCGATCCTACCCTGTACGGCGGCCAATCGCTCCGAGAGGCCGCCGAAACCAGGCACGCCCGCGTCACTCATCGCGCTGCCCTCGGGAATCTCGCTGCTAACGGCACTACCTGAGGAAGTCCGGGATGTCCAGGTCGTCCGGGTCTTCCTCGAAGGCCGGGTCGGCAACGGCCGCACCGGGCTCGACGCCGGACCAGACCGACGATGCCGCAGCATCCAGGTGGGGCGCCGAGTCACTTGCACCGGACGCCAGAGCACCCGAGGTACCCGCTCCGGCCGCGACACCGGCGGCAACCAGGTCCGCGCGGCGCACCTCGACCGCCTTGGCACCGGGCTCGCCGCCGTCGAATCCGGCAGCGATGACGGTGACCCGCACCTCGTCGCCCAGGGTGTCGTCGATGACGGCACCGAAGATGATGTTGGCTTCCGGGTGAACGGCCTCCTGCACGAGGCGGGCGGCATCGTTGATCTCAAAGATTCCGAGGTTGGAGCCACCCTGAATCGAGAGCAGCACCCCGTGGGCACCGTCGATCGAGGCCTCGAGCAGAGGCGACGCCACGGCCAGCTCGGCCGCCTTGATT
>JBBQDC010000086.1:0-12098 GCA_038319305.1 Actinomycetales bacterium | reverse complement strand
TCTTCGCCGGTGAGGCCCGACCAGCCCTGAGCTTGCGCCCACGCCACGGTGCGCGGGCCGGAAGCGACGGCCTCGAGGCATCCGGTGCCACCGCAGGCGCAGAGGTCATCGAACCCGCCGACCTCGATGTGCCCGATGTGCCCGGCGTTGCCGCTGGGGCCGGAGACGGTGGCCCCACCCAGGATCAGGCCACCGCCGACGCCCGTGGACACAACCATGCCCATCAGGCTGTCGGCGCCCTGCCCCGCGCCGAGCCAGTGCTCGGCAAGCGTGATGCAGAGGCCGTCCAGGCGCAGGCGCACGGGAGCTTCGGGCACCAGGCCCGCGACCAAGTCCCGGAAGGGGTAGTTCCGCCAGGCTGGCAGGTTGAGCGGAGAGACCATTCCCGTCTCCACCGTGATCGGTCCGGCGGTGCCGATACCGACGCCGAGGAGAGCTGCTCCGGGGGGCAAGCCTGCCCGTGCGCGCGTGACCACAGTCTCGACACCGGCAGCGAGCTCCTCGGCGTTTTTCAGCGGGCCGGTGGGGGCGCGGTGTCGGCTGGCGGCGAGCACGACACCATGCTCGTCGACGAGGGCGGCTTCGACCTTGGTGCCGCCGAGGTCAACGGCGAGAGCATAACTGGTGGGCATGCTCCGAGCCTAGGGCGTGCAGACTTCAGTCGCAGATGCTCAGATGAGCGACATTTCCAACAGGTGTTGATTGGGGGAGACCGGCGACCTAGGCTGGGTTCATACCGGACGGAGCACCATGGCGGACACTGACGAACTATTGTCTATTCGCGCGGCCGAGCTGTACTACGAGGAAAACAAAACGCAGGACGAAATCGGCACTGTTCTGCGCCTGACCCGCTGGAAGGTCGGCCGGCTCCTCGCCCAGGCGAAGGCCAGCGGATTCATCCGGATTGAGATCGTGCACCCCCGCGCTCGACGTCTCTCCCTCGAACGTCGGCTGCGTGAGAGCACCCGGCTGAACGATGCCATCGTCGTCTCCTCCGCCGGCGTCTCCGGTGACGAAGAACTCCAGTCCCGCACCGCCCAGGCCGCCGCCGACTACCTCACGGGCCTGCGCCCGGTGCCGCGCACGCTCGGCATCAGTTGGGGCCGCACCCTGCATGAGGTGTCGTTGCACGTGGCCCAGGGCTGGGCCAACGGTGTCAACGTCGTGCAGATCAACGGCGGCGTCAGCCTCAACCGACGCGCCGGCACCGCCGCTGCCACGGCCGTCACCATGGCCCACAAGGCCTCGGGCGCGGCAACCCTGCTGCCGAGCCCTGCCATTCTCGAGCGTCTCGAGACCAAGACCGCGATCGAAGCCGACCGTTCCGTTGCCGCTGTGCTGCAGCTCGGAGCTGCGGCATCCGCCTATCTGTTCAGCGCTGGCCAGGCCGACCAGAACTCGGCCCTCGTCGACAGTGGCTACCTCACGCCCGAGCAGGTCGCCGAGCTCGTTCGCAAGGGAGCCGTCGGGGACATCGTCGGCCGGTACATCGACAGTGCGGGCAACATCGTCGATCCCGAACTCGACGGGCGCACCGTCGGCATCCAGCTCGAACAGCTGCGCCACGCGAAGACGGCCATCGCCGTCATCGCCGGCAGCTCCAAACACGCCATCGCTCGTGCCGTTGTCGGCAGCGGCCTGTGCAGCGTTCTCGTCACCGACGAAGACACCGCGCTCGCCGTGCTCGGCGACGACTCGTGACCACACCTCAATCGCAAGGAATATTCATGACAACCAGCCACTCGGCTATGGCCCAGTTGAACACCGGGGAACGCGCCCTGGCGCTCATCGGCGGGGAAGCCACGGATACCAATCTTCGCCGCTACCTGCACGGTATCCCGGGCATCGATACCGTCGGCCTCGAACAGCGTGCAGCCGACCTCGGCACCCGGTCCATCAAGACCAGCTCGAAGAAGTGGGCGATCGACAAGATCATCAGCCTGATCGACCTCACCACCCTCGAGGGTGCAGACACCCCCGGCAAGGTCAAGTCGCTGGTCGGCAAGGCCCTCACCCCCGATGCCGGTGACCTGAGCTGCCCGCGAGTCGCTGCGGTCTGCGTGTACGGCGATATGGTGCCGCACGCCGTGGCCGCCCTCGGCTCGTGGCACTCGGCGGGCACGGATGCCGGCGTGAACGTCGCCGCTGTCGCCACCGCGTTCCCGAGCGGCCGGGCCTCCCTCGCGATCAAGCTGGCCGATGTGCGCGACGCGGTTGACGCCGGCGCCGACGAGATCGACATGGTGATCGACCGCGGGGCATTCCTGTCCGGCCGGTTCGGCCAGGTCTACGACGAGATCGTGGCGGTCAAGCAGAGCTGCCGCCGCACCGACGGCAGCTTCGCGCACCTCAAGGTGATTCTCGAAACCGGGGAACTCAGCACCTACGACAACGTGCGTCGTGCGTCCTGGCTGGCCATCCTGGCCGGCGGCGACTTCATCAAGACCTCCACCGGAAAGGTGCCCATCGCGGCCACCCTGCCCGTGACCCTGTCCATGCTCGAGGTCGTGCGCGACTGGCACCGCCTCACGGGCGCGAAGGTCGGTGTGAAGCCGGCCGGCGGCATCCGTACCTCCAAAGATGCGACGAAGTACCTCGTGACCGTCGCCGAAACCGTGGGCGAGGAATGGCTCACGCCGAGCCTGTTCCGGTTCGGGGCGTCGAGCCTGCTGAACGACGTTCTCATGCAGCGCCAGAAGATGGCCTCCGGACACTACTCCGGCCCCGACTACGTGAGCATTGATTGATCTCGACAAGCTCGATCACCGACAACCAGATCAACCTTGATTGGAATAACCATGAGCTTTCTTGATTACGCTCCGGCCCCGGAGTCCCAGGCCGTGCTGAACCTGCGGTCCGACTACGGACTCTTCATCGACGGCGAGTTCGTCGCCGGTCATGGTGAGCCCTTCCAGAGCATCAACCCGGCCACCGAGAAGCAGATCGCGATGATCGCCCACGCCACTGCGGCGGATGTGGACGCGGCCGTGTCCGCCGCCCGTCGCGCCTACGACAAGACCTGGTCGAAGCTCTCCGGCAGCGATCGTGGCAAGTACCTGTTTCGCATTGCCCGTCTCGTGCAGGAGCGGGCCCGTGAGCTCGCCGTTGCCGAGACCCTCGATAACGGCAAGCCGATCAAAGAGAGCCGCGACGTCGACGTTCCTCTGGTTGCCGCCTGGTTCTTCTACTACGCCGGCTGGGCCGACAAGCTCGACCACGCCGGGGTAGGCCCCACGCCGTCCGCACGGGGCGTCGCCGCCCAGGTGATCCCGTGGAACTTCCCGCTGCTGATGCTGGCCTGGAAGATCGCCCCGGCCCTGGCCGCCGGCAACACGGTCGTGCTCAAGCCGGCCGAGACCACCTCGCTGACCGCCCTGCTGTTCGCCGAGATCCTGCAGCAGGCCGACCTGCCTGCCGGCGTCGTCAACATCGTCACGGGCGGCCGGGACACCGGGAAGGCCCTCGTCGGTCACCCCGGCGTCAACCTGGTCGCGTTCACCGGTTCGACCGGAGCCGGCCGGGCCATCGCCCGCTCGGTCGCCGGCACCGACAAGAAGGTCATCCTCGAGCTCGGCGGCAAGGCCGCGAACATCGTCTTCGACGACGCGCCCATCGACCAGGCCATCGAGGGCATCGTCAACGGGATCTTCTTCAACCAGGGCCACGTCTGCTGCGCGGGCAGCCGACTGCTCGTGCAGGAGAGTATCCACGACGAGGTCATCGATCGGCTCAAGGCGCGCCTGTCCACCCTGCGCCTCGGCGACCCGATGGACAAGAACACCGACATCGGCGCGATCAACAGTGCCGAGCAGCTGGCGCGCATCCGTGAGCTCACCGACATCGGCGAGCAGGAAGGCGCCGAGCGCTGGAGCCCGGACTGTGTGCTCCCCGACACCGGTTTCTGGTTCAAGCCGACCATCTTCACGAACGTCTCCAGCAGCCACCGCATCGCCCGCGATGAGGTCTTCGGTCCGGTGCTCTCCGTGCTCACCTTCCGCACCCCGGCCGAGGCCATCGCCAAGGCGAACAACACGCCCTATGGTCTCTCCGCCGGAATCTGGACCGAGAAAGGCAGCCGGATGCTGGCCGTCGCCGACAAGCTGCGTGCCGGCGTGATCTGGGCGAACACGTTCAACCGTTTCGACCCGGCCAGCCCCTTCGGCGGTTACAAGGAGTCCGGCTACGGCCGCGAAGGTGGCCGCCACGGCCTCGCCGCGTACCTCAAGCCCGCCGCCGGCCGCGCGGCCGCACGAACCGTGACAGCCGCGCCCGCGGCATCCGTCGCCCCAGCTGTCGTGTCGCCGGCCGCGGAGAAGACCCCTGTTTCCCGAAAGAAGGCCGCCAAATGACCCGCCTCGCCGTTCCCAAGACCTACAAGCTCTACCTCGGCGGAAAGTTCCCGCGCAGCGAGTCCGGCCGGGTCTACGAGATCCGCTCCCACGACGGGGAATTCCTCGCGAACGCCGCACAGGCCAGCCGCAAGGATGCCCGGGACGCCGTCGTCGCCGCCCGTTCTGCGCTCGGCGGCTGGGCCGGCGCCACGGCCTACAACCGCGGCCAGGTGCTCTACCGCATCGCGGAACTGCTCGAGGGGCGCCGGGCCCAGTTCGTCGCCGAAATCGTGCAGTCGGAGGGTGTGACGGCCGCCGCCGCATCCGCCCAAGTCGACGAGGCCATCGACCGCTGGGTCTGGTACGCCGGCTGGGCCGACAAATACCTGCAGGTTGCCGGCAACGCCAACCCGGTGTCGGGGCCCTACTTCAACATCTCGGTGCCGGAGCCCACGGGCGTCGTCGCCATCATCGCGCCGCAGACCGGCGGCTCGCTGCTCGGCCTCGTCAGCGCGGTCGCCCCGGCGCTGGTGCCCGGCAACACCGTGGTCGTGGTCGCGAACGAGACCATGCCGCTCTCGGCGATCAGCCTGGGCGAGGTGCTCGCCACGAGCGACGTGCCCGGAGGTGTGGTCAACATTCTCACCGGGTCACCGGCCGAGATGGCGCCGTGGCTGGCCAGCCACGCCGACGTCAACGCGCTCGACCTGGTCGGCGCCGGCGACCTCGACTGGATCCACCTTGAGATCGACGCGGCCGAGACGCTCACCCGGGTGCTGCAGCCCGAGAACGGTCCGGATGCTGCGAGCCCTTCGCTGGCCCGAATCGTGGCGTTCACCGAAACCAAGACGATCTGGCACACCAAAGGCCTGATCTAACCTGGCGAGACCCCGACCTACGCCTCGTGGGGCCGGTCGGTGTCGTCGTCGCGCAGCAGGTCTTCCAAGGCCTGGTCCACCTCATCGAGCACCGGCTCGACCCCCGCTGCCGAGCTGGTCAGACGAGCCACGAGGGCCTGCGGGTCGTCGAGGTCTGCTGACGAGGGCAGAAGGTCCGGGTGGGCCCACAGTTCGTCGCGTTTCTCGTTGCCGACGGCATCCGTCACGGCCTGCCACAGTGCGGCGGCCTCGCGCAGGCGCCGGGGGCGCAATTCGAGCCCAACCAGGGTGGCGAACGCCGACTCGGCGGGGCCACCGGATGCCCGGCGCCGCTTCACCGTCTCGGCGATCGCGTCCGCGCGAGGCAGCCGGTTCGTGGCCTCCCGCGTGACGACGTCGACCCAGCCCTCGATCAGGGCGAGCATCGTCTCGAGCCGGGAGAGCGCGGCCAGCTGAGCCTCGGTCTTGGGCGGAATCAGCGAGCCGTCGACCATGGCCGCGCGCAGTTCTTCCGGATTGGCTGGGTCGAAGCCGTCGGCCAACTGTTCGAGGCGGCTGGAATCGATGTGGATGCCGCGGGCGAAGTCCGTGATCGAGCTGATCAGGTGCAGGCGCAGCCAGCGGGAGTGACGGAAGAGGCGCGCGTGGGCGATTTCGCGCACGGCGAGGTAGATCTGCACCTGGTCGGAGGGAACGTCGAGGCCCTCGCCGAACGCGGCCACATTCTGGGGGAGCAGGGCAGCCTGCTGGTCGCTGAGTAGGGGGATTCCGACGTCGCCGCCGGAGACGACCTCGTTGGACAGCTGGCCGACGACCTGACCGAGCTGCATGGCGAACAGGGTGCCGCCGATACTACGCATCACCTGGCCGGCACCGGCCATCATGCCCTTGAGCTCTTCCGGGGCCTGATCGGTGAGCACCCGGGTCAGGGAGTCCGAAATGCTGGTCGCCACGGGCTCGGCCAGCTGGGTCCACAGCGGCATGGTCGCGGTGACCCATTCCTTGCGGGTCATGAGGCGCGGGGGAGCGGTGAGCTCGGCGACCGAGATCACCTCGTCCAACCAGAGGGAGGCAATGTGGAATGCCTGATCGAGGGCGGCACGTTCGGTCGGGGTCACGTCGAGCTGACCCTGGGCCGCGCGCTCCTGGCCCTGGCTGAGCGCGGCCTCCCAGTTGATGGACCCGTCCCCGCCGCCGCGCAGAGCGCCCTGCAGCTGGTTCATCAGAGCGGAGATGCTCGCCGGGTCACTCGGAAGCCCCGCCGCGCCAGCAAGCTGGCTCGGGTCGATTGACGACTTCCCACTCAGGATGTCGCGCAGCATGTCCCGAAACTCATCTTCGGGATTATGACCCTCTTCGGGTCGGGAGTCGTCGTCGGCCACTTCAGGCACCTCTCAGTTGCGTCCTCCTACGCTAGCCGGAGATCCCCAGCGCGCACTGGGAAATGACCTACGCTGGTAAACCGGTGTCCGCCTGCCGCGAACAGCCAGCACAATCCCTGGAAGGAAACCCGGTGGCCCTCTTCACCGATCACCCCGCACGGCCACCCGCCCGATCCACCCGTGCAGTCGGGGCAGGCTGGGTGGTGCTTGGGATCGCGATGGTGCTTGGTCTCATTCTCGCCGTAACGCCGTCCCCGTATGTGATCGAGAAGCCCGGACCGGTCTTCAACACCATCGGCACGGCCGAACAGGACGGCGAGCAGGTTCCGCTCATCTCCGTGTCCGGTGAACCCGTCTTTCCGACCGAGGGCAGCCTAGACCTGCTGACCGTGTCGCTCGTGGGAAACCCCGCTAACCGGCCAAGCTGGCTGACGGTCGCCGCAGCCTGGCTCGACCCGAACCAGGCCGTGATCCCGATCGACTCGGCGTTCCCACCCGACGTGAGCACGAAACAGCGCGAGGAGCAGACTCAGGCGCAGATGGTGAATTCGCAGCAGGATGCCATCGCCGCCGCTCTCACCAACCTCGACTACGACTACCCGACGATCCTCTCGGTCGTCTCCCTGCCCGAGGACTCGCCCGCCGAGGGAATCATGGAAGCCGGTGACCAGGTGGTCTCGGTGAACGGCGACGAGGTTACCGACATTACGGCCCTGCGCGACGCGCTGTCCCGCAACGGGGTCGACGCCCCAGCCGCCATCGGCATCCTTCGAGACGGCACGGCCCAGACCGTCGAGGTCACGCCGGTCGCAGCGGGCGACGCCGTGGTGGTTGGCATCAACGTCACGAGCGAGTACGAGTTTCCCTTCGACGTGAGGATCCAGCTGGACGCGGTCGGCGGACCCAGCGCCGGCATGATGTTCGCCCTCGGCATCATCGACACGCTGACCCCCGGCTTCCTGCAGGGTGGAGCGGATGTCGCGGGCACCGGCACCATTAACCAAGCTGGCCAGGTAGGGCCGATCGGCGGAATCCGGCAGAAGCTGATCGGCGCCGATCAGAACGGCTCCGACTGGTTCCTGGCGCCCGCCGACAACTGTGACGAGGTCACCGGGCATGTTCCGGACGGGATGACGGTGTTCTCCGTCGACACCCTCGACGATGCGCTGGCCGCCCTGGACGCCATCCGCACCGGTTCGGACACCGACGGGCTGGAGCAGTGCCCTCTCAGATAACCCCGGGTCGCTGCCCAGCGAACATGCGTCATTCGTTCGGGGCGGCTGTCTAGAATGTAAGTCGACCGCCGATTTCGAGATCAAGAGGCCAATTCGTGACGTCACAACAACCCCGCAGTGCGACCGCTCCACAGCGCAGCCGTGCTCCACTTGCCATTACGGCAGCGATCATCGCGGGGTTGGTGATCATCTTCTTCGTTTTCGCCGGGCTCTATGCGGACATACTCTGGTTCGACCAGCTTGGCTTCCTCAATGTGCTGACCACGCAGTGGTTCGCCGGTGCCGCACTGTTCCTGATCGGGTTCGTCGCCATGGCGGTCCCGGTGTGGGTGAGCATCCAGATCGCTTACCGGTTGCGGCCGGTCTACGCGAAGCTCAATTCGCAGCTCGACCGCTACCAGCAGGTCATCGAGCCGCTGCGCCGCCTCGCCATGTACGGCATCCCGGCCCTGCTCGGCCTGTTCGCCGGCGTCGCCGCGGCCACGCGCTGGCAGGTCGTCCTGATGTGGCTGAACCGCACAGATACCGGCCGAGTGGACCCCCAGTTCAAGCTGGACATCTCGTTCTACCTGTTTGATCTTCCCTTCTTCCACTCCGTGCTCGGCTTCGCGTCGGCAGTGGTGCTCATCTCGGCCCTGGTAGCAGCGGCTACGAGCTACCTGTACGGTTCGATCCGGGTGAGCGGGCGCGAGGTGCTCATCTCCAAGGCCGCCCGCATTCAGATCGCCGTCACGGCCGCCGTCTATCTGTTGCTGCAGGCCGTGAGCATCTGGCTCGACCAGTACTCCACGGTGACCAACACCAACGACCTGTTCACTGGCGCCGGCTACACCGATGTGAACGCCACGATCCCGGGCCGCGCCATCCTGGCCGGAATCGCCGCCGTCGTCGCCATCCTGTTCCTCCTCACGGCCTTCATTGGCCGCTGGCGCCTGCCCATTGTTGGCACCGCGCTGCTGATCGTGAGCAGCCTGCTGCTCGGTTCGCTGTACCCGTGGGTCGTGCAGCGCTTCCAAGTGGTCCCGAGCGCAAAGACGCTCGAGGAACCCTACATCCAACGCAATATCGATCTCACCCGCGACGCCTACGACGTGGCGGATGTGGAAGAGATTCCGTACAACGCGACCACGACGGCCGAGCCCGGTGCCCTGCGCGCCGACGCGGAAACCACCGCGAACATCCGAATCCTTGACCCTGCCCTGGTCAGTGACGCGTTCTCCCAGCTTGAGCAGTTCAAGCAGTACTACCAGTTTCCGCAGAACCTCGACGTCGACCGCTACACGATCGACGGCAAGTCCCAGGACACCGTGATCACTGTGCGCGACCTCAACCTGGCCGGCCTGAACGCCGGCAACACCTGGGTCAACTCGACCGTGGTCTACACGCACGGTTACGGCGTCGTGGCGGCCTACGGTAACCAGCGCTCGGCCGGTGGCCAGCCTGTCTTCCTCGAGTCGGGCATCCCGACCACGGGGTTGCTGCCCGACTACGAGCCGAGGATCTACTTCGGCGAGACATCGCCGCCGTACTCCATTGTGGGTGCGGCCGAGGGAACCAAACCGGTCGAGCTCGACTTCCCGTCGGGAACGGACGGCGCGCAGCAGACTTACAACACCTTCACCGGCGATGCCGGACCGAAGCTGGACAACGCGTTTAACAAGCTGATCTACGCGCTCAAGTTCCAGTCGGAGCAGATCTTCCTGGCGAACGCCGTGAACGAGAAATCGCAGATTCTCTACGACCGCGACCCGGTCACCCGGGTGCAGAAGGTTGCTCCGTACCTCACCCTCGACTCCGACGCCTACCCGTCTATTGTTGACGGCAAGATCAAGTGGATCGTGGACGGCTACACGACCTCGGCCGACTACCCCTACTCGACCTCGGTGGGGCTCAGCGACGCGATCGCCGACACGGAAACGCCCCCGCAGCCGTTCGCGCTCGACAACATCAACTACATGCGCAACTCGGTCAAGGCCACCGTCGACGCCTACGACGGCGAGGTCACCCTGTACGCCTGGGACGACGAGGACCCACTGCTCAAGACCTGGCAGAAGATCTTCCCGTCGACTCTCAAGCCGATGACCGAGATGAGCGGCGACCTGATGAGCCACGTTCGTTACCCGGCCGACATGTTCAAGGTGCAGCGCAAGATTCTGGGCAAGTACCACGTCACCGATCCTGGTTCCTTCTACTCGGTCGACGACGCCTGGACCACGCCGAACGACCCGGTGTCACCGTCGACGAACACGACCCTGCAGCCGCCGTACTACCTGACCATGCAGGTTCCGGGCCAGGAGAAGCCGGCCTTCTCGCTCTACTCCACCTTCATTCCGGATGCGAGTGGCGCGACCAGCCGTAACGTGCTGACCGGCTACCTGGCGGTAGACGCGGATGCTGGTTCGACCGATGGCAAACGGGCGGAGGGCTACGGCAAGCTCCGTTTGCTCAACCTGCCGAAGGACGTGACCGTACCCGGCCCCGGCCAGGTGCAGGCGAAGTTCAACGCTGACCCGACCGTGTCACAGCAGTTGAACCTGCTGAAGCAGGGCCAGTCCAAGGTGCTCAACGGCAACCTGCTCACCGTTCCTGTCGGTGGCGGCCTGCTCTACGTGCAGCCGGTCTACGTTCAGTCCACGGGTGAGACCAGCTACCCGCTGCTGCAGAAGGTGCTCGTCGCTTTCGGCGACGAGATCGCGTTCGAGGACACACTGGACAAGGCACTCGACGTGCTCTTCGGTGGCGACTCAGGTGCCACCGCCGGCGACACCTCCGTTCCGCCGTCCGAGACACCCGTTGAGGGGGAGACGCCCACCGACGGCACCACCCCATCGACCTCGACCGGTGACCCGGCGACGGATGCCCAGCTGAAGTCGCTCCTCGCGGAAGCCAAAGTGGCCGTGACCGAGAAGCAGACGGCGCTGACCACAGGTGACTTCACGGCTTACGGGGTGGCCGACAAGAAGCTGAACGATGCGATCGCCGAGATGCTGGTGCTGCTGGACCAGTAGCACGTAGTTCGCCGCTTCATCCGCTGCGCGGGTGCTGCGCCGTCTCGCCGGAGGAATGCCTCCCGCGGTGCGGCGCGGCACCCGCGTCTTGCATCCCGCGGGCTGTCCTGCCGCCTGTGTGGTCGGACCGCTCGCGGGCCTGTGGTAAATTGGTGTTTGTAGCGCGGGGTGGAGCAGTTCGGTAGCTCGCTGGGCTCATAACCCAGAGGTCGTAGGTTCAAATCCTGCCCCCGCAACCACAGCAAGAAGGTCGGTCCAGCAGAAATGCCGGGTCGGCCTTCTTCTCTTTAACGCCGCACCTGGCTGAACACTTCGTACGGTGTCGCGAACAAGGCGCCGATGGTTCGACATTCTGACCGAACAGTGGAGGGTGAAGATCAACGGCTGGGGCGCCTAGGAGCGATCAGATGTGCCACTTAAGTTGAGAATACCTCTTGATTCTGTCGTAGTTATGTTCTAAACTGGGGCCATGGATGAGATGACCGGCACCCTGGTGGGTCCAGTGCCCGGCACGCCTGGTGACCTTTGTCTGGATATTGACGATGGCGGGTTTGGGTGTGCTGACGTCGAGCAGGCTTTCGTTGAGATGGCGGCTCGCTGGGCGCGGGAAGTCGACCGTGAGACTCTCGCTCCGGGGTCGGTACCCGTCACCCCGGTGGTGGCCGCGCAGTGGGCCAGTGATGATGCGGTGGTGGCGCAGCGCGAGCTGAACCGGGCGATGGCCGGCCAGCTTGGTGCCCTGGCGGAATTGTTCGTGGTTGCCCGCACGCACCCGCAGCTGTATGTCACCCCGGAGGGAATGGACGCGCGTGATGCGGTCGAGCTGGCCGAACGCTCCGCAGCCCTGGATGCCGGTCTGCAGTTGCATCTGTCTGCGAACCAGGTGCGCAACCGGGCCCATGAAGGGCAGGTGCTGGCCGATTCCCTGCCCCGGCTCTGGGCCGAACCACCCGAACTTCGCCACGCCCGCGCGATGGTTGACCGTCGCGTGGGCGTGGAACCTGCCCCCGACGGGATGGCCTGGATCCACGCCTACCTCAGTGCGCCCGATGCGATGCTGATCAAGCGGCGCCTGGACCTGACCGCCAAGAACATCGCCAAGACACAGGCCCACACCGCCCGGTTGTCGCCCGTCGCGTTATATGACGATGGCCGCGTCATCCTCGGTGACGATATCCGGGCATGAAGAAGCCCCGCCGGAGGATTCCGGCGGGGCTTTCGTCAGGATGGTGACGTGGTGGTCGTCACTCGTGACGCGGGCTCA
>JBBQDC010000085.1:0-12144 GCA_038319305.1 Actinomycetales bacterium | reverse complement strand
GCAGCTTGCGGTACTTTGCGACGGTTTCACCGGCCGGATCCACTGCGACCAGGGTGTTGGAGAACCGGTTCGGGTCGTCCGTGGCCTCGAGCATGCCGGCCACGATATGAACGCCGCAGTCGGCGGCGAGCGCGGCCAGTGCCCTCACGAAGGGGCCGTCCAGAGGCTCGGCCGCGGCGACGAAGGACGCACCCCTGACCGGTTCGAAGAATGCGGAGTACTCGGGGAACACGATCAGCCGGGCCCCACGGGCGACGGCGGTCGCGGCGAGGGCGCGCATAACGGCGAGATTCACGGCAGGCTCTCGGCCGGGCGCGAACTGGGCCACTGCCACACCCAGGGTTATGGCCGGGCCGGGATCAACTGCGGGACGGCTCGTCTCGAGGGGATCGATCATGGCGCCAGCCTAGCCGCCGGTCCGGCCCCGGCCGGGGCTGAGGCATCCGTGCCTCTCTGACTGCGACCGCACCGGGTATCAGGGTTCAGCGAGGTGGCCTAACGTATATGCGTGTCCTCCCCCCCGTTGGTTTCCCGCCTGGTTCACCCCGTCGCGCTGTGCCTTCCCCTGCGCCGAACCGGAGGACTGGCGGCGCTTCTAGGACTGTTCGGTTTTCTCGTTTCGGTGGCCGGATCGTGGCGGCCCTCGTATTGGGGCGACGAGGCAGCCAGCGTCATGTCGGCGGAACGTTCCCTGCCTGGGCTCGTCCGGCTGCTGAACAACATCGATGCGGTGCACGGCGCCTACTACCTGGTGCTGCGCGTCTGGATCGATCTCTTCGGCGCGTCAGAGCTGTCGACCCGGGCCCTGAGCGCCCTCTTCGTGGGTGTCGCGGCGGCCGGGACCTTCGTGCTGGCACGCACCCTGATCTCGACCAGAGTAGGCGTGCTCGCGGCCCTCGTCTTCGCCGGGCTCCCCCGGGTCACCTATATGGGCGCGGAAGCCCGCTCGGCCGCCATCGCCACGGCGGTCGCAGTCTGGCTGACCGTGCTCCTGGTGCACCTGCTGGGCAGCCGGGAGGTGCACGCCGGCCCGCGGTTCGCGCTCTGGGCGGGCTACGCCGCGCTCCTGGCATTGGGCATCTACTTCTTCCTCTACGTTCTGTTGTTGGTCCCCGTGCTCGGCCTCGCCGTACTGCTGCTGGCACCAGAGGCCGGCCAGAGAATGGCGAACGTGCGCGCCTGGGGCTTAGCCACGGCCGCCGGTCTCGCCCTGGCCGCACCCGTGATGCTGGCCAGCGTTGCGCAGCGCGATCAGATCGCCTTCATCGGGCGCCGTCCACCGATCGCCGTGCTGACCGCCGCCGAGTACCAGTGGTTCGGAAATGCGCCGTTGGCCGTGCTGGCCTGGGGACTGATCCTGGTGGCCGTCGTGCTCACGTTCGCCGGCCGTGGGCGGCTGATCGCGCCTCCGGGCAACCGCGCCGCAATGACGGTGATGTTGGCCTGGATGATCGTTCCGAGCGCTGTGCTTCTGATCGGCACGCACCTGATCACCCCGATGTACTCGCTGCGCTACCTTTCGATCTGCACACCGGGCGTCGCCATCGCGATCGCCGTGGGGATTGCCTGCCTGCGGCCGCGCTGGACGCAGGCGGCGGCCCTCGTGCTCATCGCAGCCCTCGCCCTGCCCACCTACCTCGACCAGCGCGGCGAATTCGGCAAGAATTACGGCAGCGACCTGCGTCAGGCGGCCGAGGTCGTTCGGGCCGGTGCAGTTCCGGGCGACGCCGTCGTGTTCGACGAGAGCGTGCGGCCATCGCGGAAGCCCCGGCTGGCCCTGCACGTGTACCCGGATGCGTTCGAAGGCCTGCGGGACGTCACCCTTGCGCGGGCTTTCGATGCGACCAACGAATTGTGGGACGTGACATTGCCTCTGAACGACGTCGCCGACCGGCTCGTCAGCACCAACCGGGTCTGGGTGCTCCAGTACGAGGGCAGCGGCGAGAATAGACGGGGGGACGACATCCGTACCCTGCAACAGCTCGGATTCACGGTCACGGCGTCGACCACGCTGAACCGAACGCTCATCATCGAAATGACAAGGTAGCGCCATGGCCCGGAGTCTGATCATCATCCCGACCTACAACGAACGTGAAAACATCGCGTCGATCGTAGGCCGGGTGCGAGCGTGCGTGCCTTCGGGCGACGTTCTGGTGGTGGACGATTCATCCCCGGACGGCACGGGCAGGCTGGTCGACGGGCTGGCCGCGGCGGATTCCCAGGTGCACGCGCTGCACCGCAGCCAAAAGAACGGACTCGGCGCCGCCTACCTCGACGCATTCACCTGGGGGCTGGCCCGCGGCTACGACCGACTGGTTCAGCTCGACGCGGACGGGTCGCACCTTCCTGAGCAGCTCTCGACGCTGCTCGCAGCGGCGGACACGGCCGATGTGGTGCTCGGCTCACGCTGGGTTCCCGGTGGAGCAGTGAAGAATTGGCCGTGGTACCGCCGTCTGCTGTCCCGGGGTGGGTCGGCCTACTCCCGCGCTCTGCTCAGCCTTCCCCAACGCGACGTCACCGGGGGCTACCGGGTCTACACCGCCAACGCCCTTGAGCGCATGGACCTCTCCAGTGTTGAGAGCCTGGGTTACTGCTTCCAGATCGACATGCTGCTGCATGCGGTGCGAGCAGGGCTCACCGTGGTCGAGATTCCGATCACGTTCGTTGAACGCACCCTCGGCTCCTCGAAGATGAGTGGTTCGATCGTGGTCGAGGCGATGGCCCGAGTCACGATCTGGGGTCTCACTGGGAGGAACGTCCGCCGCGCAGCTCGGGGCGTGACTTCTGGTCAAACTGACTATAAGATGGGTTCATTCAGTTAAGGTCACAATGACCTTTACTTGACCTGTACTTAGTGAATGGCGGTGGATGCGCGCATGAACACCCAGCTTGAGGCGGCCTTGGCCGTGTCGACCGTCATCTTCGCCCTGCGGCCGGATCCGGAATCCGGCCTCTCCACCTTGTGGCTGCCGCTCGTGCGCCGCACCCGGGAACCCTACCTCGGCCGCTGGGCACTACCGGGCGGCGGCCTGCCCGCCAACGAGGAATTGGCGGGCGCGGCCGCACGAACCCTGCGCGAGACCACGGGTCTGACCCCCAAATACCTGGAGCAGCTCTACACGTTCGGTGACCCGGGCCGCTCCCCCGGCGGCCGGGTCGTCTCTGTCGTCTACTGGGCCCTCGTCGAGTCCGGCGAGGCCGCCCTCGCGGTCGAAGACGAGAACGTGCACTGGTTCCCGGCCGACCACCTGCCGCCGCTAGCCTTCGACCACAACCGCATCGTCGACTACGCGCTCTGGCGTCTGCGCACCAAAGTGGAGTATTCCCGGATCGCGCACGCGTTCCTGGGCCAGACCTTCACGCTCGCGCAGCTGCGCGAGGTGCACGAGGCCGTGCTGCAGAAAGCCCTCGACCCAGCCAACTTCCGTCGCACGATCGAATCCTCCGGCACCGTCGTCGACACCGGCCAGCGGGTGGCCGGTGTTCCTCACCGCCCACCCCGGCTCTACCGCTACAACGATTCCGTGCACGCCGCCGCTCCGGGTGCGCTCGAGCCGGCCATCGGCTGAGCCTGACCCTCCAGCTCCAGCACGTCCGTGCTGACCACTGCTTGTCTGACTATCGCTTTTTGTGAATATCGAGGAGTAACCGCATGACCATCGCATCGGTCGACCAGACCATTCGGCTCATCAGCACGGGAGCGGCCGCCGGCAGCACCTGCAGCCCCGACCTGCTCACCGCTCCGTGGGAGTTCGATTCCGGGACGCCGGGCTATGGCCCGGGCTCGTCGATGGGCGACGTCATCCCCACCGGGTCACCGCGGCAGGGCGAGCTGCCGGAGGTCTACCGACGGGCGTCGACGGAGGAACTGGGCGACCGCATCCGTGCCGCCAAGGCCACGCTCGGCGACCGGGTCGTGATTCTCGGCCACTTCTACCAGCGCGACGAGGTGCTGCAGCACGCGGACTTCGTGGGTGACTCCTTCCAACTGGCGCAGGCCACAACGAGCCGGCCGGATGCCGAGGCGATCATTTTCTGCGGCGTGCACTTCATGGCCGAAACCGCCGACCTGCTCTCGACACCGCAGCAGGCGGTCATTCTGCCCAACCTCGCGGCCGGCTGCTCGATGGCCGACATGGCAGACATCGATTCCGTCACCGACTGCTGGGAGCAGCTCGAAGACCTCTACGGAACCGAGCCCGACGCCGATGGTCGCGTGCCCGTGATCCCGGTCACGTATATGAACTCCTCGGCCGCGCTCAAGGCGTTCTGCGGTGAGCACGGCGGCATCGTCTGCACCTCCTCCAATGCCGAGACCGTGCTCGAATGGGCGTTTGAACGCGGCCACCGCGTGCTCTTCTTCCCCGACCAGCACCTCGGCCGCAACACTGCCAAGGCCATGGGGGTGCCGCTCGACCGCATGCCGATGTGGAACCCGCGGAGGCCCCTCGGTGGCAACACCGCTGAGGAGCTCGAAGCCGCCCAGGTTGTGCTCTGGCACGGATTCTGCAGCGTGCACAAGCGCTTCACGGTGGACCAGATCACCGTTGCCCGTGAAACACACCCAGGCGTGCGCGTGATCGTGCACCCGGAGTGCCCGATGAGCGTCGTCGACGCCGCCGACTCCTACGGTTCCACCGACTTCATCAAGAAGGCCATCGAGGCCGCCCCGGCCGGGTCCACGTTCGCGATCGGCACCGAGATCAACCTGGTGCAGCGGCTCGCAGCCCAGCACCCCGAGCACACCATCTTCTGCCTCGACCCGGTGGTCTGCCCCTGCTCCACGATGTACCGCATCCACTCGGGCTACCTGGCCTGGGTGCTCGAAGCGCTGGTCGGCACCGCGGAGCAGGCACCCGAAGTGCTGAACCGCATCCAGGTGGCGGATGAGGTCGCCGGCAACGCCCGCGTCGCCCTCGAACGTATGCTCGCCGCGAAACCTCCCGTGACGGTCGGGGCCTGAGTATGACTCGCGTGCTCGTCGTCGGCAGCGGGCTGGCCGGCCTGATCGCCGCGGTGCGGGCGACGGATGCCGGCCACCAGGTCACCCTCGTCACGAAGCAGGGCCTGCCCGACAGCAACACCCGCTGGGCCCAGGGCGGGATCGCGGCAGCCCTGTTCCCCGACGACTCGGTCGAGTCCCACACCCAGGACACCCTGCGTGCCGGGGCCGGGCTGTGCGACCCGGTCGCGGTGCGTGTGCTCTGCTCCGAGGGGCCGGCCCGGGTGCGCGACCTGATTCGGTTCGGTGTGGACTTCGATCGTGACGAGTCCGGGGTGACTCGCGGGCTGGAAGCAGCCCACTCACGCTCGCGGGTGCTGCACGCCGGCGGTGACGCCACCGGCGCCGCCATCGAAGCCGCACTGGTGGCCACGGTGCGCGAGCGAGCCGCCCGATCGCTGCGGAACGCCGGTGCCCGCCTGCGCATCCTGGAGCACACGATGCTGGTCGACCTGACCGTGCACGACGGCCGTGTGACCGGGGCCGTCCTGCTTGGGCCCGACGGAGAGCTGCGCACGAGCCCCGCGGATACGGTGATCCTGGCGACCGGAGGCGCCGGCGTGCTTTTCCCGCACACCACGAACCCGTCTTTGGCGACCGGCGACGGTGTGGCCGCCGCGTGGCGCGCCGGGGCATCCGTGGCCGACCTTGAGTTCTACCAGTTCCACCCGACCGCCCTCGCGGTCCCCGGTACCCCCTTGGTCTCCGAAGCCGTACGCGGTGAAGGCGCCGTGCTGCGCAACGCCGGCGGCCACCGCTTCATGCTCACCGTGCACCCCGACGCGGAACTCGCCCCGCGCGATGTTGTGGCCAGAGGCATCGCCCGGGAGATGGCGAAGCAGGGCGGTGAACCGGTGCGACTAGATGCCACCGGCCTCGGCCGCGAACTGCTCGAGCGGCGCTTCCCGACTATCACCGCGGCCTGCCGCGCGGCCGGCCTGGACTGGGCCGTCGAATCGATCCCGGTCGCCCCGGCGGCGCACTACTGGATGGGTGGTGTGCTGACCGACATCTGGGGTCGCACCAGCCTGCCGGGTCTGTTCGCCGTGGGGGAGGTGGCCCGCACCGGCGCCCACGGCGCCAACCGTCTGGCCTCTAACTCGCTGCTCGAGGCCGCCGTGTTCGCCGATCGAGCTGTGCGCGCGCTGCGGCTGCCGGTTCGGGTCTCGACAGACCCAACCACCGAGCGCCTGGTCCCGACCGGCCCAGCCACGGGGAATGTGGACCGTGAGGCTTTGCAGCAGCTGATGTGGGAATGCGCCGGAGTGCTGCGGAGCGGGGAGAAGCTCGCCGCCGCATCCGTCATCCTGGCCGACTGGGCGAGCCGGGAAAAGGTCACCCAGAGCACCGCGCCGCGTAATATGCGGATTCAGGAATATGAGGACGTCAACCTGCTCGACCTGGCTCGGGTCACCGTGGCCTCCGCCCTGGCCCGGGAGGAATCGCGCGGCGCCCACTACCGCTCCGATTTTCCCGACAGCCGACCCGAGCTCGCCCGCACCGTCGTCTGGAGCCGCGGAACGGCTCTGGATACCGCTGCGGGTATGCAGAGCACCCTGAATCTGGACCACCCCACCGAGGCCGAGGAGGCCATCGCATGCTGACCCTGAACGCCATCGACACCGTCGTGCGCGCCGCACTCGAGGAGGACGCCCCGTGGGGTGACCTGACCTCGCAGGTGTTGTTTCCGGTGGACGCTGACGCGACCGCGCAGCTGGTCGCCCGGGAAGCCGGCGTCTTCAGCGGCGGGGCCGTGTTCGCGGCGGCATTTAGGCTGACCGACCCCCGAATCGTCGTGCGGATGCTGGTGGCCGACGGCGCCGTCTTCGACGCCGGCGACGCCCTCGCCGAGGTGTCCGGGTCCGCCCGTGGCATCCTGCAGGCCGAGCGCATCGGCCTGAATTTCGTGCAGCGCATGAGCGGGATCGCCACTCTGACCGCGCTCTACGTGGCCGAGACCACCGGCACCGGCGCCCGTATCGTCGACACCCGCAAGACCACCCCGGGCCTGCGCGTGCTGGAACGAGCAGCGGTGCGGGACGGCGGCGGTCACAACCACCGATTCAGCCTCTCCGACGCGGTCATGGCCAAAGACAACCACCTCGCCGTTCTCACCGCGGGCGGTCTGAACCTCACCGAGGCGCTCCGCCAGGTGCGCGGTCGTATCTCCCACACCACGCACCTGGAGGTGGAGGTAGACCGGATCGACCAGATCGAACCGGTGCTCGCCGCCGGCATCGACACGATCATGCTCGACAATTTCAGCACCGACGACCTGCGCGAGGGCGTGCGCCTCACCGCCGGCCGAGCACTCGTGGAGGCCAGCGGCGGTGTCTCGCTGCACACCGTGCGCGGAATCGCCGAAACGGGCGTCGACATCATCTCAGTCGGTGCCATCACGCACAGCGTGCGCTCCCTTGACCTTGGTCTCGACGTCGTCATCCTCACCGAGGCATGACCGGGTGGGCATGATCTACCTCGACAATGCCGCGACCACCCCGGTGCGCCGGGAAGTCCTCGAGGTGCTCTGGCAGCAGCTCGCAGGCCGGTTCGGCAACCCCTCGAGCCACCATCGGGTCGGTGAGGCCGCGGCCGCCGCGCTGGCTGAGGCGCGGGCCATGATCGCGGGCGTTCTCGGCTGCCGGCCGGCCGACGTGGTGTTCACGACCGGCGGCACCGAGGCCGACAACCTCGCGATCAAGGGTGTCGCCCTCGGTGCGCCCCGCGGCCGCCACCTCATCACCACGGCGATCGAGCACGAGGCGGTGCTCGAATCCTGCGACTACCTGCGTCGGCTGCACGGTTTCGAGGTGACGTTCCTCGACACGGATGCGGCCGGCCGGGTCGACCCGGACCAGTTGCGCGCCATGATCCGCCCCGACACCACCCTCGTCTCCGTGCAATACGCCAACAACGAGGTCGGCACCGTGCAGCCGCTCACGGAGCTCACGGCCATCACGCAGGCAGCCCGCGTGCCTCTGCACACCGACGCTGTGCAGGCAGCCGGTTGGCTCCCGGTGAACGTGGATGCCCTCGGCGTCGACGCCCTGAGCCTGTCCGGACACAAACTCGGTGCGCCTCCCGGCACGGGTGCGCTCTTTCTGCGCCGTCGAGTCGCGGTCGAACCCGTGCTGCACGGCGGAGGCCAGGAACGCGGACGCCGCAGCGGCACCGAAAACGTGGCCGGGGCACTGGCACTGGCCACTGCCCTGCGCCTCGCCGACGCGGAACGCGCGGAGGCAGCACCCCGCATCACCGCACTGCGGGATGCCTTCATCGCCACAGTGCTGGCTGAAACGCCCTCCGCCTGCCTCACCGGCCATCCGACCGAACGCCTTCCCGGCACCGCGTCGTTCGTCTTCCCCGGCACGAGCGGCGAGGCGGTGCTGCTCGAGCTGGAACAGCGCGGTATCGTCTGCTCGAGCGGTTCGGCCTGCGCCGCGGGCAGCGACGAGCCCTCCCATGTGCTGACCGCGCTGGGCATCCCTGCCGAGGTTGCCCAGACCGCCGTGCGGTTCACCCTGGCGTCAACGACCACGGCAGCGGATGCTGCGGAGGCAGCCGCATCCGTGCGCGTGGCCGTCAACACCGTTCGCGAACTCGGCCGGAGCTGAAGCGGCTCGCGCGCGCTTGTCGCGCGTGTGCACGCGCACGAGAATCGAACACCCACGAGTTGTCAGACAATTTGCGAAGGATTCGGATCGACCTTCGAAAATGATCCGGATCAGGTATTCTGCTCACGCTGTGCGGCCCGTAAACGCCGAACTTCGTAGGCCCTAACGTGCGACCCTCTGGCTGGAGTCGTAAGGTTATAGACAAGAGGCGATACGCCCAAGTTGGGCCGCCAAAAAGGGACACAATGACAATAACCGACAAACCAGTCACCGAGTCACTTGCCACTCAAATTGACTCCCTGGTTAAAGCCGCTCAGGTCGCACTTCTCGATTATGCGAATTTCACGCAGGAACAAATCGACCACATCGTTAAGAAAGCCTCGGTCGCTGCTCTCAGCAAGCATGCCGAACTGGCTGTTCACGCTGTAGCCGAAACCGGCCGTGGCGTATTCGAAGACAAGGCCGTTAAAAATCTCTTCGCATGCGAGCACGTTACGAACTCGATGCAGAACCTTAAGACCGTCGGCGTTATCAGCCGAGACGAAATTACCGGAATTACAGAAATCGCCGAGCCGGTCGGTGTTATTTGCGGTGTGACCCCCGTCACGAACCCCACCTCGACCGCGATCTTCAAGTCCCTCATCGCACTGAAGACCCGCAACCCGATCGTTTTCGGTTTCCACCCGGGGGCCCAGCAGTCCTCCGTGGCCGCAGCGCGCGTTGTGCGTGACGCCGCCATCCTGGCCGGTGCACCGGCCAACTGCATCCAGTGGGTCGAGACCCCGTCCCTCGAGGCCACCAGCCTGCTGATGAACCACCCTGGTGTCGCAACCATCCTCGCCACCGGTGGCAACGCCATGGTGCGGGCTGCGTACTCCTGTGGCAAGCCGGCCCTCGGCGTCGGCGCGGGCAACGTTCCCGCCTTCATCGAGAAGAGCGCCAAGCTCAAGCGCGCCATCAACGATGTCGTACTCTCCAAGTCCTTCGACTACGGCATGATCTGCGCGTCGGAGCAGGCCGTCATCATCGAAGAGCCGCTCTACGAAGAGGCCATGGCCGAGTTCAAGATCCTGCACACCTACCTGGTCACTCCGGCCGAGAAGCTCCTCCTCGAGGACTACATCTTCGGAGTCCAGGCCAATTCGACCAACTGCGGCGAGGCCAAGCTCAACGCCGCCGTCGTCGGCAAGTCGCCGGTCTGGATCGCCCAGCAGGCCGGATTCACCATCCCGGCCGACACATCGATCATTCTGGTCGAGGTCTCCGGTGTGGGACCGCACGAGCCGATGACCCGCGAAAAGCTGGCCCCCGTTCTCGCCGTGCTCCACGCCAAGGACGCTGAAGAGGGCATCTCCCTCTCCGAGCAGATGGTTGAATTCGACGGCCTCGGCCACTCGGGCTCCATCCACAGCGAGAACCCGGCCATCATCGAAGAGTTCGGAACCCGCGTCAAGGCGGTCCGGATCATCACCAACGCCCCCAGCTCGCTCGGTGGCATCGGTGACATCTACAACGCATTCATCCCGTCGCTGACACTGGGCTGTGGCTCGTACGGACACAACTCCGTCTCGAACAACGTCTCCGCGATCAATCTCATCAACGTCAAGCGCATCGGCAGAAGGAACAACAACTTGCAGTGGTTCAAGGTCCCCGCCAAGACGTACTTCGAGCCGAACGCCATCCGTTACCTGGCGGACATGCGTAACGTCGAACGCGTCACGATCGTGACCGACTCGACCATGACCCGCCTCGGCTTCGTCGATAAGATCCTCGACATCCTGAACCGTCGCGAAGGCCGCGTCGCACTGCAGATCATCGACAACGTGCTGCCCGAACCGACCGTCTCCGCGGTCGAAAAGGGTGCCGCCGAGATGCGGGCCTTCAAGCCCGACACGATCATCGCCCTCGGTGGCGGCTCGCCGATGGACGCCGCGAAGGTCATGTGGCTGCTCTACGAACACCCCGAAATCGAATTCTCCGACATGAAGGAAAAGTTCTTCGACGTGCGCAAGCGCGCGTTCAAGTTCCCCGACCTCGGTGAACTGGCCAAGCTCGTCTGCATCCCGACCACCTCGGGCACCGGTTCGGAAATGACCCCGTTCGCCGTGATCACGGACGAAGTCAGTGGAGTGAAGTACCCGCTCGCGGACTACGCCCTCCTGCCGACCGTCGCGATCATCGACCCCGTGCTCACCGCGATGATGCCGTCATTCCTGGTTGCCGACTCGGGCTTTGACGCACTCACGCACGCCACCGAGGCGTACGTGTCCGTCTACGCGAACGATTTCACCGACGGCCTCTGCCTGCACGCGATCAAGCTGATCTTCGAGAACATCGTGCCCAGCGTCAACGGCACCACGGCCAGCACGGATGGTGAGGTCATCAAGGCCCGCGAGAAGATGCACAACGCCTCCTCGATCGCCGGGATGGCGTTCGGTAACGCGTTCCTGGGTATTTGTCACGCGATGGCTCACGTCACCGGCGCTCAGCTGCACCTGATCCACGGCCGGGTCAATGCAACCTACCTGCCGCACGTGATCCGTTACAACGGCCTCATCCCGACCAAGCTCACCAGCTGGCCCAAGTATGAGAGCTACATCGCCCCGGAGCGCTTCCAGCAGATCGCGAAACACCTCGGTCTCCCGGCATCGACCCCGGCGGAAGGCGTTGAGTCCTACGCCCTGGCCGTGGAGAAGCTGCGCGACCAGGCCGGCATCAAGCCGTCCTTCCAGGCGCAGGGTGTGCCGGAGGAAGACTTCATCAGCCGCCTCGACAGCCTGGCCATGGGCGCCTACGGCGACCAGTGCGCACCGGCCAACCCTCGGATGCCGATGCTGGACGACATGCGCACCATCATGGAGGCCGCGTACTACGGCACCTCCTTCAACGAGGTCCGCGCCGGTCGCGCGGCCATCGAAGCAGTGGCGCCGACCGAAGAGAAGAAGTCGGCCCGCAAGGCAGGAAAGTAGCCTTTACCGCCTGATTCCAGCAGAACGGCCCCGCACCGAAAGGTGCGGGGCCGTTCTGCTGCGCCTGTCGCCGTTCGGGTCAGAGCCAGCGCGGCGCCACGGGGGTCTCCCCGGTATCGGAAATCACGCCTACCCGTGTGCGGCCGGTGGCCCAGCCCGCCAGGTCGGCGAGCGAGCCCGTGACCTGCTCGGCGGCATCCGGATCACCGTAACTTCGGTGTGCCGGATCCGTCACACTGAGCAGACGGCTCGTGTCGCCTCGGGCTGCCCATGCGCCGACGATGTCGCCGAGAAGCCGCTCGAGTACCTCCTCCGGCAGGTCCGCGAAGCCGGCACCGTGGTTGAGGTCGACGGCATGGATCCAAACCTCGCGGGTTCGCATCCAGACGGTGTCCTGCAGAGGGACCATGGCACCCTGCCCATTCCGGACCGGAAAGGACCAGCGGTCGGCCGATAGCTCGTGCCACCTCCGGTCAAGGTCGGCGGCAGTATCGGCCATGGATTCGCGAAGCAGGTCGGGGCTCAGAACGCTGCCTGCGGCCGTCTCAGCATTGCGCGC
>JBBQDC010000084.1:0-12278 GCA_038319305.1 Actinomycetales bacterium | reverse complement strand
GAGCACGGTGCCCACGCCCGGCTTCTGGCGCAGCGGAATCCAGAGCAGCAGCACGACGCCACTGATCAGGATGGTGACCAGCCCGAAGCCGAGGCCGGTGCGGCTCGAGATGCCCTGGGTGAGCACGTCCCACGGGGCCACGCCGATCTCGCCGCGCACGATCAGAGCGATCCCCATGCCGTAGAGGAAGAGGCCAATGAGGAGCTGGGCGAGGCGACGGGTCATAGTTGTCAATCCAATTGCACTATTGGCCTGTTATCAAGTAGCCAATCTCCATATAGTGGCCTGATGGCGGAGAACCAGTTGAGCGCGCGGGCCCTCGAGGCGAGGCTCGGCGAGTGGCGCGGCGGCGGCAGCGCGTATCGGGCGCTGGCCGATCGCATCCGGCTGCTCACCCTCGACGGGCGTATCCCCAGCGACAGCCGCCTTCCCGCCGAGCGCGACCTGAGCGCCCGGCTCGGCGTGAGCCGCACGACCGTCACGGCCGCCTACCGGCAGCTGCGGGAGGCCGGCTTTCTGGTGAGCGTGCAGGGATCGGGCAGCGTGGTACGGCTGCCTGGTGGGGCCCCGGTCGGCCCAACGGCGCCCGGCACGGGCATCCTTGATTTCAGCAAGGCCACCATGCCGGCCCTGTCCGGGCTCGCGGATGTCGCCCTCCGCGCCGCCGGCGATCTGCTGGGCCAGCTCGATGGGTCGGGCTTCGACCTGGTGGGCCTGCCCGAACTCCGGGCGGCGATCGCCGACCGCTACCGCGCCCGCGGGCTGCCCACCGACCCCGAGCAGATCATGGTCACGATCGGCGCCCAGCACGCCATTGCCTTGCTCGCCCGGGTACTGATCGGCCGCGGCGACCGCGTGCTGATCGAGATGCCCACCTACCCGCACGCCGCCGAGGCGCTGCAGGCCGTGGGTGCGCGCCTGGTACCCGTCAGCGTGTCGGCCGGCGCGCCGGGAGATGACCCTGAGACGTTCGGCTGGGACGAAACCGCGCTCCTGCCGACCCTCCGGCGCAGCAATCCCGTACTGGGTTACCTGATGCCGGACTTCCACAACCCGACCGGGCAGACCATGCCGGCCGAACAGCGGGAGCGAGTGCTTGCCGCGGCGGCCCGCCAGGGCACGGTGCTCGTGGTCGACGAGACGATCGCCGAACTCGACATCGACCGAATTGGCGAGTTCCTGCCGTTCCCTGCCTATGCCGAGCCGGGGCAGCCGGGCGACGTCGTCGCCATCGGTTCGGTCGGTAAGACCATCTGGGGTGGGCTGCGGGTCGGCTGGATTCGCGCCGAACGACCGCTGATCCGCCGGCTCGTTGCCGCCCGGTCGGCGAATGACCTCGGCACGCCCCTCCTCGAGCAGCTGATCGTGGTTCGGCTCCTGTCCGAGATGCCCGCGATTCTGGAGCGGCGCCGCACCGAACTCCGGGTCGGCCGCGACCATCTGGAGCGGCTGCTTGCCGCGCGGTTCCCCGACTGGCAGGTGCCGCATGTCGACGGCGGCATCACCGCCTGGGTCAACCTCGGGCTTCCGGTGAGCTCCCAGCTCGCGCTCGCCGCCCGCAACCACGGCCTGCTCGTTCCGGCCGGGCCGCGGTTCGGGCTCGATGGGGCGTTCGAACGGTTCCTGCGGATTCCGTTCTGTTACAGCACCAACGAAATGGACCTCGCCGTCGACGTGCTCGGCCTGGCCTGGGATTCGTTGCTACGGCATCCGGTGCCGGACACCGGGTACCTCGCCGACGTCGTCTGACGGCTCCGGGGTGACGGCTCAGTCCTCGAGCACGAAGGTCACCTCGATCACGACCTCCCAGGACGTGATCGCGCCGCCGGACACCTCCACCTTCTGCTCCTTGACCCAGGCGCCGGAGACGCCGCGCAGGGTCTGGTTCGCGCGGGCAATGCCGGCGGCGATGGCATCTTCGAATGATGTGTCGGACCGGACGCTCAGGGTGGTTACGCGTGCAACGGACATGGCTTCTCCTCGATAAATGTTGTGGGTGTTCTGGTGGAGCATGTGCCGCCGAGGATACGCGCGGCCCGCCGTCGACGACACCCCGGGTCGCGGTTCGGCGCGGATTCTGCACACCGTGCAATGAGATACTGAATGAGTGCATTTTCTCGCTGTTTTGAGCATGAAGAACCGGGCGCTGATCGCGCTGGTCACCATCGTCGTTGCCATTTTCGGCAGCCTCGCTCTGACCAGTCTCAAGCAGGAGCTGATTCCCTCACTGCAACTGCCGCAGCTGGTGGTCTCGACGAGCTACCCGGGTGCCTCACCCGAGGTCGTCAACGACGACGTGTCGACGCCGATCGAGACGGCGATCCAGGGCATCCCCGGCCTCGAGTCCACCTCGACCACCAGCAGCACCAACGCGTCGCTGGTCAGTGCAACGTTCACCTACGGCACCGATCTGATCAAGGCTGAATCGCGCATCAGCCAGGCCATCAACCGCATCAAGTCGACCCTGCCGGAGAACCTCGACCCACAGGTTCTCAGCGGCAGCATCGATGATTTCCCGGTGCTGTCCCTCGCCGTGTCCGGGGGCGACCCTGCGACCCTCGCCGACGACCTGGGGCGCAGCGTGCTCGGCGACATTAGTGACGTGGAGGGCGTGCGCGAGGCAGCCCTCGTCGGCGACGTCGGCCGTCGCGTGACCATCACGCCGGATGTCGCGCAGCTGGCCGCACGGGGGCTCGCCAGCCAGGACATCCGTGGTGCCCTCCAACAGAACGGGTCGTTGATCCCCGCCGGTTCGCTGACCGAAGACGACACGACCCTCTCGGTTCAGACGGGCTCCAAGCTCAGTGAGGCCGAGGATATCGCCGCGTTGCCCATCATCGCGCAGGTGCCCGGCGCTGGGGTGGCCACCATCGGCGACGTGGCGAGCGTCGCCCTCGTGGAGAACCCGGCCGCGAGCATCTCCCGCGTCGACGGCAAGCCCGCCCTGACCATTTCGGTGACCAAGGTGCCCGCGGCGAACACGGTCGACGTGTCCGAGGCCGTGCGCGCCATCCTGCCTGACCTGGAGGCGGCCGTCTCCGGCGCGACCTTCACGGTGGTGTTCGACCAGGCGCCGTTCATCCAGGATTCGATCGACGCACTCACTGAGGAAGGCTTACTCGGACTGATCTTCGCCGTGCTCGTGATCCTCGTCTTCCTGCTCTCAGTGCGGGCGACCCTGGTCACCGCGATCTCGATCCCGACCTCGGTGCTGATCACCTTCATCGGGCTGCAGGGTGTGGGCTATTCGCTGAACATCCTCACCCTCGGCGCCCTCACGATCGCGATCGGCCGCGTCGTCGACGACTCCATCGTGGTGATCGAGAACATCACCCGCAACCTGGTGGCGGGCGCCGACCGTGCGGCGACCATCGTGCGCGCGGTGCGAGAGGTCGCCGGGGCGATCACGGCATCCACCATCACTACCGTCACCGTGTTCCTGCCGATCGCGTTCGTCGGCGGCTCGACCGGGGAGCTGTTCCGGCCGTTCGCCCTCACCGTCTCGATCGCCCTGCTTGCGTCGCTGCTGGTGTCGCTGACCATCGTGCCAGTGCTCGCGTACTGGTTCCTGCGGCCGGCCAAGGTGGTCGAGCCTGTATCGGTGATCGAGCCTGTCGAGACCCTCCGCGCCCTCGCTTCGGCGGTCTCGACGGTCTCGACAGGTTCGACCACCGCCACCCGTCGAACGCGCCACAACGGCGCCGCCGCAGCCCCGACCGAGGAGCGTCCGAGCCGCCTGCAGACCGGCTACCTCCCGGTCATCCGCTGGACCCTGAACCACGCCGTCGCGACGCTCCTCGTTGCCGTGCTCGTGCTCGGCGGCACGGTCGCCCTGGTTCCCTATATGAAGGTCAACTTTCTCGGTTCCACCGGGCAGACCACGTTCCGGGTTACCCAGGCCCTGCCGGTGGGCACCAGCCTGGCCGCTCAGGATGAGGCATCCACGGCCGCCGAGAAGTCCCTCCGCGGCACCGACGGCGTCGACATCGTGCAGGTCTCCATCGGTGGCGGCAACGCCCTGGCCGCGTTCGGCGGGGGCAGCGTCTCGTCGAGCACCGTGACCTACTCGATCACCACCGACGGGGAGGCCAACCCCGATGAGGTGCAGGACACCGTGCGTGACACGCTCACGGCACTGGACGGAAGCGGAGAATTCTCGGTTTCGTCCGGCGGCGGGTTCGGCGGGTCATCCGATATCGCCGTCGACGTGACCGCGGCCACGAACGCCGACCTGCAGATGGCCACCGATGAGGTGCTGGCCGCTGTGGAAGGCCTCGACGCGATCAAGGAGAGTTCCAGCAACCTTGCGGCCTCACGGCCCTACATCGCGGTGACCGTCGATCGGGATGCCGCGGGCCAGGTGGGCCTGAGCGAGCTCGCCCTCGGCACCCTGGTGTCACAGGCCATGCAGCCGAGCGTCATCGGATCCATCGTGATCGACGAGACCACCCTGTCGGTCTACCTGCAAACGGATGCCCTGCCGACGACGACCGCCGAGCTCGCCGCCCTGCAAATCCCGACCCTGGCCGGGCCGGTGTCCCTGGACTCCCTGGCCGCAGTCGAGCAGGTCGAGGGTCCTTCCACCCTCACCACGACGAAGGGGCTACGCACGGCAACAGTGTCCGCCACCCCCAACATCGACGACCTGGGCGCGGCCAACGCGCAGATGACGGCCGCCCTGGCCGACACCGAACTGCCCGAGGGTGCGACGGCGACGCTCGGCGGGGTTACCGCCGACCAGACCGAAGCGTTCGCGCAGCTCGGGATCGCGCTGCTGATTGCCATTCTGATTGTCTACATCGTGATGGTGGCGACGTTCCGGTCGCTGTTGCAGCCGCTGCTGCTGCTGGTATCGGTGCCATTCGCGGCGACCGGCGCGATCGCCCTGCAGGTGATCACGGGCATCCCGCTGGGCGTGCCGTCCCTGATCGGCGTGCTGATGCTGATCGGTATCGTGGTGACCAACGCCATCGTGCTGATCGACCTGGTCAACCAGTACCGGCGTCGCGGCCAGTCGGTGCAGAACGCGCTGGTCAACGGTGCGTCCCGCAGGCTCCGTCCGATCCTGATGACCGCGCTCGCCACGATCTTCGCGCTGTTGCCGATGGCGGCCGGGCTGACCGGAACGGGCGGTTTCATCTCACAGCCGCTGGCCCTCGTCGTCATCGGAGGGCTGGTCTCCTCGACAGTGCTGACCCTGGTGGTGCTGCCCGTGCTGTACTCCCTGGTCGAGGGCGGTCGGGAGCGCCGGGCCGAGCGGCGCGAAAAGCGCGGCTCCGTCGGTGCCATCTCCGACGTCTCCCGCGCCTGACCGTGAGGTGTCAGGGCCGGCAGAGGTAGGCGCCGGCGTCACTGCTCAGTCAGGATCGGAATCATCCGGGCCGGGCAGCACCTCGATGACGCTGATGCGCAGCCCGTCGAGGGCGGCGACCCTCAGCTGGTACTCCTCGGCTGCGACGGTGTCGCCCACTTGGGGCATGCGTCCGAGCCGGTAGGTCACGAAGCCGGCCGCGGTCTCGTAGGGGCCATCCTCGAGTTCGACGCCCGTGGCATCCGTGAAGTCTTCGATGTTCAGGGCGCCATCGACCAGGCAGGCCCGACCGAACCCAGCGACAGGATGCTCGGGGGCCGGCAGGTCATACTCATCGTGAATCTCGCCCACTAGCTCCTCGACGAGATCCTCGAGCGTGACGATGCCGTCGGTGCCGCCGTGTTCGTCGACGACAATGGCCATGTGCACGCCGGCGCGGCGTAGCTGCGTCATGGCGGGCAGGATGCGGTTCGTGCCGGGCAGGAAGACGATGGTCCGCGCCACGTCGGCAACGGTCGTCGCGCCGAGGTTGGCGCCGGGGTCCAGTAGATCGCGCACGTGCACGAAGCCCAGCACCTCGTCGACGGAGCGGCCGATCACCGGGTACCGCGAGTGCGACAGCGACCGAATCTGCTCCAATGCGGTGGCGATCGACTGCGTGCCGACCAGAAAATCGACGTCTCCGCGGTGACGCATCACCTCCTTGACCAGCCGATTGGTTGCATCGAGCACTTCGCTCAGGATGTGCCGTTCCTCGACGTCGAGACCCTCATGGGCGTCGACGAGATCGCGCAGCTCCTCATTGGACATGAGCTCGCTCCGGGCGTGCGGGTCTCCGCCCAGGAGCCGCACGACTGCGTTCGTCGAGACGGATAGCAACCAGATCACGGGGCGCATCAGGGTCGCGAAGACCTGGAGCGATGGTGCGAGCGCGAGCGCAAAGCCGCTTGCCTTCTGCAGCGCGAGTCGCTTCGGCACGAGTTCCCCCAGTACCAGGGAGAGATACGCGATGAGGAGTGTCAGACCGATCAGGGCCAGTGTGTCCGCGGCCCCGGAGGAGAACCCGAGCGACTCCACTAGCGGGGCGATGTCGGGCGCCAGGGTGGAGGCGCCATAGGCGGCAGACAGGAATCCCGCGACGGTGACGCCGATCTGAACCGCTGCCAGAAACCGGTTTGGGTCCCGGGCCAGGCGGGCGACCGTCGCGCCGCGGCTGCTCCCGCGTGCCAGGGCGTGCAGCTGGCTCTCGCGTAGCGACACCAACGCCAGCTCGGTCGCGGCGAACACGCCGCCGATGAGCACGAACAGCAGCACGAGCCCCCCGTTGAGCCAGGTGTACACGTCCATCAGGCGGCCGTCTCCGGCAGGACGGGGCGAGGGACCAAGTGGGGACTTCCGGATGCATCCACGCCCTCATTCTAAATCGGAGTCACGGGGCCGGAGTCGACCGTTCCCCGTTAGAAGACGACCCGACCTGGCGCCAGCGGGCCGGTGCGCACGATTGCGGTGCTGGTGTCGTCGCAGCCGTCCATCTGATGAGGCGTCGCCACCCGGTGAGGGTCGGTCCAGCCAGCAACCGGGAAGAAGCGGCCAGGTTCCTCGCTGGACACGGCGCCGATCGCTGTGCCTGAGTTTGCGCTGACCAGTGAGACGGCTAGATCGGCGGGTTTGCGCTGACCTATAATCGTTTTCGACAGGAGGCAGAATGACTGCGAAACCCGCCGGTCTCCTCGGTGAGCGCTACCGGTTGATGGAGCTCATCGGCAGTGGAGGCATGGCTTCCGTGTACCGCGCCGCCGACGAGCGGCTGGGCCGTGAGGTGGCGATCAAGGTCTTTCACACGAGCGCTGTGGATCAGGGTGACATTGCCCGGCAACAGGCCGAGACGAATGTGCTCGCGAGCCTCAACCACCACAGCTTGGTCACCCTGCTCGACGTGGGCGTTCACCGCCCGGACCCGGACCGACGCCAAATTTACCTCGTGATGGAACTCGTCGACGGGGTCGACCTGAGGCAACGACTGGACCAGGGAACGATCTCGACCCGCCACATCGCCCAGATCGGTTACGACCTGGCCGAGGGGCTCGAGTACATCCACAGCCGCGGTGTCGTGCACCGCGACATCAAGCCGGCAAACATCCTGCTCGCCGAATACAGCACGCAGTTGCGCACCCGGGCAAAGCTGACCGACTTCGGCATCGCCCTCCACCCGTCCAGTGAACGACTGACCAACGAGGGCATGACGTCGGGCACCGCCGCCTACCTCAGTCCGGAGCAGGCGAAAGGAGAGGACGTCGGACCGCCCAGCGACGTGTACTCCCTGGGCTTGGTGTTACTGGAATGCTTCACCGGTGAGGTCGAGTTCCAAGGCCAGCCGGTGCCGGCCGCCCTTGCGAGACTGCTGCGCGACCCGGCTATCCCGGAGACCCTCGGGGTGGCGTGGCAGGACCTGCTCTCGTCGATGCTCACCAGGGACCCGGAACTTCGACCACCGGTCGGGGACGTGGTGCTCGCGATCCGCCAGACGGTGATCGCCGAGACGGGCAGGCACCGGGCAGATGAAGCCCTGCCTCTCTCCACCGACGAGGCGGCCAGGATGAGCGAGGTTCACCGCCTCGATATTCTCGACACCCCCGCGGACGGTGCGTTCGATCGGATCGCGGCGCTCGCCGCCCGCGTCTTCGGAGTGCCGATCGCCATCGTCAGCATCGTCGATCACGACCGGATTTGGTTCAAATCGCATCACGGGCTCGACCTCGATCAGATTCCCCGTGACCTGGGGCTGTGTGCGTCCGCGATCATGACTGACCTCCCCTGGGTGGTCGAGGATGCCCGTTCCGACCCGCGCGCCCTCGCCAACCCGCTCGTGGCGAGCGAATTCGGTGTGCAGTTCTACGCGGGCGTGCCGCTGAAGACCCACGACGGATTCAACCTGGGCACCCTGTGCGTGCTTGACTTCGAACCCCGCGCGGTCACCCCGGAGGAGATCACAACCCTGGAGGACCTTGCATCCGTGGTCATGAACGAGCTCGAACTGCGCCTGGAGAGCCGCCGCATCGCTCCCTGATCCCCGGTTTGGCGGCCCTCTTTTCGCACCTGCTACAGTTCTGTCTGAATCCAAGCGGGAGGCACCGGCCGACAAGCGGCCGAGACGTGTTTCCTTCGAGTGAGCGAGAGGCAACACCATGAAAGCATCGGCAGAACTCGGCTCCAACCTGCAGTCCGTGCTGGTCGACCTGATCGAGTTGCACGTGCAGGGCAAGCAGGCGCACTGGAGCGTCGTGGGCAAGAACTTCCGCGACCTTCACCTGCAGCTCGACGAGATCATCGACGACGCGCGGCTGTTCTCCGACGAATTGGCCGAGCGGATGCGAGCCCTCGACGCCCTGCCCGACGGCCGCAGCGAGACAGTCACCGCAACCACCCACCTGAACAAGTTCCCCGCCGGTGAGGTGGATACCACGGAGACCGTCGGTCTGGTCACCGACCGGCTCAACGCAACGGTCGACAACATCCGTGCCGTGCACGACGCGGTCGATGAGGAAGACCCGACAAGCGCCGACATCCTGCACGGTTTCATCGAGAAGCTGGAGCAGTACGCCTGGATGGTCAGCGCCGAGAACCGCACCCCGCGCAAGCCCACGGCCAAGGCCCCAACCAAGCCGGTCGGCACGGCCTGAGACGGGCGCTACGACGAACCTTCAGATTCAGCTGAAACCTCAGAACGGTGGATCGTCCCCGGGTTCCGTTGGTGGCGACTCGGTGGCAGTCCCGTTCGGGGGCCCGTGAGGCGGTCCGGTGGGGAGCACGGTTGGGAGCACGGTGGCGGGTTCGGTGACGAAGTCGTGCCCGGTGGGTGAGGTCCAGGTGAGGATGCCGCCCGGCTTCTGGGCGGCGGTCCACCTCGTCTGGGTCTTCAGTGCGTGGTTGGGTCTGCAGAGGTGGGCGAGGTTGTCGTGCGCGGTTTCGCCGAGTAGTCCCCAGTCATGGGTGTGGTCGAGTTCCGCGTCTCTGGCGGAGCGGTTGCAGCCCACGAAGCGGCAGGTTTCGTCGCGGAGGCGGAGGAACCGGCGCATTCGTTTGGTGGCTTTGTATCGGTCTCGGCCGACGGAGAGGACCACGCCGGTTTCAGGGTGGGTGAGCAGCCGGGTGAAGCTCGGTGCCCGTGAGGCCAGGTCCCGGGCCGTATCCGGATCGATCGGCCCGTACCCTTCCAGGTAGCCGGGTTCCTCACTGTGGCCCAGGAGCGTCAGCACCGGCACGGTCACCTGCACGGTGGCCTTCACTCCGGTGCCGACGCCGGTGGGGGTGACCCCATAGATCAGAAGATCGCTGAGTACGTCAGTGCGAATCTGGTTCAGCGTGCGCGTCTCGCGCGGGCTCAAGGCGCCTGTGCGGGTTGCGTCTGTGCTCGTTGCGTCTGTGCTCGTTGCGACTGTGCGCTTCAGGCTCGCCGCCAGGTCGGTGGCACGATTGAAGATCGCCTGCACCAGTTCCGCCCCGGTCGTCAGGTACAGGGTCGCCATCCCGTCGGCCTCGGCCTGCACGAAAGAGGTGCGGTCGGCGATCGACCGGGCCCGCCGGGTCGTGATCGTCTCCGGGTGCAACTTCTCGCGCAGCAATCGGGCCCTGTGCTTGAGTTTGGCCACAGTGAGGTGCTCAGCGGCGGGCAGCAGCGCCTGCTCGAACGCGGCCACACCCTCGACGGGTATCGACCACGCCTGCCCGACCATGGTCTGCGCGTGCCGATAACTGATCAGCCCGTCGGCCAGGGCTGCCCGCGTCGCGGGCAAATCGTCGGCCAGAGCCCGGCTCTCCGCGAGCAGGGTCTCCGCGGTGCGCTCCGGGATCCGCAGGGTGGCGGCCAGTTCGCTGGAGAGTTCCCGCCGGGCGATCTCCTCCTGACTCCACCGGGACTGCTCGCCCCGCGGGATGGTCGCGGTGTGGGCTTCGCTGAACCGGCGGGCCTGGTCGATCACCTCTGCCCGAAAAGCGAAGCACTGCGCGATCATCCGATCGGCGACACCGACCGCATCAAAGAGCAGTCCGAGCTGCTGCTGGGTGGTGCTCACCGGGGTGGCCATAACTCGACACTACGACCACCCACCGACATTCACCGGCGCCAACCACGCACCCACGAGCGCCTGTGGAAAACCTGATCAAACCCACAATGTGGAGGGGAATAGCGGTCGCCTATCTGCCGGGAACCTCCGCACGCCCCGCCGCCAAACCGCGGCGGTGAGCGGCACCCCCGGCCGGTAGGCGAGATGGGCGACGGATGGCGCGTCGAGCACCTGCAGGTCGGCCCATCCACCCACCCGCAGCGACCCGATCGCGTCCGCTCCGTACTCGCGACCGACCGCCGCCGCCGCCCCGCGAGTCGCCGCCCAGACGGCCTCCTCGACGGTTAGACCCATCTGCAGCACGGCCGTCGCCACGCAGAACGACATCGACGTCGTGTAGGAGGTGCCCGGATTGCAATTGGTGGCCAGGGCGATCCGGGCCCCCGCGTCGAGCAGCCGCCGGGCCGGCGGAAATGGCTCCCGGGTAGAGAGATCGCAGGCCGGCAGAAGCGTCGCCACGGTCGTCCTACCCGCGAGCGCCGCAATATCGCGCTCGTCCAGGTGGTTGCAGTGGTCCACGCTCGCGGCGCCGAGCTCGACCGCGAGCCGCACCCCGCCGCTGAAACCGAGCTGGTTGCCGTGCACGCGCACACCGAGGCCGGCCGCGCGGCCGGCGAGCAGCACCTCGCGGCTCTCCTCCACGTCGAACGCGCCGACCTCGCAGAATGCGTCGATGTAATCGGCGTACGGGGCCACCGCGGCGAGCATCGGCCCCGTGACCAGGTCGAGGTAGTCGCGCCGGTCCATCCCCGCCGGCACGACGTGGGCGCCAAGGTAGGTGACCACATCCGCCACGGCCGTCGCGGCGCGCGCCGACCGGGTCTCGCTCGCCAGGTCGAGGCCGTAACCGGTCTTCGTTTCGAGGAACGTCGTGCCCTGGGCCTCTGCCTCCCGCCGCAGTCGGGAGGCGCCGGCGATGAGCTGCTTTTCGGTCGCGGCCCGGGTCGCAGCCACGGTGGTGTTGATGCCGCCGGCCGCGTAGCGTTGCCCGGCCATCCTGGCCTCGAACTCCGCAGCCCGGTCGCCCGCGAAGACGAGGTGGGTGTGCGTGTCGACCCAGCCGGGCAGCACGGCCCGACCGCCGACATCCGTGCGGGTGTCGGCGGCGGGGGCCTTCGCGGCCGGGCCGAGCCAGACGATCCGGCCGTGCTCGATCAGGAGTGCGGCGTCGTTCAGACGCCCCTGACCGGCCGCGGGACCGGCCGCCCCGGCGCCGTCCGTTTCGCCGGTCTGGGTCGTCAGTTCGCGGATGCCCGTGATCAATTCCGTTGTCATCGTCGGCCTGCGGGTGCGGGTGCGGGCGCAGGGTCTCGGGCGTCGAAGGTTTCGCGGCCGTCGCGGCCCTCTCGGGCTTCACGGGCGGCGAGCGCTTCGAGGGCCGAGCGCAACAGCTCCTCAGGGCGCTGCCCGGCCGTGCCGCCGGCCGTGCGGCCGGCCGTGACGAGCCGACCGGAGTCGGCCACGACCCTGCCGTGCACGATCACCCGGCGCACGTCGGCGGATGTCGCGGTGAGAGGCAACTGGCCCGGCGCGGAGCCGAGCGTGCGCACACTGTCCGTCGCGATCTCCACGAGGTCGCACAGTTCGCCCCGTCGCAGCCGATGCGAACCGAGGCCCAGGGAGAAGTATCCGTTGTCAGTCGCGGCGGCGAGCAACTCGGCCGGCGTGAACCGGCCGCGTTTCCCGGAGGCGAGCCGTTCGCCTGCCTCGAGCCCGCGCATCTCGAGGAACGGATCGACGACCGCGTTCTGGTCAGAGCCGAGCGCGATCTTCGCGCCGGCGCGGTGCAGCCGCAGCGCCGGACCGATCCCGTCGCCGAGGTCCGCCTCCGTCGTCGGGCACAT
>JBBQDC010000083.1:0-12428 GCA_038319305.1 Actinomycetales bacterium | reverse complement strand
CTGTGCCTGCGTACCCGAACCCTTGGAGTGCCACGTGAGCTTGATCGTGCAGAAGTTCGGCGGATCATCCGTCGCCGACGCCGAAAGCATCAAACGTGTGGCCAAACGCATTGTGGACACCCGCAAAGCGGGCAACGAGGTCGTCGTCGCCGTCTCCGCGATGGGCGACTCCACCGACGAGCTGCTCGACCTCGCTCACCAGGTCACCCCGATCCCCGCGCCCCGCGAGCTCGACATGCTGCTCACCGCGGGCGAGCGCATCTCAATGGCGCTGCTCGCCATGGCCATCAAGAGCATGGGCTACGACGCCCGCTCCTTCACCGGCAGCCAGGCCGGAATGATCACGGATGCTCAGCACGGCGCCGCCCGCATCGTCGACGTGACTCCCGGGCGCATCCGCGATGCCCTCGACGACGGTGCCGTGGCGATCGTCGCCGGCTTCCAGGGCTTCAACCGCGACACCAAAGACATCACCACGCTGGGACGCGGCGGCTCCGACACCACCGCCGTCGCGCTGGCGGCCGCGCTGGGTGCCAACATCTGCGAAATCTACACGGATGTCGACGGCGTCTTCACCGCCGACCCGCGCGTCGTTCCCCGCGCCCACAAGCTCGACCGCATCTCCAGCGAAGAGATGCTTGAGCTCGCCGCCGCGGGCGCGAAAGTTCTCTATATTCGGGCGGTGGAATATGCGCGTCGGCATGGCGTGACGCTGCACGTGCGGTCCTCGTTCAACAACAACGTGGGCACCATCGTCTACAACCCCGAAACCACGAGCGCGCATGTCCCAATCCCGAATTCGTCGGCCGCCGAGCGCACGCATCCCAATAACGCATCCGTGAATGGAGAGACAGTGGAAGAGCCAATCATCGCCGGGGTCGCCGCCGACCTGAGCGAAGCCAAGGTCACGGTCGTCGGCGTTCCCGACATTCCGGGCAAGGCCGCGCAGATCTTCAAGATCGTCGCGAAGACCAACGCGAACGTCGACATGATCGTGCAGAACGTCTCGGCCGCGTCTACGGGCCTCACCGACATTTCCTTCACCCTGCCCAAGTCGGAGGGCCAGCAGGTGCTGACCGCCCTGAGCAACGAGAAGGACAGCGTCGGATTCGCCGGGCTGCAGTATGACGACCAGATCGGCAAGCTCGCGCTCGTCGGCGCCGGAATGCGCACCAATACGGGTGTCTCCGCCAAGCTGTTCGAGGCACTCTACGAGGCTGGTATCAACATCGAAATGATCTCCACCAGCGAGATCCGCATCTCGGTGGTCACACGCGCCGACACCATCAACCAGGCGCTGCGGGTTGTGCACACCGCGTTCGGCCTGGACTCCCCCGACGATGCCATCGTGCACGGCGGCACCGGCCGCTAACCGGCATCCGGCCACGCGACGCACCAACGATCGACTAGGGAAAACACAGTGACCAACACCACAGGAATCCAGATCGGCGTCGTCGGAGCCACCGGCCAGGTCGGAGCCGTCGTGCGCAGCCTGCTTGAGGAGCGTGACTTTCCGGTCGGCGGCATCCGCTTCTTCGCGTCAGCCCGGTCCGCCGGCACCACGCTGCTCTTCAAGGGCGAGAAGATCGTCGTCGAAGACGCCGCCACCGCCGACCCCAGCGGGCTCGACGTGGCCATCTTCTCCGCCGGCGCCACGCTCTCAAAAACGCAGGCTCCCCGGTTCGCCGCAGCCGGCGTCACCGTGATCGACAACTCGTCCGGCTGGCGGATGGACCCCGAGGTTCCCCTCGTCGTCAGCGAGGTCAACCCCGAGGCCATCACGCTCGCCACCAAGGGCATCATCGCCAACCCGAACTGCACCACCATGGCGGCCATGCCCGTGCTCAAGGTGCTGCACGACGAGGCCGGCCTCGAGCGCCTCATCGTGAGCACCTACCAGGCGGTCTCCGGCAGCGGACTCGCCGGCGCCCGCGAACTGGCCAGCCAGGTGCGCGCCGCCGCCCTGAGCGACAACCTGCTGCAGCTGGTGCACGACGGTTCCGCCGTGCCGATGCCCGCGCCCATCGTCTACGCCCGCCCGATCGCCTTCGACGTGATCCCGTTGGCCGGTTCCATCGTCGACGACGGCGAATTCGAGACCGACGAGGAGAAGAAGCTCCGCAACGAGAGCCGCAAAATTTTGGGCCTGCCTGACCTGCTCGTCTCCGGCACCTGCGTGCGCGTGCCCGTCTTCACCGGCCACGCCCTCTCGATCAACGCCGAGTTTGCCAACCCGTTGACCGTCGCCCGCGCCCTCGAACTGCTCGCGACGGCGCCCGGCGTGGTCGTGACGGATGTCCCCACCCCCCTCGAAGCGGCCGGCCAGGATCCGAGCTTCGTCGGCCGCGTGCGCCAGGACCACGGCGTGCCGAACGGGCGCGGACTGGCCCTGTTCATCACCAGCGACAACCTCCGCAAGGGTGCGGCCCTCAACGCCGTGCAGATCGCGGAGCTCGTCGCGGCGGACCTGCTCGTTCGCTGACCCCCGTGTGGCGGTGGCTACCGCACCGCTCACTCCGCTAGTGTCAGACTTCGTGGGCGGGATTAGGTATTCAAGGGGCGGAACGCGCCTGGCATTCGCGGCATTCGCCGGGATCGCCGTGGCGCTCATCCTGGTGTCGTTCGGGCTACTCGCCGACGACCCGCCCGACCACGGGCTGATTGCCGGGGTCGGCGTGCTGTGCGCCGCCGTTCTGGAGCTCACCTGGGTGCGCGTGGGTGCCGTGGCGCATCGCAGCCCCATGATCAGCCTGCCGGTGCTGGCCGTGCCGGCGTTGGCTCCGACACTCGGCCTGCAGGCCTCGGCCGGGGTGATCGCACTCGGCGTTGTGCTGGCCATCCTGATCGAATCCGGGCGGGCATCGGTTGCGCTCTACAGTGCCGGCCTTCAGGGTGCGGGCGCCCTCGTCGCCATCGGCCTATTCAGCTGGTTCAGCTCGGGCGGAATGCCGATCCTGGCGGGCGTGGCCGCGGCATCCGTGGGCTACGTCGCCTTCATCATTGCCACGGAAGTGCTGCGCCAGCGCTTCATCGCGGCGCCTCTGGAGGGGCGCGGTGGCGGGCGCCCACTGTCGCCACTGCGGGTTCTCCTGGTGCTGGTCGCAACCGTCGTGGTCACGGTGGCGGCCGCGCACTGGAGTGTCGAAGGACTGCCGTTCGTGGTTGAGGTCACCAAAACGCTCGATGCCGTCATCGTGCTGTTCGCCCTGATGATCGTCGCGGCGTTGGTCAAGGTCTCCACGGTGATGACGGTCATGCGCCACCGGCTGGCCGGCATGGTCGCCGCCGCGAACGCGCTGGCCGCCGACCCGGCCACCGAACCCTCCGGCCAGACCACCGTCACCACCACCGTCCAGCCGACCGGCACCATCGACGACACGAGCACCACCAGCACCACCCCGGCACCCGAACCCGGCTCCCCGGCCGCCGTCACCGATGTGCTGCGCCGCGTGGTGGCGGATGCGATCGGTGCCGAGTCCGTCGTCGTGCGCGGCGAGCCCGCGCAGGCCGGCGAGATCAGCATGCTGCTGCCTCTGGCCGGCGCCGCCGGGCCGGACCAGTACATCGTGGCCCGGCGCGACGCCATGGACGGCGCCTTCACCGGCAACGACCGCCGCGCCCTCCAGGCCCTGGCCACGACCGCCGAGATGGTCGTGCGGGCCCGCCGCAACATCGCCGGTCTCACCCTGCGCGCCAACACCGACCCGCTCACGAGCCTGCCCAACTACGGGGCGTTCCAGGAAGCCCTGGCCAACATCAACGACCACCGGGACTACTCCGAGGCCCTGGCCGTGCTGTTCATCGACCTCGACGAGTTCAAACGTCTGAACGACCGCTTCGGCCACCAGACCGGCGACGAGGTGCTGCGCGAGCTCGGGCGCCGGCTGAGCGCCGTGGTGCGTCCGAACGACGTGGTTGCCCGGGTCGGCGGCGACGAGTTCGTGATCATCCTCACCCACCTCGCGTCGCTGGCCGAGGCGAAGTCCATCGCCGAGCGCATCGTGGTGGTCTCGGGGGAGCCGATGGTCATCGGCCAGACGACGCACTGCCCGATCATCAGCGTGGGACTGGCCTATTCGGCGCACCGGGAAACCGATGTCAACCAGCTGGTTCAGGATGCCGACCGGTCGATGCTCGCGATCAAGAAGTCCCGGCGGCGCGGCGGCCCGTCGAAGGAGAGCAGCATCAACATTTCGAGCCACCGCTCGTCGCAGATGAACGACATCATCGCCAACGCCATCGACGAGGACCTGCTCGAGCTGGCGTTCCAACCGATCGTGAGCCTCGTCTCCGGGCAGATCTGGGCGTTCGAGGCCCTCGTGCGCTACACCGACCCAGACCTCGGCCCGCTGTCGCCGCCGTCGATCGTGGAGAAGGCGAAGGGCCTCGGCCGGCTCGACGCGATGACCCGGCAGGTGGCCGTGAAGGCCATGGCCGCGGCTGCCGATTTCCGGCTGGTTGAGCCGCGGGTGGTCTGCATGACCGTCAATGTCGAGGCCGGGCAGATCCTGCCCGAGCGCGTGGGAACGTTCATCGAGCAACTCGCCGACCGTTACCCCGGCATCTCGCTCTGCCTCGAGCTCAACGAGCGGTCGATGACCAAGGTCACCCCCGCCATCCGTGCCCAGGCCGACCGCTTGCGCGACCTCGGCCTGATGATCGCGCTCGACGACTACGGCTCCCAGGATTCCTCGGTCGACTCCCTGGTGCGGATGCCCATGGATATTCTCAAAATCGACCGCAGCCTGGTCGACGACCTCGACGACATCCGCCAGCGCGAGGTGCTCACCGCCCTGCAGGGTTTCGGTGACAACCTCGAGTACTCGATGATCGTCGAGGGCGTGGAGAACGAGGCGATGGTGAGCCACCTGAGTGCGCTGGGCATCCGCAGCGCGCAGGGGTTTCACTATGGCGTGCCCGAGACGTTTGAGAAGACCCTGACGCGCCTAGAGCTGCACGGCGCCCGTGCGGTCGTGCCGCGGCTCGAGGCCGTGCGCCCCGACGTGGACGACGTGGACGCACTGGATGCCCCAGACGGTCTGCCGGACGCCCTGGCGGCTCCTGTGTCGAAGCTCTAACGGTTTCAGCCTCCTCCAAACCCATTACCCTTGAATTCATGAGAAAAGAACCGGTTCCGTTCGAGGTGGAGACGCTCGTTCTCGACCTCGATGCCGACCGGCGGGCCCTGCTCTACCCGGTGCTCGACACCGTGCGCGACGCCATGCCCGACGGCTACCGGCTCGGTGTGTACAACGGCATGCTCGGCTGGGTGGTGCCGCTGGAAACCTACCCGAACACGTACAACAAGCAGCCGCTGGCCTATGTCAGCCTGGCCGCCCAGAAGAACTACAACTCGCTCTACCTGATGAGCCTCTACAGCTTTCCCGAGAAAGATGCCGCCTTCCGCGCCGACTGGGCCGCCACCGGCCGCACATTGAACATGGGCAAGAGCTGCGTGCGGTTCAAGTCGCTGGCCGATCTCGATCTCGACCTCATCGCGCGAGAGGTCGCGAGCGTGTCCGTCGACGACTTCATCGCCCACTACGAGCGCGTCAAGCAGCGCCCCTGAGGCCGTTCTGGGGGCAACCGTGACCTGCCGTGCCCCCGTTCCGGCGGGAGGCATCCGTTCTCACCGTTACAGTGGAAGTGTGAATCCAATGGCGAAGATTGATGTCGTTCTTATTGGTGGCGGCATCATGAGCGCCACCCTCGGTACCCTGATCAAGCAGTTGCAGCCCGACTGGAGCATCGAGGTTTATGAGCGGCTGGGGGAGGTCGCGCAGGAAAGTTCAAACCCGTGGAACAACGCGGGCACCGGTCATGCGGCTCTGTGTGAGCTGAATTACATGCCCGAGGCGAAGGACGGCACGGTGACCGCGGCGAAGGCCGTGGCCATCAACGAGCAGTTCCAGATCAGCCGTCAGCTGTGGGCGCACCTGGTCGAGACGGGCGTTCTGCCTGAGCCCACGAACTTCATCGACTCCACGCCGCACATGACTTTCGTGCACGGCACGAGCAGCGTCGACTACCTCCGCAAGCGGTTCGCGGTGCTCAAGGGCGAGCCTCTGTTCCAGGGCATGGAATACAGCGAGGACCCGGCCGTGATCGGCACCTGGACCCCGCTGCTGACGCAGAAGCGGTCGAAGAAGCAGAAGATCGCGGCGACCCGCATCGTGTCGGGCACCGACGTTGACTTCGGCGCCCTCACCCGCTACCTCTTCGACAACCTCAGAGCCGAGGGTGTGGGCGTGCACACGAACCAGCAGGTCACCGGCGTGAAACAGCAGACGGATGGCACGTGGAAGCTCAATCTGCGCCGCCTGGTCGGCAACCACCCCAGCGTGGTGAACGCCCGGTTCGTCTTCGTCGGTGCAGGCGGCGGCGCCCTGGCGCTGCTGCAGCAGAGCGGCATCCCCGAGATCAAGGGTTTCGGCGGGTTTCCGATCAGCGGGCAGTTCCTGCGCACCACGAACCAGAAGCTCGTCGCCCAGCATCATGCCAAGGTCTACGGCAAGGCCGCCAAGGGTGCTCCGCCCATGTCGGTGCCGCACCTCGACACCCGCGTGGTCGAGGGCGAGACCTCGCTTCTGTTCGGACCATACGCCGGCTTCACGCCCAAGTTCCTCAAGTCGAGCAGCTGGCTCGACCTGCCGTTCTCGATCCGCGTGCACAACATCGGACCGATGCTTTCTGTGGCGGCGCACAACTTTGGTCTGATGAAGTACCTGATCGGTGAGGTATTCGCCTCGAAGAAGACGAAGCTGAAGGCGCTGCAGGAGTTCATCCCCACCGCGAAGATCGACGACTGGGAACTCATCACCGCCGGACAGCGCGTGCAGGTCATGAAGAAAGACCCCGATCAGGGCGGAGTGCTGCAGTTCGGCACCGAGGTCATCACCTCGGCCGACGGCACCATCGCCGGTCTGCTCGGCGCCTCCCCGGGAGCCTCGACCGCGGCCCCGATCATGGTCGACCTGATCAAGCGCTGCTTCCCCGAGCAGTACCCGGCCTGGGAGCCCAAGCTGCGCGAGATGATCCCGAGCCTCGGCACGAAGCTCTCCGACGACCCGGCCGCCGCCGCCGCGTCGCTGGCCGCTACCGCTGCCGTGCTGAACCTGACCGCGTAGGCGACGGAAGCCGCGGCGCGGCCTCTCCGGAGTTTGGCACCCGCGGCCATAATATTGTGCACAATCTCTGTCGAATTCGTTCGAGACGAAGCGGTTTTTCTGGGGCGGCACGACTGCGCCTTCGCGGAATGAGAGAATCGACCGAACAGAGACGGTAGCTATGACCCTAGGACTCCCCGAACACCTGGTGAAGAGAACGCTCAGCCAGGCGCTCACGCGGTCCGCGCACTGGTTCGCGCTGACCTGCCTGACCGCCTCGCTCGCCGCCGTGATCCTCCTCCGGTTGTCCACAACTTCCACAGCCGCAGCCGCCACCGAATCCGCAGCCACGATCGGCGCGCTCCTCGTCATGGCCGGCTTCCTGATCGCGTTGTCCCTGCGCCGCACCGGCACCCTCACAATCGCCTACCTGGTGGCCGGCAGTGTCGCCACCTACCTCTACACGATCACCGTGCTCGGCATGCAAGACGTCTTCCCGAACTCGAACGTCTTCCTTGTCACGTTGCCGAAACTGGCTCTGGTCATGGTCGGCGGCGCCGGAACCTCCGCCCTGGCCGGCGTGCTCTGGAGCACCACCGGATTCGTGCTGGCCGAAGCCGTCACCGTCTTCGCCGCCACGCAGACCAACGTGCCCTACGGCGCCGACGTCTTCACCATCTCCACCTACCTCTTCCTCGTCAGCGTGCTGCTGCTTACCGCCTTCGTGCGCCGCCGGCGTTCCGTGCAGACCGCGTTGCACCGGGCCATGCAGACCGACCAGACCCGGCTGCTGCGCCACGACCTTGACCTGCGTGCCCTTGCCCTCAACCAGGACACCACGCTGCAGCAGCTCGTCGCCCTCGCCCGCGCGCATCCCGGGCCGCTCAGTGACAACCTGGCCGGCAGCATCCGTGAGGCCCTGAGCACCCTGCGCGGCACCGACTGGCTCACCGACGTCGACGCGCAGAGCGTTGCGCCGTCGCGGGGTACGGATGCCTGGCTCGCCAGCGAGGTCTACGCCGCCATCGAGCGCAGCCGTGATCGTGGTCTCGGGGTCGAAGTCACCGGAGATCGCGCCGCCCTCGGCCGCCTCAGCCCGGCCAGCGACCGCGAGCTGGGCCTGGCCGTGCAGCAGTGCCTCGTGAACGTGATCCTGCACTCCGGCATCGTCGCCGCCGAGGTTGTGATCGAGTCAGAGCCGAACGGCATTTCCCTGATGGTGATGGATGCCGGCCGCGGCTTCACGCAATCCGAGACCGGCTCCGACCGCCTCGGCCTGCGCCAGGCGGTGCGCCACCGCATCGAGAAGTTGGGTGGCTCGGTGAGCATCTTCACGCGGCCGGGCGCGGGAACATCCGTGCTGCTGAGCGTTCCCGTGCCGAACGAGGAGCCCGGCCAGGGCCCCGAGGTTGCCCCTGACCCCAATCCCGACCCTGCCCCGGCGGCCGAAACCACCGACCCCGAGTGGGTGCCCCGGTGACCAACCCGAACCCGGCCAACCCGAACCCGACCAACCCGAACCGCGCCGGCACCACCCCGCCGCCTCCCCAAACCTCCACCATCACCCTTCCCGTCGACGAGTCCCACATTCCGGCACCGACGCCGCACAGCACGCGCACGCCTCGCACCCAGTCCCAGCAGCGTCTCGACCCGCTGGGTGCCCTCGCGGTCTGGCCGATCGTGCCCGGCGTCGCCCTGATCGTGTTCGGCTACGCCGTGGTCACCACGGTGCTGCAGGCCGACGAGATCGGCAATGCGTGGCTGGCCGCGCTCGCCCTCGTGGCCGCCGCCGGTGCGGGCGCAACGCTCGTGTTCGTCGGCCGCCCGTCGCGGTCGCCGGTGCGGCAGAAGGCGCTCCTGCTCATCGTGGGCCTCGGCCTGGCCGCTCATCTGTTCGACCAGGCAGCCCGCTGGGGCAACAACTCCATGGTGCAAGACGACTTCGGCCCGATCAGCATCGGCCTGCTGCTCGTGGCCCTCGCCCCCGCGCGCCCGTGGCGGGAGATCGCTCTCGCCACGGTGCTCGCGAGCATCGTCATCGCCGCGGTCACGCTGCCGCAGGCGCCGTTCCGCGCCGTCACCGTGCCGCCGGGCGTCTTCGTGGTCGTCGCGGTCACCCAGGTGCTCGCCCTCGGCCTTGCCGCCGCCGCGTACTCCCGCCGCATCGTGCGCCTGCTGCTGGCCTGGCAGCGGGATGCCCGCCGCGCCATCGTTCGCCGCACCGAAGAGTCCCGCGGCCGAGTGGTGCGCCAAGTGGTCGAGCAGCAGCTCGCCACCCTGCAACCCGGCGTCTTCCCGCTCTTCGAGCACGTGCTCGAGCGCGGCGAGGTGACCAAAGCCGACATTGCGCGGGCCAACGAACTCGCCACCGTGGTGCGCCGGGCAATCGTGGCGCACATCGACGAGACCTGGCTCGACGCCGTCATCGCTCGCGAGCGGGCCGCACTGCTGTCCCGAGGCAAAGATCCGCTGCTCGTCGTGGCTGACCCCGAGCGCCGGGCGGCCCACTTCGGCACGCAACAGCGCGCGGCCACCTCGGCCCTGATCAGCATGCTCTGCCTGGCCCCCGGCTTCGACCCGCGCAGCCTCGTGGTGCAGGCCGAGACCGAGGCCCAGTCCGACGCCGACACCGACGACCAGGCCGTCACCAAGCCCGACTCCAACAGATACTCCCAGCCCGACACCCAGCTCGACCCGGCGAGCGACCGCCAGCAACGGCACTCCGGAATCGACACGTTCTCCATCCAGGTGGCCCTCAACCTGCCTCCGCGGCGCGTGCGCGCGCTGCTGCGCTCCTACCTGGCCGTGCTGCGGGTGGTGTTTCCGTGGGTGCGGGTGAGCATCCGTCGCCCCCGTCTCACGCTGGAATTCGGCGACAAGCGCCCACGCCGCGCGCCCAGTACGCTGGGCTAGGCGCACCCGGCGCCACGCAGCGCGGCACCGAGCGCGACCGGCCGAGGGGGCTACCAGGCAATGGCGAAACTGTATTTCCGCTACGGAGCCATGAACAGCGGCAAGAGCACCTCCATGCTCCAGGCCGCCTACAACTACGAGGAACGCGGCCACAAGGTGCTGCTGGCCAAGCCGTCGGTCGACACCAAGGGCGACCGCGGCATCCTCTCGCGGCTCGGCGTTACCCGGGGGGTCGACTACCTGCTCACCCCCGAGACGGATGCCTACGTCGCCTTTGCCGAGCACCGCGCCCGGGTGCTCGCCGCCACCGGTCTCGACGTGAGCTGCCTGCTCGTGGACGAGGCGCAGTTCCTCACCGAGCAGCAGGTCGACGATCTGCTGCGGATCGCGATCCTGGAGAACATCCCGGTGCTGGCGTACGGCATCCGCACCGATTTTCAGACGGTGGCCTTTCCCGGCAGCCGCCGCCTGCTCGAGGTGGCGCACAGCCTCGAGGAGCTGAAGACGATCTGCCGCTGCGGCCGGAAGGCCGTGTTCAACGGCCGCCAGATCGACGGCGTCTTCGTCTTCGACGGCGACCAGGTCGCGATCGACGGCGAGCAGGTCACCTACGAGTCCCTCTGCGGGTCGTGCTACCTCGAGGAGAGCGGCGGGGTGCTCAACAACCGCCGGCGTCCCAGCCAGGCCTGACCCGGCCGAAGGGGACGTTCGGGCCAGGCCCGGTCGGGGGAAATCCTCAGGCCGCGGGTCGGCAGTCGATGATGAAAACCATCAGCCCGGTGGCTTCCCCGGTATCAAAGAGGGTGCTGAGGTGCTCGTTATATTCGAGTCTGCGCCGTGCGGATACCGAGATGGCGTCGAACCCCAACGCCATGAGGTGGCCGGACATCATGAGCCGGGACGTGCGTTTGTTGCCGTCGAAGTAGAACTGGGCTCGGGTAGCGGCGCAGAAATACGCAATGGCTTGTTCGCGCGGATCCGGCAGGGTGCGGAGGTATCGCAGCAGGCGGTCGTGTTCGTCAATCAGAGTCTCCCCGTTCTCCCCTGGCGGGGACGCCTGGTAGGTTCCCAGGTCGCCCAGACCGACAAGACCTCCGCCGGTGACGTTCCCCTCGCCTCGAAAATGGCCTGACTCGATTGCCTCGTGCACGGCTACGCGGCGGTGCACCTCGTCGCTCACGTCTTTGGTGAGGGCGAACGTGCCGCCGCCGACGAGCGTGTCGACGTAGTTGAATGCCTCGTTGAGGGCGAGGATCTGGTTCTGGTCATAGACCCGGTGCCCGCTCACCGTGACGCCTTCGAGCAGGGTCTGCACCTCGGGCAGGGTGTAGGGATTGCCTTCCAGTGCCGCGGCATCCCAGATGTATTCCGGGAGGGCGGCCCGGAATCGGGCGCGTGCACGGTCGGTGGCCGACTGGGGGAGCAGGTCCCAGGGGATGGATGCGGAGTCCCACACGATTCCTGTTGCCGCGCGTTGCTGATCGACGACGGAGCGGGGGACGGAGCTCCCCGGCAGGTCACGGCGTGGCTGCTGCGGTTTCGAACGCTTCTGATACTGGTTGGACCCTCGGGCCCAGCGGCCAGGTGTGTCGGTCATCGTTCACCAGCTCCGTGCGATGGTTTCGGCTGTGTCTGCGAGCGCCCCGCCGATACCGAATGCGTCCACCAGAGTCTGGATCGGGGCGACCACGCGGATGCCTCCGTCGTCGAAGGCGTCCACGTCCAAATCGGCGGTGTAGGGAACGACGACGAGGTCGGCGTCCTCCGGTCGGCACGGTGCCATGTGGGCCAGGCGCCGAAGCAGGCGGTGCGGGTCGCCGGTGTAGACCACGTACGGACCGGCCGCGGGGTCATCCGCGTCGGTGGTCAGCCGTCTGATGCCGCTGAGCCCGGACAGGATCCATGGCGTTTCGCCGGCGCCGGCGGCCGCCGCGATCTTGAGCTCGTCGACGCTTCCGCACAGATAGGTTGCGCCGGCGCGTTTCAACAGGGAGGAGCTCACCCCGGCTGCGCGAGCGATTTCCACGGGGTCACCGCCCGGGACCCAGCGGTGCAACCGGGCCTCCCAGTCGGCGACGGCCTTGTCCTTGTCGACGTTCGCCGGCCCGGCCAGGATCTCCCGGGCAGCCCGGGCGGCGTTGACGTCGGAGAGCGGCGCGAGGCTGATGTCCAGGTCGAAACCGGCGGCCAGGGCCAGTTCGCGGAGAGTCCCGACCGAGGGGTCAACCTGGGCGCCTTCGATCCGGTAGACCGTGGATTTGGACACGCCGGAGCGTTCTGCAAGCTCCCGCCGGTCAAGGCCGGCGTGTGCACGAATGTCGTCCACAAGTTGTCGCATATCCGGCACTGTACCATGCCCGAGTCCCACATATGGGATTCATGCGAGTAGTGTCCCGTATTTGGGTCAGT
>JBBQDC010000082.1:0-12519 GCA_038319305.1 Actinomycetales bacterium | reverse complement strand
CGGGTTTGCTCCTCTGAGCAGAGAATCATCCGTTAGCGTGTATTCCAATAGAGCCCCCTGCGAACCCGCGCCGGGCGACCATTGGAGGTCATTTTGACAATCATGAAACGACGGGTCGCATTGAGCGGCCTTGCCACGCTTGGCGTAGTGGCCCTTCTCGCAGCTTGCGCGCCGGCGCCGACCGATGAGGGGACCGCGGGCGGTGGCGAGTCAGACTACCTGCCCTGCATCGTCTCCGACTTCGGCGGCTTCGACGACAAGTCCTTCAACCAGTCCAGCTTCGAGGGCATCACCAAGGCCGCCGACGATCTCGGCGTCGAATTCCAGCAGGCCGAGTCCAAGTCGGAAGACCAGTACGGCCCGAACGTCTCCAGCATGGTCGACCAGGGCTGCGACTTCGTCCTCACGGTCGGTTTCGCCCTGGCCAACGCCACCCGCGACGCCGCCCAGGCCGCGCCCGACACCAATTTCGCGCTGATCGACTCCGCGCTGTCCAACGATGATTTCAGCGCGCTGGAACTCGACAACGTCAAGCCGGTTCTGTATGACACCGCCCAGGCCGCGTTCCTTGCCGGCTACCTCGCGGCCGGCACCACCAAGACCGGAACGGTTGCCACGTATGGCGGACTGCAGTTCCCGTCGGTCACCATCTTCATGGACGGGTTCGTCGACGGCGTCGCGTACCACAACACCCAGAAGGGCACGGACGTCAAGGTTCTCGGCTGGGACAAGGCCACTCAGGCCGGAACCTTTGCCGGGAGCTTCGATGACATCAGTGCCGGCAAGACGCTGAGCCAGGGCTTCATCGATCAGAACGCCGACATCATCCTTCCGGTCGCCGGCCCGCTTTTCCAGGGCACCGCGCAGGCGATTCAGGACTCCGGTAAGGATGTCGCCATCATCGGTGTCGACAGTGACCTGTTCGAGACCACACCTGAATTCGCTGCGCTGTATCTCACGTCGGTCCTCAAGCAGATGACGGATGCCACCGAGCAGATCATCCTCGATGACGCCGCAGGCGACTTCTCGGCCACCGCGTACGTCGGCACGCTCGAGAACGAGGGCGTCGACATCGCCCCGCTTCATGACTGGGAGTCCAAGGTCGACCCCACGGTCATGACCGAGATCGAGGCCATCAAGGCCGACATCATCAGCGGCGCTCTCAAGGTTGAGTCGCCCGCTACCCCGAAGTAGCACCGAAGTAACACTGCACCAGCACTGAATCGCAGTCGGGGAGGCACGCTTTGAGCGTTCCTCCCCTCCTGCGTTAACGGGTGCAGGTCACCGGCCGGGCTCATGCACACGCGAGTGAACCCCGCCACCCCACCAACATATGAGCAAGAGCGTCAACTTTCGCTCGCTACTGAATAGAATCGACCACATGAAGCTCGAACTTCGAGGCATTACGAAGAGATTCGGTGCCCTGGTCGCGAATGACCACATTGACCTCACCGTCGAGGCCGGAGAAATCCATGCGCTGCTAGGCGAAAACGGTGCGGGAAAATCCACCCTGATGAACGTGCTTTACGGCCTGTACCGGGCCGAAGAGGGCGAGATTCTGCTCGACGACGTGCCGCAGCACTTCGCCGGACCCGGCGACGCGATGGCGGCCGGAATCGGCATGGTGCACCAGCACTTTATGCTGATCCCGGTGTTCACTGTTGCTGAGAACGTCATGCTCGGCCACGAGGAGACCAAGGCGGGCGGGCGCCTCGACCTGGCCGCGGCCCGCAAACATGTGCGTGAGATCTCCGACCGGTTCGGTTTCGACGTCGACCCGGACGCCCTCGTCGAGAATCTTCCTGTGGGCGTGCAGCAGCGCGTCGAGATCATCAAGGCGCTGTCCCGCGACGCGAAGGTGCTCGTTTTCGACGAGCCCACCGCCGTGCTCACACCCCAGGAGACCGACGAGTTGATGGCCATCATGCGCCAGCTCAAGGCCACCGGAACGTCCATCGTCTTCATTACACACAAACTGCGCGAGGTGCGTGAGGTCGCGGACCGCATCACGGTCATCCGTCTGGGCGCGGTCGTCGGTGAGGCTTCCCCGACCGCGACCAACACGGAGCTAGCCTCGCTGATGGTCGGTCGGGCCGTCGACCTCACCGTCGACAAGGGCCCGGCTGTGCCCGGTGAGGTGGCGCTTTCAGTGAAGAACCTCACCGTTCTCGACCCACACGGCCAGGTCCTGGTCAACAACGTCAGCTTCGACGTGCACACAGGTGAGATCCTGGCCATCGCGGGGGTGCAGGGAAACGGCCAGACCGAACTGACCGAGGCGCTCATGGGCCTGCAGCCTCGGGTCACAGGGGAGATAGTCCTCGACGGCAAGTCCCTGCGCGGGCACTCGGTGCGCAAGGTTCTCGACGCCGGAGTCGGCTTTGTTCCGGAGGACCGGAACGAAGACGGCCTGGTCGGTGAGTTCACCATTGCCGAGAACCTGATGCTCGACCGTTCGAACGCGAAACCGTTCGTCAAACGGTGGAACGTGCAGCGTGCCTTCCTCGCCGATTTCGCCAGGGACAAGGTCAAGGAATTCGATGTTCGCTCTCAGGGCATCGAGACGCCCGTGGGGAGCCTCTCCGGTGGCAACCAGCAGAAGGTGGTGCTCGCACGTGAGCTCAGCCGCGAACTGCGGCTCTTCGTCGCGGCGCAGCCCACCCGAGGGCTCGATGTTGGTTCGATCGAGTTCGTGCACGAACGCATCGTCGCGACCCGGGATGCCGGCACACCCGTGATCGTCATCTCGACCGAGCTCGACGAGGTGGCGGCCCTCGCGGACCGGGTGCTGGTCATGTATCGCGGGCGCATCGTCGGCATCGTTCCCGGCGACACTCCGCGCGCCGTTCTTGGTTTGATGATGGCCGGCGAAGCGTCTGCCGGAGAAGGAGCTGCCGCGTGAGCGTGACACAAGGTCCCCCGACCGACGCCGGTACGACCGCAACCCCGCCTGAACTGTCTCGCTGGGATCGGGCGTTCCGGGAGATCACCACCGGCACTGCGATCATCTCGGTGCTCGCCGTGGTGATGGCCCTGCTCGTGGGTGCCGTGATGATCGCCTTCACCAACAAAGACGTGCAGGCTACCTCCGGATACTTCTTCTCCCGACCGGGAGACCTGCTCGGCGCGATTTGGGACTCGGTGGCAGGCGCGTATTCAGCTCTGTTCCAGGGTTCGGTCTACAACTTCCGCCGTCCGAGTTTCGCCGCAGGAATCAAGCCGCTCACCGAGACCCTCACCTTCGCGACCCCGCTGATTATGGCCGGCCTCGGCGTTGCGCTCGGCTTCCGGGTCGGCATGTTTAACATCGGTGGGCGCGGCCAGATGCTCATCGCGGCCGCACTCGGCGGCTGGGTCGGCTTCGCTGTCGATCTGCCCTACGGCCTGCACATGGTGGCGGCGCTCGTGGCCGGCATCCTTGGTGGGGCGCTCTGGGGTGGGATCGTCGGGCTGCTGAAGGCCCGCACTGGGGCCCATGAGGTGATCACCACGATCATGCTCAACTATGTGGCGTTCTATCTGATCAGCTTCCTCCTGCGCGACGGTTTCCTGAAGACCCCCGGATCGAACAACCCGAAGAGTCCGGCAACCCAAGTTACAGCGGTCTTCCCTGACCTGCTCGGCCCGACCTACAGACTGCACTTCGGGTTCATCCTCGCCATCCTGGCTACGATCTTCACCTGGTGGCTCTTGTCCCGGTCTAATCTGGGCTTCCAATTCCGGGCTGTCGGGAAGAACCCCCATGCGGCCCGAGTCGCCGGCATCAGCGTCAAGAGCATCTACGTCTACGCGATGCTGTTTTCGGGTGGTCTGGTTGGCCTGGCCGGCATCAACCAGGTGCTGGGCACCACCACCAGCGGGTTCGGCGCCGGGCTCGACTCCGGCATCGGCTTCGACGCGATCACCGTCGCGCTCCTGGGCCGTTCCAACCCGTGGGGTGTTTTCGCCGCCGGCATCCTGTTCGGCGCGTTCAAGGCCGGAGGCTTCTCGATGCAGGCAGCAGAAGGGGTGCCGATCGACATCGTGTTGGTCGTGCAGTCGCTGATTGTGCTGTTCATCGCGGCTCCGCCGTTGGTGCGGGCGATCTTCCGCCTGCCCACTCCAGGGGCCCCCCGTCGTGCACTCCCCACCGTGACCCAGGAGGTGGCCGCGAAATGAGCACCGTGACTCCGGCCGTCCAGCCCGCCCAACCCATCAGCCACAGCGGCGCCGACTTCGAGATTGTGAAGAGCTGGAAGGCGCCGATCGCACTCGGGATCTTCACCGTACTGTCGTTTCTGCTCCTGGTCGTCTTCGGCCGCACGGGCGTCAGTTCCTTTCGGCTGTCCACGTCGAGAGACCTGATCCAGCTGCCCAGGCTCGAGCTGCCCACCCTGCTGACCGGCATCGTAATCAGCGTGCTCCTGCTCCTCATCACCGGGATCAGCGCCTGGCTGGTGCAGTCGAGAGCCAAAGTACCGATCTGGCTCATCTCCGTTTTCGCTGTGCTGGTGCTGATCGGCTTCCTCGCGTGGGCCGCGGCCGACAAGCTCATCCCCATCCCGGGCTTGCTTTTCGGTTCGATCAGCCTCGCCGTGCCGCTCATCTTCGGAGCCCTCGGCGGCGTCATCTCCGAACGCGTCGGCGTGGTCAACATCGCTATCGAAGGCCAGCTACTCGCGGGCGCGTTCACCTCTGCGCTGGTTGCCTCCCTGACCAACCAGCCGATCCTCGGTCTGGTGGCCGCGATGTTCGCCGGTGTTCTCGTGTCGATGGTGCTCGCCTCGTTCTCGATCAAGTACTTCGTCGACCAGGTCATCGTCGGTGTCGTGCTCAACGTGCTCGTGATCGGGGTGACCGGCTTCCTGTACTCGCAGGTGATGGTGCCCAATTCGGCGCTCCTGAACCGACCGCCCCGGTTCGAACGCATCAATATTCCGTTGCTCAGCGAGATCCCGATCATCGGCCCGGTGCTCTTTCGTCAGACGCTGATCGTGTACATCATGTATGTGGCCGTTGCCGTGGTGTACTTCGGCATCTTCCACACCAAATGGGGGCTGCGCCTCCGCAGCGTCGGCGAGCACCCGCAGGCGGCCGACACCGTCGGTATCAACGTGGCCAGGACCCGGTTTTGGAACGTGTCGCTCGCGGGGGCCATCGTCGGGCTCGGCGGCGCCTACTTCACCCTCGGCTCGGTCGGGGCGTTCGGTAAGGAGATGACTGCTGGAGCAGGCTTCATCGCCCTCGCGGCCGTGATCTTCGGCCGCTGGGATCCGATCCGGGCCACCCTGGCCGCGCTCCTCTTCGGGTTCGCGAGCAACCTGCAGAACGTGCTCAGCATCATCGGCTCCCCAGTACCGAGCGAGTTCATGCTGATGCTGCCGTACCTGGTCACCATCTTCGCCGTTGCCGGGTTCGTCGGAACGTCGAGGGGACCCGCGGCATCCGGTAAGCCGTACATCAAATCGTGACCGCCGTGACGCACAACGCGATGCCCGCGGCCGCCGACATCGACTGGGCGGTGCTGAGGGAGGCCGCCACGACGGCGATGGGCAAGGCCTATGTGCCGTACTCGAAGTTTCCGGTCGGAGCGGCGGCGCTGGTCAGCGACGGGCGCGTGATCAGCGGATGCAACGTGGAGAACGCCTCCTACGGACTCACCCTCTGCGCCGAGTGTGCCCTCGTCTCCGTGCTACACCTGACCGGCGGGGGACACCTCGTCGCGTTCACCTGCGTCGACGGCAACGGCCGCACTCTGATGCCCTGCGGCCGCTGCCGCCAGCTGTTGTACGAACACTCCGCGCCCGGCATGCTGCTGGAGACCGTGTCGGGTGTATGCACCATCGATGAAGTGCTGCCGGACGCCTTCGGGCCGAGGCAGCTCGCCGAATATCAGGAAGAGTAGTTGTGAGCACCAACCAGAACCGTATCGAGGCCTTTGACGCCGTGGACCTGATCCACGTCAAGCGTGATCGGGGCGAGCTCAGCACGACGCAGATTAACTGGCTGATCGACGCGTACACGCGCGGTTACGTCGGCGACGAGCAGATGGCCGCCATGACCATGGCGATCTTTCTGAACGGCATGAACCGCCACGAGATCAAGGATCTCACCATGGCCATGCTCAACAGCGGCGAGCGGATGAGCTTCGCCGGCCTCGGCAAGCCGACCACCGACAAGCACTCCACCGGCGGCGTCGGCGACAAGATCACCCTGCCGCTGATGCCCCTCGTGGCGGTCTTCGGCGCAGCAGTGCCGCAGCTGTCCGGACGCGGCCTCGGCCACACCGGCGGCACCCTCGACAAGCTCGAATCTATCCCGGGCTGGCGGGCCCACCTCACTAACGAGGAGATGTTCGCCCAGCTGCAGGAACACGGCGGGGTGATCTGCGCCGCCGGTGGCGGCCTCGCCCCAGCCGACGGCAAACTCTACGCGCTGCGCGATATCACCGGCACCGTCGAGGCGATCCCGCTGATCGCGTCGTCGATCATGTCCAAGAAGATCGCGGAGGGCACCGGGGCTCTTGTCCTGGACGTGAAGTTCGGGTCAGGAGCGTTCCTGAAAGACATCGAACGCTCCCGCGAACTCGCTCGCACCATGGTGGCGCTCGGCGAGGACGCCGGCGTGGCGACATCCGCTCTGCTCACCAACATGAACGTGCCGCTCGGGCTCGCGATCGGCAACGCCAACGAGGTGCGCGAATCGGTCGAGGTTCTCGCCGGCGGCGGGCCGCCGGATGTCGTCGAACTCACCGTGGCTCTGGCGCGGGAGATGCTCTCGCTGGTGGGCATCACCGACGTCGACGTGGAATCCGCTCTCACCGACGGGCGCGCCATGGACAGGTGGCGCGACGTCATCCGCGCGCAGGGCGGCGACCCTGACGCCCCGCTTCCCGTGGCCCGCGAAACCCACGTGGTCACCGCCGGGCGCGACGGCGTGCTCGTGGAGCAGCAGGCCCTGCCTTTTGGTATCGGTGCCTGGCGCCTCGGTGCCGGCCGCGCCCGCAAACAGGATCCCGTGCAGCATGCCGCCGGCATCGACCTGCACGCCAAGCCCGGAGACATCGTGCGCGCCGGCCAGCCTCTCTTCACCCTCAGCGCCGACGAACCCGAACGCTTCGCGCGGGCCCTGGAGGCCGTGGAGGGTGCCTACCGTATCGGCGACCCCGGCGAGCCCGTGCTCGACGGCGGCCCGCTGATCGCGGAGCGGATCGGTCGCTGACCTGCGGTTGTAGCCGCCTCGGCCTGCGCATCCGAACGGATGTGCGGTCCAGGTTGGCCCCAAACAGTGAGACTCTCAGCACCCTGCCGGTAGATTGGAAGGGTGAACATGAGCCCTGAGGATTATCTGCTGCCTGGTGCCGGCACGAGCATCAACGCCCTGCCGAAGATCTCCCTGCACGACCACCTCGACGGCGGCCTGCGCCCGCAGACCATCATCGAACTGGCCGAGGCGGTCGGGCTGGAGCTACCGGCGACGGATGCCGCGGCGCTGGGATCCTGGTTCCACGACCAGGCCGACTCCGGCACCCTGGTCGACTACCTGAAGACCTTCGACGTGACCTGTGGTGTCATGCAGACCCGGGAGGGTCTCGTGCGCGTGGCCCGTGAATTCGTGGAGGACCTCGCCGCCGACGGCGTCATCTACGGGGAGATCCGCTGGGCCCCCGAGCAGCACCTCACGTGCGGTCTCACGCTCGACCAGACCGTCGAGGCGGTGCAGGAAGGCCTCGAGGCAGGCATCGCGCTGGTCGCCGAGGCCGGGTCCCGCATCCAGGTCGGTCAGCTGATCACGGCCATGCGCCACGCCGACCGCAGCCTGGAAATCGCGGAACTCGCCGTGCGGCACCGCTCCAACGGGGTGGTGGGATTCGACATTGCCGGCGCCGAACTGGGGTTTCCGGCCCGCAACCACAGGGACGCGTTCGACTTCCTCGCCCAGGCCTTTCTGCCCGTCACCGTGCACGCGGGTGAGGCCGACGGCCTGGAGAGCATCCGCGGGGCGTTGTATGACGGCCGGGCGCTGCGCCTGGGCCACGGCGTGCGCCTCGCCGAGGACGTCGTGATCGGCCGCGAAGACGCAGAAAACACCTACGTCACGCTCGGCCCGGTGGCGCAGTGGGTGCGCGACCGCGAGATCGCCCTCGAGCTCAGCCCATCGTCGAACCTGCAGACCGGCGCGATTGCGGCCTGGGGCGAGGACCTCCTTGACCACCCCTTCGATCTGCTCTACCAGCTCGGCTTCCGGGTCACGGTCAACACCGACAACCGCCTGATGAGCAATACCACCCTGACCAAAGAGCTGGCGCTGCTCAGCGATGCGTTCGGCTACGACATCGACGACCTCGAGGTGTTCCAGCTCAACGCGGCGCAGGCCGCGTTCCTGCCATTGGACGAACGCGAAGCGCTGGCCGACGCCATCGTTGCCGGCTTCGAAAACGTCTGAGCGACTCTGGAAAGCCGACCACCCCAACCCCGTGAAAGTTCCCATGCCTCTTCCACCTCTGCCCATCGACGCCATCGCGATCGGCGTCCACGTCGATGACTGGCGCGGCGCGGTGACCGCCGCCGGAGACGCCCTCGAGCGCTCCGGCGCCACGGCGCCCGAATACACCCAGCGCATGATCGGCGTGATCGAGGAGTTCGGTGCCTACGTGGTCATCGCCCCCGGTCTGGCGCTCGCGCACGCCCGACCTGGCCCCGACGTGCACTCCGAAGGGCTCAGCATTGTCACCCTGGCTGACCCGGTCGCGTTCGGGCATCCGCACAACGACCCGGTCAGCGTGGTGCTCGGGCTCGCCGTCACCAGTTCCGACGAGCATGTGCTGCTCGTGGCCGAACTGGCCAACGTCTTCAACGACGCGCACGTCATCCCCTCGCTCGCCGTGGCCACGGATGCCGACGCCATCCGTGCCCTGCTCGGCGTGCCCACATCAACGAAGGAGCACACATGAAGATCGTCGCCCTGTGCGGGGTGGGAGTGGGAACCTCCGCCATCCTCAAAATCAACGCCGAGCGCGCGCTTAAGCGCCTCGACATCGAGGCGGACGTGACGGCCACCGACATCGCCGGGGTGAGCACGGTCGGAGCGGATGCCCAGGTCATCCTGACCTCGTCCGAGCTGGTTGAGGCCATCGGCAGGACCAACGCCGACATCATCGTGGTCGACAACTACTTCGACGTGGACGAACTCGCCGCCAAGCTGGAAATCGCCCTGGGCTGACCGCTCCTTCTTGCTTGTGACGACCGCTAGGCGATCAGCTCGCGCATGCCCCGGTCGAGTTCGGCCAGGGTGGCCTCGGCGGCCGACCGACGTTCGGCGAGCGTTCCATCGGAACTGCTGGTGTCGAGGTAGACCTTGAGCTTGGGCTCGGTGCCGCTCGGGCGCACCATCACGCGCGAACCGTCGGCGAGTCGGATACGGAGCACGTCGCTGGGCGGCAGCCCGTCGAAGCCGGCGGCGAGGTCGTCGATGTAGTCGACGGCCATTCTGCCGACGAAGGCCGGGGGAGTCTCGCGCAGGCGTGCCATGACCCGCTCGATTTCGGTCAGGTCGGTGACGCGCACCGAGATCTGGCCCGAGGCGAAGTGGCCGAAACGTTCGCTGAAGCGGTCAAGGTGCTGGGCGAGGGTGACGCCCTCCGCCTTGAGGTCACTGACCAGGGACAGCAGTGCGACGGCGGCGGAGATGCCGTCCTTGTCGCGCACGGTCTCGGGATTCACGAGGTAGCCGAGGGCCTCCTCGAAGCCGTAGATCAGGCCGGGCGCGCGCGACACCCACTTGAAGCCGGTGAGGGTGTCGGTGAACCGCAGCCCGTAGGCCTTCGCCACGGCCTCCAGTGCCGGGGTGGAGACGATGGAGCAGGCGAGGGCGCCGGTGGCGCCGCCGTCGCCGGTGGCGCTCGCGGCGAGCTCCGCGGCCCGCCAGCCGAGGATGGCGCCGACCTCGTTGCCGGAGAGGCGACGGTACCCGGTCGAGGAGCCCTCGTCCGGAATCGCGATTGCGAGGCGGTCGGCGTCGGGGTCATTGGCGATGATCAATTCGGCACCGGCCTCCCGGGCCGTTTCATAGGCAAGGTCCATCGCGCCGGGTTCCTCGGGGTTCGGGAACGAGACGGTGGGGAACGCGGCATCCGGTGCGATCTGGGCGTCGACGAGGGTGGGCAGGTCGAAGCCGGCGGCCTGGAGCACCCGGCGGGTGGTGTCCCAGCCGACGCCGTGCAGGGCCGTGTAGACGGTGTTGACCTGCGAGCGCGGTCGGCGGGCGAGACCCGCAGTCGCGTCGATGTAGGCCTGCACGACCGACTCCGGGGACGTCTCGTAGGGAGCTCGGGGCAGGTCGGGAACCCGTTCCTCCGCGGCGACGCGCAGGATCTCGGCCGCGATATCGGCGTCGTCGGGGGAGACGATCTGGGAGCCCTGGTTGGCGCCGCCCAGGTAGACCTTGTAGCCGTTGTCGTTGGGCGGATTATGCGAGGCGGTGACCATGACGCCGGCGCCGACGTCGAGGTGGCGTACCGCGAAGGCCAGCACGGGGGTCGGTAACAGGCGAGGCAGCAGGATGGCGCGAACCCCGGCTCCGGCCATGATCGCGGCCGTGTCGGTGGCGAAGATCTGCGAGTTCTTGCGCCCGTCGTAGCCGATGACGACCGATGGGACCCGGCCGGGGGCGGTGTTCTTCTTCAGGAACGCGGCGAGGCCGGCGGCGGCCTGGCAGACGAGCACGCGGTTCATCCGGTTGGAGCCGGCGGCGATGGCGCCGCGCAGGCCGGCCGTGCCGAAGGCGAGGCGCTCGTCGAAGCGGGCGTGCAGTTCGGCGAGAGCGGCGGCGTCGCCGTCGCTTGCCCCGCGCAGCAGCAGGCGCAGCTCGGCCTGGGTCTCCGGATCGGGGTCCTGGTCGAGCCAGGCGTTGGCCACGGCGATGACCGTCGGGGCGGGATCCGTGGCCGGAGCGGTGTCGGTCTCGGCCTCGACGTCGTTCTCGGTGTCGGCGCTAATGGTGTTGATGACCATCGTGTCGGGCAGGAGTGTCTCGGTGTCGCCGGAGTCGGCCGGAGCAGCGTCGTTCGCAGGGGACGCATGACGACCGTCTGTTCCGGCAGGGGCATCCGGGCCGGCGTTGTGCGGGCCAGTGTTGTCGAGGCTCACAGTGCGGCCACGATCCGGGCGAGCAGGGCGCTGATGACGGGCTCGGCGAGCTGGCCGGCCTCGAGCACCTCGGAGTGGCTGAGCGGCTCCTGCTGAATTCCGGCGGCGAGGTTGGTGATCAGCGACAGGCCGAGGATTTCCATTCCGGACTGGCGGGCGGCGATCGCCTCGAGGGCGGTCGACATGCCCACAATGTGGCCGCCGATGGTCTTGGCCATCTGCACCTCTGCGGGTGTCTCGTAGTGCGGGCCGCGGAACTGGCAGTAAACGCCCTCGTCGAGGGACGGGGCGATACTGCGGGCCAGGTCGCGGAGGCGCTGCGAGTAGAGGTCGGTCAGGTCGACGAAGGTCGCACCCTCAAGGGGCGAGTCGGCCGTGAGATTGATGTGGTCGCTGATCAGCACGGGGGTGCCGGCCGTCCAAGTCTCCCGGATGCCGCCGGCACCGTTCGTGAGGATCATGGTCGTCGCTCCCGTGGCAGCGGCGGTGCGCACGCTGTGCACAACCCGGCGAACGCCGTGGCCCTCGTAATAATGTGTGCGGGCGCCGATCAGAAGGGCGCGCTTGCCGCTGGGCAGCAGCACCGAACGCAGTGTGCCGGCGTGGCCGGCCAGGGCGGGCGCGCTGAAACCGGTGATGTACTGCGCGTCGAGGGTGTGCGTGGTCTCGCCGATGAGGTCGGCGGCCTTGCCCCATCCGCTGCCCAGGGTCAGAGCGATGTCGTGGTGGGCTACGCCCGTGGCCTCGGCGATCTCAGAAGCGGCGGTTCGTGCAACATCGAACGGGTCGGTTTCCGGCGCGTCGAGCGGATTAATGTCGGTCATCAGCATCCCTCTATTCTAATTGCCCGCCGATTTCGGAGACGTCCCGTTGTCCACTTCGATGGAGATTCTGCGAGAACCAGGTCGAAAAGGGGCGCGAACGTCACAATCGGGCGAAATCTCGGCGAATTGGTTCGCGGGCGGGCGAGCGGAGGAGCGGGGTTTGGCGGCGGGCGCGCCGGGCGGGAGAATATGACCATGGCCTACGACTTCGAACGCAAGCAGCGCATCGCTATCCTCGGCGGAGGTCCCGGCGGGTATGAGGCGGCCCTTGCCGGCGCCCAGCAGGGCGCCGAGGTCACCCTGATCGAGCGCGTCGGCATCGGCGGGTCGGCCGTGATCACGGATGTCGTCCCATCCAAGTCGCTGATCGCGACGGCCGAGGCCACCAATTCGATCCATGACGCCACCGAACTCGGCGTGCAGCTGTTCGTGCGCGGTGAGAAGGGCAAGCCGGCCCGCCCTGAGGTGGCCATCAACCTCGCGGCGGTCAACAAGCGGCTCCTGGCCCTGGCCCGGCAGCAGTCCGAGGACATGAAGGCGACCCTGATGCGCGCCGGGGTCAACCTGGT
>JBBQDC010000081.1:0-12870 GCA_038319305.1 Actinomycetales bacterium | reverse complement strand
CCCGTCGGCCACCTGCTCCAGCTGGGCCGGCTCCGCGACGCCGGGATCGTCTCCGACGCCGAGTTCGACGCCAAGAAGGCGGAGTTGCTCGCCCGCTTCTGATCACCAGCCGGTACCGTGGGGTTCATGCTCCCGCTCATGGATGACCGGCCGGACCTACTGCTGAGCCGCGACGGGCGGCTCGGGCGAATCGTTCTGAACCGCCCGGCTGCCCTGAACGCCCTGACCCACGCGATGATCCGACGGATGTCCGCACAGCTCGCCGACTGGGCCGACGACGAGGGCGTCGACACGGTGCTGCTGACCGGCAGCGGCACCCGGGGACTCTGCGCCGGCGGCGACATCGTGTCGATCTACCGCGGTGGCGCGGGAGTGGATTCGGATTCGGATTCGGATTCGGATGGTTCAGTCGCGGCCGCCGCCCGGTTCTTCGCCGACGAGTACCACCTGAACGCCGCGATCCACCGGTATCCGAAACCGTACGTCGCGGTGATGGACGGCGTCGTGCTCGGCGGTGGGGTCGGCGTCTCCGCCCATGCGAACACCCGGATCGTGACCGAGCGCACGCGGCTGGGGATGCCGGAGACGGCCATCGGCTTCGTGCCCGACGTCGGCGGAACGTGGCTGTTGTCCCGAGCTCCCGGCGAGCTCGGCACCCATCTGGCCCTGACCGCGGCCCTGGCCTCCGGCTCCGATGCCATCGCGCTGGGTCTGGCGGACCATTTCCTGCCGAGCGACCGGCTCCCGGCCCTGGTCGGCTCCCTGGCCGGGACCGGCGCGGCCGAGGCGATCCGCGCACTCGCTGAGACTCCCCCGCCGTCCGCCCTCCTCACCCAGCGCGCCTGGATTGACGACTGCTACGCGTCCGACGATGTGGGCGCGATCGTCGCTGCCCTGCAGCACTCCCCCGTGGAGGCCGCCCGCGAGGCCGCCGCCCTCATCCTCACCCGGTCGCCGACGGCCCTCGCGGTCACGCTGGCCTCGCTGCGCCGGGCCCGGCGACTCCCGACGCTCGACGAGGTGCTCGACCAGGAATACCGGGTCACCCTGCGTTTTCTGCAGCGGCGCGAGCTGCAGGAGGGAATCCGGGCCCAGGTCATCGACAAGGACCGAAACCCTCGATGGTCGCCGGCCACCCTCGGCGAGGTGACGCAGGCATCCGTCGATGCGTACTTCGCGCCGCTCGGCGACCAGGAGCTCGGACTCGGCCACGCGCCGGAATGGGAACGGGACGGCGTCTTCAGCTGATTGCGCCTGCCGCCCCGACCGGTAGGCCGGGCTCGACCGGCTCATCCGGCTCGACCGGTTCAACCGGAACGAGCGGCGGGGTGGGCGTGTTCCAGGCCTTGATGACGGCCCAGCCCACGGCTGCGATCGGCACCGAAATAATCGCGCCGACGATGCCGCCCAGGATCGTGCCGGCCGTCAGGGCCAACAGGATCACGAGGCCGTGCAGGCGGAGCGACTTGCCGAGCACCACCGGGGAGAGAAAATTGCCCTCGAGCTGGTTGACGGCGATCACGATCACAACCACGATCAGGGCGGTCGTCAGGTCGTTCGTGACCAGGGCCACCAGCGCGGCCAAGATGCCGGCGGCCGTCGCTCCGACGATGGGGATGAAGGCGCCGACGAAGACGATGACAGCGAGCGGCAGCGCGAGCGGAACCTGCAGGATCCACAGTCCGATCCCGATGAACAGAGCGTCGACGAAGGCGACGATCGCCGTGCCGCGCACGTAGTTGCCGAACACGTCGACGCTACTGACCCCGATGCGCACGGCCCGCTCGTGCCGCCGGCCGCCGAGCGGCTGGATCAGGAAGCTCCAGATGCGGGGACCGTCCTTCAAGAAGTAGAAGAGCACGACGAGGCCGAGCACCAGGCCGGCCACGATCTCGGCGGCCACGGAGACCCCAGCCAGGGCGCCGGTTCCGAACTGGCTGCTGGTGGCGAAGTCGATGACCGACTCACGCACGGAATCGAGCTGGGCGGAGTCGATCGGCAACGCGCCGCTGGTGAGCAGCTCCTGCAGGTGGTCGAGCCCCTCGCTGGCCGACGTGAACAGGCTGTCCCACTCACCACGGATACCGAACACGACGAGGGTGATGATCCCGCCGAAGACCGCAACGCCCGAGATCAGGGCGATCGCCGCGGCCAGGGTGTCGTTCGCACCATGGGTCAGCAGGAACCGCACGAAGGGACGCAGCGCCGACGCCACGATCAGCGCGAGCAGGAGCGGAATGAAGACCAGCTTGAGCTGTGTGATCCCGTAGATGGCCACCACCAGCAGGGCGAGGACCAGCAGGGTCTGGCCGGAGCGGATGGCGGCCCGGCCGAGATAGTCCGTCCAGGACGAAGCAGGTGGGGTCATGGTGAATCTCCAAACGAGGCGACGCATCCCAGCTGAATCAGAGTCGAAACAGCGGCTGAGCAACCCAGCCTAGCCAGACTGCCGGTGGCGCGTGGCGGCTGCGTGACGTACACTCCCTACATCGAACATTTGTTCGATGTAACATCCGTCAACCTGCCCGCCAGAGGAGTACACACATGTTCGCACACCTCCACGTCGCAAGCGCCTACTCCACGCACTTCGGGGTCACTCTGCCCGAGGTGCTGGTGGAGCAGACGCAGGCGCAGAACGGCTCCTTCCTCGCCCTCACCGACCGAGACGGTCTCTACGGCGCGGTCAAGCACGTGCGCGCCTGCGCGGCCGCGGGCATCCGACCGGGGCTGGGGGCCGACCTCGCCGTGCATGACGACGACGGGCATCCGCTGGGCCGGGTCGTGGTGCTCGCCCACGGCGATATGAATGGTCGAGGCTACGCGGCCCTCTGCCGGGCGGTCAGTGCCGCTCACAACAGTGCCGCTCACAACAGTGCCGGGCACAGCGCTTCCGGGCACAGCGCTTCGGGGCAACCCAGCATCGCCCGCTCACACCTCGCCGAGCTGGCCGGGCTCCGCTGCCTCACCGTGCTGCTCGGCCCTACCTCCGATGTGGGCGCCGCGGTCGAGCGCCGAGACACCGACGCGGCCGGCGCCTGCCTCACCGCGTGGCTGCGCGCCCTGCCGCCGCAATCGGTGGCCGGGGAAATCGTCTGCCATCTGGCGGAGCCGGGCACTCCCGGCAGCGTGACGCCGGCGACCCGCATGCTCGCCCTCTTCGAGCACGCCGCGCTGCCCGCGGTACTCACCAACGCCGTGCGCTACGGCACCCCCGACGAGGCCGTCACCGCCGACCTGGCCGACGCGGCCCGCACCCTGACGGCGCTGGCGAACCTGGAGCAGCTGCAGACCAACGGTCAGGCCTGGCTGAAACCCGAGGCCGCCATGAGACAGGTGGCGCGCATGGTCGTCGATGCCGGACTGCACGACGACGGCGCCGTCGACCGGCTCTTCCGCGACACCGAGCAGCTCGCCGAGCGGTGCAGCCTCGACCCGGACTCCGACATCGGCCTCGGCCGCCCGCGCATGCCGGAGGCGCGCATCATCGGCGTCAGCGGTGACCCGCTCACCGAGCTGCACGCCCGGGCCCGGGCCGGCGTCGACGACCTCTATCCGGCCACGTCGTCTGCGGGAAGGTCGCTGGCGGATGCGGCGCACGCCCGCCTCGCGCACGAGCTACAGACGGTGGACTACCTCGGTTTCGCCAGCTATTTCCTTACCGTCGCCCGGGTGGCAGACATCATCCGGGAGATGGGCATCCGCATCCAGGCGCGCGGGTCCGGGGTGGGCTCGGTGCTCAACTACGCCCTGCACACCTCCTCCGTCGAGCCCATCTCCAACGGGCTACTCTGGGAGCGATTCCTCTCTCCCGAGCGACAGACCCTGCCCGACATCGACCTCGACGTCGAGTCGGCCCGGCGGCACGACATCTACCGCAAACTCTTCGACACCTTCGGCAGCGACCGGGTGTCACTGATGTCCATGACGAACGCCTACCGCGGCCGCGGGGCCGTGCGCGACGCCGGCCTGGCCCTCGGCATGAACCATGAGCAGGTCGCCGCGGTGGCCAAACAGATGTGGCGCTTCAACGCGCGCGACTTCCGCCGCGCCCTGGCCGAGAAGCCCGAACTCGAGCCGCTGGCCGCCGAGGTGCGCGCATCCTCGCAGCTCGATCTGCTGGTCGACCTGACCATCAAGCTCGACCGTCTCCCCCGGCACATCTCCGTTCACCCCTGCGGGGTCATTCTCTCCGACGCGTCCCTGCTCGACCGCACGCCCGTGCAGACATCCGGCATGGGGCTGCCCATGTCCCAGTTCGACAAGCATGACATGGACCCGATGGGCCTGATCAAGCTCGACATTCTCGGTGTGCGCATGCAGTCGGCCATGGCCCACGCCGTCGAGGAACACCACCGATTGTCGGGCGAGACCATCGACCTCGACCGCATTCCACTCGACGACCCGGCCACCTTCGAGCTGATCCGTTCCACCCGCACCCTCGGCATCTTCCAGATCGAATCGCCGGGCCAGATGGAGCTGGTCGGCAAGCTGCAGCCCGAGGTCTTCAACGACCTGACCGTAGAGATCTCGCTGTTCCGGCCCGGTCCGATGCAGAACAATATGCCTCTGCACTATCTCCAGGCCCGGCACGGGGAGGTGATGCCCGATTACATCCACCCGCGGTTCGAACCATTTTTGCGGGAGACCCAGGGTGTGGTGATCTTCCACGAGCAGGTGATGCACCTGTTCGACGAGCTCACCGGCTGCGGGCTCGGCCGAGCGGATGTCTTTCGCCGCCACCTCGGCAAACCGGAGCAGCTTGCCCGCATCGAGGAGTACGTGCGGGAGCATGCACTCGAGCGCGGTTTCCCCCCCGCCGTGATCGACCGTGTCTGGACGGTGCTGGCCGGGTTCGGCAGCTTCGGGTTCGCGAAGGCGCACGGGGCGGCGTTCGCCCTGCCTACCTACCAGTCCGCCTGGCTGAAGACCCACCACCCCGCGGTGTTCCTGGCCGGACTCCTCACCCATGCCCCCGGCATGTGGCCGAAAGACCTGATCGTGGCCGAGGCTCGGCTGCTCGGCGTGCCGGTGCTGAGTCTCGACGTGCAACACAGTGCCCTCGACTACCGGGTGGAGCAGATCAACGACGGCCGGCGCGGCATCCGTCTCGCCCTGCCCGAGCTCTCCGGGTGCACGGCCGCCGAACGCGCCCGCATCGTGCGCCACCAGCCGTTCACCTCGCTGCAGGATTTCCGCGACCGGGTGCGCCCACGGCGCGGCACGTTCGAGGCGCTCGCGCGGGTCGGGGCGCTCGACAGCTTCATCGAACACGACCGCGCCCGCCGGCACGAGCTACTCGCCCACATCCAGTCCCTCCGCGGTACCGCGGTCACTATCCACGACGACCAGCTCGCCTTCGATGTGCCTCTGCCGGTGCTCGAATACGAGGGGTCCCGGTTCAACGCGGTGACCTCGCTCGAGTTGCGCGGGCGTAGCCAGACCGAGCTCGAACTGAGAGACCTGGGTCTGGCGGTGTCCGGGCACCAGATGACCCGGTTCTACCCGCTGTTCACCGAGCTGGGCGTCACGCCGGCCTCCGAACTGATCAATCTGCCCGGTGGCACCGAGGTGCTCCTGGCCGGGGTGCGCCGGGCCACGAACACACCGCCGATGCGGAACGGGCGCCGGGTGGTCTTCGTCAGTCTCGACGACGGCACCGGACCGGTCTCGAACGTCGTGTTCTTCCACGACGCCCAGGAGCGCATCGGCGGTCCGGTGTTCCACACCAGCCAGATGTTGGTGCGCGGCCGCACCCGGCGGTCCGGCGCGAAGGGCGTCTCCGTGACGGGCGAGAACCTGTGGGACCTCACGGATGTCGCCCGTCGGGTCAAGCTGCGCCACGCCAGCGAGGCGGCCGCCCGCACCGCCGACCGTGCCCACGACCTGGCGGATGAGCTGGCCGCCGAATTGGCTGCCTTGGCCACCACCAATGTGCACCATCTCTGGCCCCGACGCAGCGCCTGACCGACGCCTAAACTGTTGTCCATGACCGAGAAACAGCGCTTCGACGTGCTCCGTCAATACGCCGACTTCGAACTGCGTCACTATCCCCGCACCGTGCTGGTGCAGGTCGAGGTGGCCGGGGACTTCGCCACTGCCGGAAACCGCGGCTTCGGGCCGCTCTTCCAGTACATCAGCGGCAATAACCAGACGTCGACGCGCATCGCGATGACCGCGCCGGTGATCCAGGAAACTGCGACTCCGCGTAGCCACACCGTCAGCTTCGTACTCCCCGACGGGATGCCGGCCGCGGAAGTACCCGTTCCCCGCAATGCGCAGGTCAGCACGAAGGAGGTTCCCGAGCGCACGGTCGCCGCCCGCCGCTTCAGCGGCAGTTGGAGTGAGGAGAGATTTGCGCAGAACGGCGCCCTCCTGGTCGACGCCGTGCGCCGCGAGGGTCTCCTGCCCGAAGGCACGCCCTACTTCGCCCGTTTCGACCCACCGTGGAAACCGGGGTTTCTCAAGCACAACGAAGCTCTCATCGCCGTCGCCGCTGCGAACCCACGGTGACGCAGGCGGCCGCGGTGACGCTGTAACCTCTCTCGAGGTTACGTTCTAGAATTCCTCATCTTCGGAATCCCTGGAATTCCCCACCGGGACGACCACCGGGGTCGGCCCGAGTTCGATCAGCTCGTCTCCCCCGTACTTCGCGTTCGCGACCGACATGACGGCCGGCCACATCCGGTGTCTGGCCGTGGCGGCAGGGCCGCTGGCGAAGCTGATGGAGCGCTGACGGGCCTCCCCGGTGACGCTGACGACGGCGGCGACGGTCGCCACCTTCGAGCTGGCCCCTGCCATCCAGGTGTCCTTGCCGCCGTCAGTGGTACCGGTCTTGCCGATCAGAGGCACCCGGGGAGCGGTGCCACCCCAGGACTGCTGCGCCGTGCCGTCGGTCATCACCCGGCGCATCGCGTACACTATGCCGGCCGCCACCGTCTGGTCGACCGAGGCGGAGCACACCGATTCCGGCACGGGCACATCGGCGCCGTCCGCGCCTACGATGCGTTCGATCGCGATCGGCGAACAGGTCACCCCGCGGTTCGCGATGCCCGCGAACGCAACGGCCATGGTCAGCGGCGCCACCTCATTCGTTCCGATCACGGCCGCCGCGGTCTGCACGAGCGGGTTGCCGTCGGCGCGATGCACGCCGAAAGCCTCGGCCGTCTGACGGATGCCGCACAGGTCCAGTTTCTTCGCCATCCCGATGAAGCCCGTGTTGATCGAACCGAGCGTGGACTCGAGCGCGCTGTAGTTGCGGCCACTTTCCCCTGCGTCGTTTTTCGGGTTCCAATTCTGCGAATCATAGTTCTGCGGCCCACGGCAGCTGTCGTTGAACGTGCCCCAATTGGCCTGTCGCGCCGAGTCGACACGCTCATTCAGCTGATGGCCCGTCTTCAGCCATTCCGCCAGGGTGAAGACCTTGTAGGTTGACCCGGGCTGGAACCCGCTCGAACCACCCTCGGCATAGTCGGTGCTGTAGTTCACACCGGTGTAGGTGGCGCTGGTGGCCTGCACGGTCGGGTCCTGGCTATACCGCTTGTTCTGAGCCATGGCCAGTACGCGCCCGGTGCCGACCTGCACGCTCGTGATGACGCTGCCCACATCCCAGCCTGGGTACTCCATCGGCACATTGGCTGCCATGGTCACTTCCGCCGCCCGTTGCAGATCGAGGTCCAGGGTGGTGTAGACGTCGTAGCCACCGCGTCGGAAGTTCTGCAGGCGGGTCGCGTCGTCCTCCCCGAAGACCGGGTCGTTCCGGAGCAGGTGCGTCACGTAGTCGCAGAAGTAGGCGCTGCCCCCTGCGGTCTGGCAGCCGGTGCTCGGCTCCTTGATGGCCGGTTGGATCGGCGTGTCCACGGCAGCCCGGAATTCCGCTTCGGTGATCTTCTGGTACCGCAGCATCTCGCGCAGGATGTAGTCCCGGCGCGCCTTGTTGACCGCATAACCGTTGGCGTCCCCGTTGGCCTCACTGCCGGGGTTGTCGAGGCGGAACTTGGCCGGGTTGTTCACGATCGCCACCAGGCTTGTGGCCTGCGGCAGGGTGAGCTGCGCGGCCGTCGTGCTGAAGTAGTAGTTCGCCGCAGCCTCGATACCGTAGACGGTGCCGCCGAATCCGGTGATATTGAGGTACTGGAGCAGGATGTCGTTCTTGGGGAACTTCTTTTCCACCCCGATCGCGAGGCGCATTTCCTTGATCTTGCGGTCAGGGGTCGTTGCGGTGACCGCGTCGTAACACTGCATCCGCAGCTGGTCGTCCGGCTCGCGCTCACACTTCTGCACGCGCACGTTCTTGACGTATTGCTGGGTGATCGATGACCCACCCTGCGTGACCCCCCCAAGGGCCGTCGTCACCACCGCACGCAACGTGCCCTGGGCGTCGACTCCGCCATGCTCGTAGTAGCGCGGATCCTCCCCGGCGATGACGGCATCCCGCACATAGGGGCTGATCTTGTCCCAGTCGACCTCGATGCGGTTCTGATCGTAGAAGGAGGCCAGCAGCACAGGTGTGCCGTCATTCTCGGTGGCATAGACGTTGCTCTTTTGCGAGAGTGGTGCGATGTCCAGGTAGCCCGGCAGGTTCTCGAACACGGTGATCGTATTGGCGGCGCCGAGACTGGAGAGTGCGACGACCGGGGTGACCGCTGCGGCGACGAGCAGCCCGGCCACGGCACTCATGGTCACAAGGCCCAGCAGGCCGCTGACAACGCCCCACGCAGTCCTGCGCTTCGTGAGTCCCGACGAACCCATTGCACCACCCCCAGCATCTCTGGGGCCCAATCGGGCCTACCAATATGCAAACCTGAGGTTCACTCGACGGCTAGGGGGTTGCGCAAAGAAAAAGGACCCGGCAGCATGTGCTGCCGAGCCCCGAGATCGAGATACTAGACCGTGGTGCTCTTGCCTGGAACGAGGAGCAGGATCGCCCAGCCGAACAGGCCGACCAGGATGCCAACGCCCATCGCAAAGGCGGAGACGCCGAAGGCGAGGATCGAGGTGAAGAGCGACGCGCGCAGGAGCGAGGCGGTCATGACAGTGGGGCGAGTCGGGTCATCCTGCGCGAGCTGCGCGTAGGTCTTGCCACCGCTGGCCTCCATGGCGTGGTGGTTGATGATGTCGGCCTGCGCATAGGCGGAGAACGGTCCGACGACGGGTGCGCCCGCAAGGAAGGACGCGTCTTCGGCAACCGTAATATTCTCTTCGCCCAGCTGGCTGCTGACCGTGCCCCAGCCCAACCCGCCGACGAGCAGCAAGGTGAGGCCGCCGACGAGTCCGAGAATTCCGACAAGTCGAACCACTCCGGCTTTCCTGCTGCTGATGGTGACGGGCGAGGATGCCGTTGCGGTGGTCATTGTGTTGCCTTTCGTTGCGGCACGATGCGTGCCTCTGTGTAATGCTCAGCTTACTAACTTTGTAAGCGCATTCACAGCTTGAGAGGCGACATCCTCTGGTTTAATGCGCAGAAAAGGCGTGACATCTGTTGAAATGCCACGCCTCATCTGATTCGGGTGTGATTCGAACTGTAGTAGCGGTTAGAAGACCGTCAGGCCCCGCGCCTCGAACTGGGCCCGCACCCGAACCAGCAGTGCCTCATCCGGAGGATGAGATCCGTGCAGCGGATACGGAATGTCCAACCGGTCCCATTTGTCCTCACCCATCTGGTGGAAGGGCAGAACCTCGACACGCTGGACGTTCGGCCAGCGAGACACGATCTCGGCCACGGCATCGACGTTGTCGACAGCGTCGGTGAGACCCGGGACGAGAACGAAACGCACCCAGACGGGAATGTTCCGTTCGCTCAGGCGGTCACCGAACGCGATCGTTGGAGCGAGGTCGCGGCCGGTCACCTCCTTGTACGTCTCCGGGATTCCCGACTTGACGTCGAGCAGCACGAGGTCGAGGTTGTCCAACATCTTGTCCGACGCGCTCTTGCCCAGGAACCCGGAGGTGTCCAGGGTTGTGTGCACGCCGAGCTTGTGGCACTCCTCAAAGAGTCGCGCCACAAAGGCAGGCTGCATGAGTGGTTCGCCACCGGAGATGGTCAACCCTCCGCCGGTCGAGTCGAAGACGCCTTTATAGCGCTTGACCCGGGCCACGAGATCGTCCAGCGTGGTGAGCAACCCATCCTTCATCTTCCACGTGTCCGGATTGTGGCAGTACTGGCACCGCAGCAGACACCCAGACAGGAAGAGTGTCATTCGCGTACCGGGACCGTCAACGGCGGTGACCAGTTCCCACGAGTGCACACTGGCAACCGATCCGTTGTGGATCGCTTCCATTTCAAGGTGGTGAAGTTCAGCCAGTTCGGCTTGTTCACTGCTGACGGATGAACCGTCCACCAAGGCGATGGCCGCGCCGACGCTGGGCAGACCGAGGTTTACTGCTGGCATTGTCTCGTCCTACTCAGCGTCGCCGCGTTGATATCAGTGATCAGCGCGAGTGGAACGTGCGGCTGATGACATCCAGCTGCTGCTCGCGGGTCAGGCGGACGAAGTTCACCGCGTAGCCGGAAACCCGAATCGTCAGCTGCGGGTAGTTCTCCGGGTGCAGCATGGCGTCTTCGAGGGTGTCCTTGTTCAACACGTTGACGTTGATGTGGTACCCGGTCGCCGACGTGAACGCGTCGATCAGGCCGACCAGGCTCGTGATCTGCTCTTCCTTGGTGTGGCCGAGACCACTGGGAACGACCGTGTTGGTCAGCGAGATGCCGTCCTGCGCTTCACTGTAGGGAAGCTTGGCGACGCTGAGCGCCGACGCGAGCATTCCGTGGGTGTCGCGGCCGTTCATCGGGTTGGCGCCCGGAGCGAACGGCTCACCCTTGCGGCGGCCATCCGGCGTGTTGCCGGTTGCCTTGCCGTAGACCACGTTGGACGTGATCGTCAGGATCGACTGGGTGTGGATCGCATCGCGGTAGGTCGGGTGCTTGCGGATCATTGTCATGAACCGCTCCATCACGTCGACGGCGATGGCGTCGACGGTGTCGTCGTCGTTACCGAACTTGGGGAACTCGCCCTCAACCGTGTAGTCGACAACCAGGCCGGTCTCGTCGCGCACCGGACGCACCGTGGCGTACTTGATGGCCGACAGGGAGTCGGCAACCACGCTCAGGCCGGCGATGCCACAGGCCATCGTGCGAATGATCTCCTTGTCGTGGAGAGCCATTTCGAGGCGCTCGTAGGCGTACTTGTCGTGCATGTAGTGGATGCAGTTCAGCGCGGTGACGTAGGTCTCAGCGAGCCATTCGAGGGTCTCGAGGTAGGCCGGGAACACGGAGTCGTAGGTGAGGATCTCTTCGGCGTTCGGTGTGGTCGCCGGGGCAACCTGCTTACCGGAGACCTCGTCTTTTCCACCGTTGATCGAGTACAGCAGCGCCTTGACGGCGTTGACGCGAGCACCGAAGAACTGCATCTGCTTTCCGACGCGCATGGGCGAGACGCAGCAAGCGATCGCGGCGTCGTCACCCATCTCGGCGCGGATGATCTCGTCGGACTCGAACTGGATCGCCGAGGTGTCGATCGAGACTTGGGCGCAGAAACGCTTGAAGCCCTCCGGCAGAGCGTCGCTCCAGAGAACGGTGAGGTTCGGCTCCGGTGCTGCGCCGATGTTGTACAGCGTCTGCAGGAAACGGAACGTGGTCTTGGTGACGAGCGGACGGCCGTCTTCACCGATGCCGGCGAGCGACTCGGTTACCCAGGTCGGGTCGCCGGCGAAGATCTCGTCGTATTCCGGGGTGCGCAGGAAGCGCACGATGCGGAGCTTGATGACGAGGTCGTCAATGAGTTCCTGGGCGCCCTCTTCGGTCAGGGCGCCGGCGGCAAGGTCGCGCTCGATGTAGGCGTCGAGGAAGGCCGCGTTGCGACCGAACGACATTGCCGCACCGTTCTGCTCCTTGACCGCGCCGAGGTAGGCGAAGTACAGCCACTGCACGGCTTCCTGGGCCGTGACGGCCGGCTTCGAGATGTCGGAGCCGTAGGAGGCCGCCATCTGGACGAGTTCCTTGAGAGCGCGGATCTGCTCCGAGTTCTCCTCGCGGGCGCGGATGATGTCCTCGGTCGAGGGCTCCATGTCGAGCTCGGCGCGGTCGTTCTTCTTGCCGGCGATCAGGGCGTCGACACCGTAAAGCGCGACGCGACGGTAGTCGCCGATGATCCGGCCACGGCCGTACGCATCGGGAAGACCCGTGATCAGGTGGCTGTTGCGCGCACGGCGCACCCCGGGAGGGTACACGTCGAACACGGCGGTGTTGTGGGTCTGGCGGTAGTCGGTGAAGATCTTCTCGAGCTCGGGAGATACGGGGTAGCCGTAGGTCTCGAGCGAGGTGGCAACCATGCGCCAACCACCGAACGGCATGATGGCGCGCTTGAGCGGCGCATCCGTCTGCAGTCCGACGATTACCTCGTTGGCCTGGTCGATGTAGCCCGGAGCGTGGGCTGTAATGGACGACGGCGTGGTGGCGTCGACGTCGTAAACGCCTTTACGACGTTCCTCGGGGAACATCTCGGACAGTTTGGCCCAGACTCCCGTGGTGCGTGCGGTCGCTCCAGCGAGGAAGCTCGCGTCGCCAAGGTAGGGCGTGTAATTGCGTTGGATGAAATCGCGCAGATTGATCGAGTCCTGCCAAGGGCCGGAGACGAAGTCAATCCGGCCGGCATTCTCTGTTCCGCTTCGAACACCTTCAGTAATTGTCATGTAGATTGCTCTCCTCGTGGGATCGAGACACCCTCCGCGAAAGTGTCTCTCCCGCAGTCGGGCCGAGAGAGCAGGACCACGAGGCTCCGGCTAATGCAACGATGCACCGTGACTTGCCCTCTTTTTCAACACTACTCCCGTCCGACCCACCCAAACGCGAATTCAGCGGCAACTGGCTCTGCC
>JBBQDC010000080.1:0-13117 GCA_038319305.1 Actinomycetales bacterium | reverse complement strand
GTGGCCGGTTACGTCTTCAAGATTTTCTAATGCCATCCATTTCGCTTTCACTAACTCAGGGATTCATTCGATGACCGCTTCTGCCCATGCTCTCGAGCTCCTCAAGGTGGCCGCCGCCGCCGCAGACTCGAAAGCGGGGGAGGACCTCGTCGCACTTGACGTGTCCAATCCCCTTCCTCTCACCGACATCTTCCTGATCGTCACCGGGCGTTCCGAACGCAACGTGGTGGCCATCGCTGGCGAGATCGAAGACAAGATGACCGAGGCCGGCCACAAGCCGCTCCGACGCGAAGGCCGGGCAGAGGGACGCTGGGTCCTCGTCGACTTCGGCGACCTCGTCGTGCACATCTTCCACGAGGAAGAGCGCGTGTATTACTCGCTCGAGCGCCTGTGGAAAGACTGCCCCGTCATCCCCATCGAACTGCCCGCCCAGAAGGCCGCGGAGTAGCGGTGGTCAGCAGCAGGCGAATCGTGTAGTAGCCTAGAGAAGTTGTTTCGGGGAAGTACCGAAACACAATCTGGGTCCGTGGCGCAGCTGGTAGCGCACCTGCATGGCATGCAGGGGGTCAGGGGTTCGAATCCCCTCGGATCCACCACAGAGCAACACACAGTGAATAGGCCCCGACTTCGGTCGGGGCCTATTCTATTTTTCAGTCTTGTAAGTCCGTTCCGTCAGGATGTGCCGTCGATCAGGGCGAAACGCGGGACGTTCTCTCCGTTGATGGTCACGGACTCCAGGAACATGTCCAGGGGCCGCACCCACAAGCCACGCTCCCCGTACAGAGCCGTGTAGACCACCATGCACTCATCGGTTTCCGAATGCCGGGCTACGCCGAGAACCTCATACAGGTTGCCCTTGTAGTGCCGGTATCTGCCAATCGCGATCTCAGTCATAGTGGCGCTGACTCTAAACGTCTTCGTCTGGTATTCCAAAACCCGGGCCCGTCGCGTCTCACCGATACTGGAAGGGTGCCAGAGATTTCGCCTCCCGTGCAGCGCCCGTCCCGCGCGCTGACGTGCCCCTGCTTGAGCGGTAACTCCTATTTCGAGTGCTGCGGTCGGTTCCACCGGGGAGAGGCGTTCGCGCCCACTGCCGAGGCGCTGATGCGGTCACGGTACTCGGCCTTCGCGGTGGGTGAGTCACACTACCTGCTCGCGACGTGGCATCCGCTCACCTGTCCCGAGTCGCTGGAACTCGACGCCGACGTGCGGTGGCTCCGCCTCGAGATCGGGCGGATCACCCAGGGTGGCCCGTTCGACCTCGAGGGGGTGGTGGAGTTCACCGCGTATAGCCGGTGCGGCGGCACGTCCTCGCAGCAGCACGAGGTCAGCCGGTTCGTTCGCCTGGGCCGCCGGTGGATGTACCTGGATGCCGTCTAGGGCCCTGACGCCGGGTCCTGCACGGAACTAGCTATGCGAACGGCAGGAACAGGGCCGCCAGGAGAGCGATGTAGACGACGACGAAGACCGCGGGGGTGACGAAGCGCACGACGTTGATCCAGACCGCCGAGGCGATGATGCCGCGGCCGAGGGCGCTGCTCGCGGGCAACGCGCGCAGGTCCGCCACGATAGCGAGACCCTCGTTCGCGGACGCGATCTGCGCCAGCGCACCGAGAACGCCCGAGGCCAGCAGGATGCCAGCGGCCGCGATGCGCACGCTCAGCGCGGCCTCCGCCAGACCGAGGGACAGGAAGGCCACCAGCGCCGTGAGTAGGAACGTCGGCGCGAGCTGGGAGACGATGATGTGCCAGCGCGCTCTGGTCCAGAGCGAAATGAGGTCGTGCTCGGTCATGGGGTCTCCTGTCGTGGCGACCGGATCGTGGCGCCTGACCCCATTCTGCCCGGTTCGCCGCAGGGAAAATGCTGAAACCAGCGCTATCGGATAGTGTAGCTATCTGATATATTCACTATCGGAAAGTGGTGAGGGTTCGGTCGCTCGACGGGAGCCTCACCATCCGAAGGAGAGCTGTCATGGTCACCCAACTCGTTGTCGGAGCAGGCTACATCGGAGGTGCCCTCGCCCGCGCCCTGGTGCTGCGGGGTGACCGTGTCATCGTCGCGACTCGTTCAGGCACGGTCGTGCCGGGAGCAGGCACCGTCACCCTTGACGCATCCGACCAGGATGCGTTCGCCGCGGCAGCAGCCGGCGCGGACACCATTTTTCTCACCACCGGGCCTCGCCAGTATCACCGCTGGCCGGAGCTCTGGCCACCGATGTTCCGGGCTGCGATTACCGCTGCGCAGCGGTCCTCCGCGCGACTGGTGCTGATGGGCAACCTCTACGGTTACGGCGAGGGTAGCCCGATGCCTATGACGGAGAGGACGCCGCAGCATCCGACCGAGGCCAAGGGTCTGGTCCGCGCCCGAGGCTGGGAGAGTGCGGTGGCCGCTCAGGAGCGCGGTGACATCAACGTCGTCGAGGTGCGAGCGAGCGACTATTTCGGCCCCGCAGCAGGCAAAACCAGCCAACTCGGATCAGCGTTCTTCGGCCCGGTGATCGCGGGCAAGCGGGCGCGCGCGTTCGGCAGCCCGGACGAGCCGCACAGCTGGTGTTACCAGGCCGACATCGTGGCCACCCTCGTGTCCGCCGCCGACTACCGCGGAGCGTGGGGCAGGGTCTGGCACGTGCCGGCCGCCGAACCCCTTTCCAGGGCGGAGCTCACGGTCCGAATCAACGAAATCACGGGCATGCGGGGGAGCGTGGCCGCGCTCAGCCGCACCCTCCTGAAGCTGCTGGGTGTTTTCGTCCCGTTCATCCGTGCCGCCAACGACTCGGCCTACCAGTTCACCGCTCCCTTCATCACGGACTCCGCCGAGACCGAACGGCTCCTCGGGGTATCAGCGACGCCCTGGGAGCGGTCGCTTCCGGAGGTCGTTGCGAGCTACACGGCACCGTCGCCTCTCGGGTCGACCTCATGAAGATGGCAGAGTTGAGCGCCAGGAGCGGGCTCCCGATCGCGACGATCAAGTACTACCAGCGTGAGAACCTCCTGCCGGGAGGTGTTCGCTCCGGTCCCAACCAGGCGCTGTATGGCGACCTGCACCTGGAGCGCATCCGTCTCATTCGCGGCATCATCGATGTTGGTGGGCTGAGCGTCGCGGCCGCCCGGCAAGTGATCGACGCGATCGACTCCGATAAATCACTACCGGAGACGTTTGAGATCGCCCAGCATGCCGTCTCCGCCCAGATCGACCCCGTGACGGTCACGGAGCAAGCTCTCGCCAGAATCGACATCATCACCGCCGGGTGGCACGTCTCACCCGACAATCCCGGACGCGTGGCCGCCGCTCGGGTCGTCGACACCTACGCGGCGATCGGCCAGGCGGATGCGCACGGCTGGTTTGCCCGCTACGCCGCGGCCGCGATGCTCGCCGCTCTGGCCGACATCGACGAGCTCGACGCCCGCTCCGACCGAGCCGAGAAGGCTGAGACCGTCGTCGTCGGCACCGTGCTCGGCGACACTCTGTTTTCAGCACTGCGCCGCGCAGCTCAGGAGCACGTAACCGCGGAGCGGTACGGAGCGCCACCCCGCCCCATTGGACCCACTGACCAGAAGTAGCCAAGTCGAACACCTCATTCCCCGCCAGCCTTATCTGGCATCGTCCGCTCCTCGTCGCTTCGGCCGCGATGTCCGCCCGTGTGCTCGTCTGCCTCGCCGGACTGCTGGTGGACCCCCGCACGCTCACGGGCGCCCCGATCTGGGCGAAGCCACTCAAATTCTCGATCAGCGTGCTGATCTACGCGATCACCCTCGCCTGGCTGCTCCGCTCTGACCAGCACTGCCTGCTCGGTGCGAGGCGCCGCCGGCTCGCCTGGTGGATCGGCACCGTGTCGACCATCGCTCTCGCGAGCGAAATGGTCATCATCGTCGGTGCCGCCGGTGCGGGGACGACCAGCCACTTCACCGTGTCATCTCCGCTGGCGACGACGCTGTGGTCGGTGATGGCGTTCATGATCGTGATCGTGTGGATGTTGGCCCTGGTCACAGCGGTACAGTTATTCCGCACCGACCTTGGGGACCCGGCACGCTCTCTCGCGATCCGGGCGGGAACCATCGTGGCCGTGATCGGAATGGGTCTCGCCTTCTTGATGACCGGGCCAACGGCCGCGCAGCTCGGCAGCTTCCAGGGCATCGCCGGGGCGCACTTCGTCGGCATGCACGCCCTCCAGATGATCCCGCTGGCGCTGCTGCTTGTGGAGCTTGCATCCGCGCGGGTGCCGCTGCTGCGCTCATCCGCTACCCGGCTGCGCCTCATCTGGATCGTCATCAGCGTCTACCTGGGCATGCTCGCGATCCTCACCGGGCAGGCCCTGGCCGGGCAGTCGATTGTGCAGCCCGGCCTCGTAGTGATGACCCTCGGCGCCATTCTGGTTGCCGCGGTCGCCCTGCTGGCGGTGCTGCTCGCGGCCCGGCCTGCAGATCCCCAACCTTGCCTGCCTCACCAACGTCAGGGAGATTCTGCCCACAGCGACGCTGGCAGCAGCACCTGGCGGTCCTTCTCCTCAGTCCACCGTCGCCGGGACCAGCGACGGCCGTCGGATCTCTACCTGGCCGCCGTTCCATGGCCGAAAACGGCCACCAGCGGGTGCGGAACCGTCGTTCCGTCGGCGCCAGCCAGGGTGGTTTCCAGCTCGGAGAGAAGCGCCATCGAGGCATCCGGGCCCATCGCGGCGATCTCCGATCCAAAGGGAGTGCCCGCGATCCCGCGGGCTTCGTCGAGGGGTGTTGGCCAGCGCACCGTGAGGTGTTCCCGTATGGCGGAGACCCGGTCGAATCCACCGCCCGTCAGCGCTGCGGCCACTCCCTCTGTCGTCATGGAGAGTGTGCCGCCGGCCATCATCCGCGCGAATGGCGAGTCGGACAGATGCCGTCGAACTGCGGTCGCGTAGCTGTCGAACGGCTCCAATCGCTCACCGAGCGCCCAGACCGCAACGGCAACAGTGCCGCCCGGGCGGAGCACCCGATGTATCTCACCTGCGATGGCGACGCGGTCCGGCAAAGAGGGAAGCCCCTGGTGGCAGAGGACGATGTCGACGGCCCCGTCGGGAAGGCTGATCTCCGTGGCCGAGCATTCGAGCGTGTCGATTCGTGCCGTGCCGGGCTCCGGCCTGGCCGTCACGTCCGCCGCCAGCAGGGCCAGCATGGCCCGGCTGATGTCGCTGGCGATCACCTGGCCGCCGGCCCCGACAGCAGATGCTGCGGCACGCGCCACGGCCCCGGTGCCGGCGGCAACGTCGAGCACGGTCTGCCCACGCCATACGCCGGCATACTCGACCAGGCGCCGGGACCAGGGGTCGACGAGGTATGGCTGCAGGTAGCGGCGATAATTCTCGGCGATGAGTGCTTGTTCGAACAAGCCCCGGTCTGGGTCAGCCATAACCAGAGTCCCTTTCTACCAGGCCGCACAGAGCGGCTCCGTTGTTTCAGGCCATGACGAAACAAGCCCCGAAGAGATCTCGTTCGGAAGCCATCTCAGGGGATACGTCTTCACGGAATACGGAACGCGCCGGCACGGTTCCCCTATTGAATGCATTTGCATAGACTTTCAGTCGATTGCATCAACCACGGCAAGGAGCACGCACCAGATGAATGAGAAGTTCGAACTTGGGTTGGACACCTGCGGCGACGTCACCTTCGACGCCTCCGGAGCCCGGTTGTCCCAGGCGGCGACACTGCGCAACGTGGTGGCCGAGGGGGTGCTGGCCGATCAGGTGGGCCTGGAACTTCTTCGGGATCGGTGAGCACCACCGAGAAGATTTCGCTGTTTCCGCTCCCGAGGTCGTTCTCGCCGCGATCGCCGGTCAGACCCACAGCATCCGTCTCGGGTCCGCCGTTACCGTACTCAGCTCCGACGACCCGGTTCGCGTCTTCCAGCGTTTCTCCACCCTCGACGCCCTGTCCAACGGCCGCGCCGAGGTCATCTTGGGCCGCGGCTCCTTCACCGAGTCGTTCCCGCCCACCGAATCCGGCTCCCTCACCACCTGGATCGGCGTGGGCGGCAGCCCACAGTCCGTCGTGCGCGCGGCGCACTACGGCCTGCCGCTGATGCTGGCGATCATCGGCGGCTCACCGCTGGCCTTCGTGCCTCTGGTCGAGCTCTATCTCCGGGCCCTGGCGCAGTTCGAGAAGCCGTCGCGGCCGCACTACGCGGCCAGGCAGGATCGGATCGGCCGCGAGCGCGGCTGGGGTCCGGTCACCCGGGAGCGCTTCGAACATGACGCCGGCCCGGATGGCGCCCTCTTCGTGGGTTCTCCCCAGACTGTGGCCCCGCTCGTGCGTGATCTGGTGGCTGCAGGCCGGGCCTCCGACGAGGTGAGCCGGTGATCGCAGAACTCTACCCACGGCCCGAGAACCGGAGACGGAGCGACGATCACGACGGCGTGCACAGCGGCAGGATACCCAGGATCGGTCGCCCGCGAACACGGATCGTGTCTCTGCGGGGCGCGACAGACTGTAGCGTACTTGTGGGCCTACCGGCGCGGTCGGTGAGCCGACAGCACAGACCCACAGCACGAGGAGCACCCTTTGGAAACCTGGCCCGGTACTGCGTACCCGCTCGGCGCAACGTATGACGGCAGCGGCACGAACTTTGCCCTGTTCAGTGAAGCCGCCCACCGCGTTGAGCTCTGCCTCTTCGATGACCAGGGTGGGGAGACTCGCATCGAGGTCGTTGAATCCAGCGCGTTCATCTGGCACTGCTACCTGCCGCTCATCCAGCCGGGGCAGCGCTACGGCTACCGCGTGCACGGCGACTACAACCCCGCCGCGGGCAGCAGGGCCAACCCGAACAAGCTTCTGCTAGACCCGTATGCCAAGGCCACCTGCGGCACCATCGACTGGGACCAGTCGCTGTTCTCCTACAACTTCGGCGACCCCGATTCGCGCAACGACGAGGACTCCGCCTCGCACATGATGCTCGGCGTCGTCGTCAACCCGTTCTTCGATTGGGTCGGCGACCGGCCCCTGCGCACGCCCTACAGCGCGTCCCTGATCTACGAGGCCCACGTGAAGGGCCTCACCCAGCTGCAGGAACTGGTGCCGGAGGCCCAGCGCGGAACGTACGCCGGCGTCGCGCATCCGTCGGTCATCGACCACCTGCAGAAACTCGGCGTGACCGCGATCGAGCTGATGCCCGTGCACCAGTTCGTCAACGACGGCACCCTCGAGGAAAAGGGTCTGAACAACTATTGGGGCTACAACACGATTGGGTTCTTCGCCCCGCACAACGCGTATTCCTCCACCGGTGACCTCGGCAATCAGGTGCAGGAATTCAAGGGCATGGTGCGCAGCCTGCACGACGCTGGCATCGAGGTCATCCTCGACGTGGTGTACAACCACACGGCGGAGGGCAACCACCTCGGCCCGACGATCTCGTTCAAGGGCATCGACAATGAGGCGTACTACCGGCTCATGGACGACGACAAGCGCTACTACATGGACTACACGGGCACCGGCAACACCTTGAATGTGCGCCACCCCCACTCGCTGCAGCTGATCATGGACTCGCTACGCTACTGGGTACTCGAGATGCACGTCGATGGTTTCAGGTTCGACCTGGCCTCAGCTCTGGCCCGCGACTTGTACGACGTCGACAAGCTCTCCACCTTCTTCGAACTCGTGCAGCAGGACCCAGTGGTGTCCCAGGTCAAGCTCATTGCCGAGCCGTGGGACGTCGGACCCGGTGGCTACCAGGTCGGCAATTTTCCGGCCCAGTGGACGGAATGGAACGGGAAGTACCGCGACACCGTGCGCGACTTCTGGCGCGGCGAACCGTCGACGCTGGGTGAGTTCGCCTCGCGCATCACCGGTTCCGCCGACCTCTACGAACACTCCGGTCGCCGCCCGGTCGCGTCGATCAACTTCGTCACCGCGCACGACGGGTTCACCCTTTCCGACCTGGTCTCCTACAACGAGAAGCACAACGACGCCAACGGCGAGGACAACCAGGACGGCGAATCACACAACCGGTCCTGGAACTCCGGGGTCGAGGGGCCGACGGATGACCCGGAGGTCCTGGCGTTACGAGCCCGTCAGCAGCGCAACTACCTGGCCACCTTGCTCCTGTCGCAGGGCGTGCCGATGATCCTGCACGGCGATGAGCTGGGCCGCACGCAGACCGGCAACAACAATACCTACGCCCAGGACAACGAACTGAGCTGGATCCACTGGGACGAGGCGGACCACCCGCTGATCGAGTTCACGGCCGCCGTGTCCCGGCTGCGCAGGGAACATCCGACCTTCCGCCGTAGTAGTTTCTTCAACGGCCACCCGGGTGCCCGCACCGCGGGCGACCCGATGAGCGACATCGTCTGGCTGACACCCGACGGGCAGGAAATGCAGTCCAAGGACTGGGATGAGCACCTCACCCGCACGGTCGCGATGTTCCTCAGCGGGGACGGCATCCGGGAGCGCGACTCCCGCGGCCAGGTGGTGACCGACGTGAATTTCCTGGTCTGCTTCAACGCGGACGCCGAGGATGTCGAGTTCACGCTGCCCTCGGCTGAATATGCTCCGAACTGGGAGGTCGTCGTCGACACGGCGGGGGAGGGCGTCGACGCGATCCCGCGGCCCGCCGGGTCCCTGCACACGGTTTCTTCGCGGTCGCTTATGGTCTTGCGGGCGTACGACGCCCCGGAAACCACTCCGGACCACTCCGTCGCGGCCTCCCTCGCCGGGCTGATGACGGGGACCATCTCCGTGATCGACCCGGCCCACCTGGCCAAGCCGTGAGGATTCCGCTCAACACGTACCGACTGCAGATCACGGCCGCGTTCGACCTGGCCGCCGCGGAGGGAGTGCTCGACTACCTGACCGAGCTGGGAACGGACTGGCTCTACCTGTCCCCGCTCCTTGCCGCAGAGGAAGGCTCCGACCACGGCTACGACGTGGTCGACCATTCCCGCATCGACCCGGTGCGGGGCGGCGCCGAGGCGCTCACCCATCTGGCGGCGGCGGCGACGGATGCCGGGCGCGGCATCCTCGTGGACATCGTGCCCAACCACATGGGCGTCGCGACCCCGCACCGGAACCTCTGGTGGTGGAACCTGCTCCAGAACGGCCAGGCGTCGCGCTACGCGGAAGCTTTCGACGTGGACTGGGCCGCGAACGAGGGTCGAATCCTGTTGCCGGTGCTCGGTGACGACGCGGACGGCCGGAGCGAGCTCGACCGCCTCGAGGTCGTCGGCGATGAGTTGCGCTACTACGACAACCGGTTCCCGCTCTCCCCGGGAACCGCCGCCGACGGCGCGGACACCCGCGTCGTGCACGCCCGCCAGCACTACGAACTCGTCAACTGGCGCCGCGCGGACGCGCAGCTCAACTACCGGCGCTTCTTCTCCGTGAATACCCTCGCAGGCCTTCAGGTCGAGGTGCCGTGGGTCTTCGACGAATCCCACCGGGAGATCATTCGTTGGGTGCAAGACGGCCTCGTGCAGGGGCTGCGGATCGACCACCCCGACGGCCTCGCCGACCCGGGCAGCTACCTCGATCGGTTGCGGGACGCCACCGACGGGGCATACGTGCTCGTCGAGAAGATTCTCGAGGGCGACGAACAGCTGCCGACCAGCTGGGCCACGTCGGGCACGACCGGGTACGACGCCCTCGCCGACTTCGACCGGCTGCTCGTCGACCCGGCCGGTCAGGGCCTGCTTGATGCGCTTGAGGCCCGGCTGCAGGCCGAGGCCGAGGCGGCGACGGCGACCAATACTGTGCCACCGGCGAGCTGGCTTGACCTGGTGCACGCGCGAAAGCGCGTCATCGCTGATCACACCCTGCAGGCCGAGGTGGTGCGCCTGGCCCGCCTCGTGCCCGGCGGCGACGCCACGACCGTCGATGCCCTGGCCGAGCTTCTGGCCTGCTTCCCGGTCTACCGTTCCTACCTCCCGGTCGGTAACGACGAGCTGGCCCACGCTGCCGCCGAGGCTGCCCGGCGCCGACCCGATCTCGGGCGCGCGATCCAGGATCTGTTGCCCTTGCTGGGTGACCCAGGGCATCCGCTGGCCGTGCGCTTCCAGCAGACCTCCGGAATGGTGATGGCGAAAGGTGTCGAAGACACCGCCTACTACCGATACAGCCGGCTGACCTCGCTCAACGAGGTCGGCGCCGACCCAGGGGAGTTCGCGGTCAACGCGGCCGAGTTCCACCGGCGCCAGCAGACCCGCCAGGCCACGTTCCCGGCGTCGATGACGACCCTCTCCACCCACGACACCAAACGCGGCGAGGATGTGCGCGCGCGCATCTGCGTGCTGGCCGAGATCCCGGCCGAATGGGAGAGCACCCTGGGTACCCTGCGCGCGGCCGCCCCCCTTGGCGACGCACCGTTCGAGAACCTGCTCTGGCAGGCCATCGTCGGATCCTGGCCGGCCACGCCGGAACGTCTGATCGCGTACGCGGAGAAGGCTGCCCGGGAGGCCGGAACCTCGACCACCTGGACCAATCAGAACGCGGAGTTTGAGGCGGCTATGCGTGACCTCGTGACCGCATCCTTCGACGACCCGACGGTCACACAGACGCTCACAGCGTTCGTCGAGCGGGTGCGCCAGGCCGGCTGGAGCAACGCGCTCTCAAACAAGCTCGTGCAGCTGACGGCCCCGGGCGTGCCCGACGTCTATCAGGGCAGTGAGCTGTGGGACTCTTCCCTCGTCGACCCGGACAACCGCCGCCCGGTTGACTACGCCCTGCGGCGTGACTACCTGGCCCGCGTGCATGCCGGCTGGCTGCCGCCCGTCGACGAGACCGGCGCCGCAAAACTGCTGGTCACCACGCGCGCCCTGCGCCTGCGCCGCGATCAGCCGGAACGCTTCTTCCGGCACAGCCCGGTCGCCGCGTTCGGCGCCGCCGCCGACCACGTGATCGCGTTCGACCGCGGCGGCGCCGTCACGATTGCCACCCGGCTGCCCCTCGGGCTCGCGGCCGTCGGCGGCTGGGGCGACACGACCGTGGTGCTGGCCGGCCGGCCGGTCGTCAACCTGCTGACCAATGAATGCCACCCGGGCGGCACGCTGCGCGTCGCAGACCTGTTGCGGCGTTACCCGGTGGCTTTGTTGGTGCCGCTTGACGGCACCGACCCGACACGTGTGACCGACCTGGAAGGTGCCGACCGTGCCCGCTGAATTCGAGGTCTGGGCTCCGGCCGCGACGACCGTGGCGGTTGAACTCGCCGACCAGACGCTGGCGATGACCCCGCGGGGTGACGGATGGTGGCACGCACCCCGATCGGCGACCCAGCCCGTCGACTACGGATTCCTGATCGACGGTGAGGGGCCCTTCCCTGACCCGCGCTCCCGAAACCAGCCAGGCGGTGTGCACGGGAAGAGCCGCACGTTCGATTCCGCCGACCACGTTTGGCAGGACGGTGCCTGGACCGGCCGTCAGCTGGCTGGGAGCACGATCTACGAGCTGCACCTTGGCACGTTCACCTCGGAGGGCACCCTCGACGCCGCGACGGGCCGGCTGGCCCACCTGGCCTCGATCGGCGTCGATTTCGTGGAGCTCCTCCCGGTCAACGCGTTCAACGGCACCCACAACTGGGGCTACGACGGCGTGCTCTGGTACGCCGTGCACGAGGGCTACGGGGGACCGGCCGCCTACCAACGGTTCGTGGACGCCTGCCATCAGGCCGGAATCGGCGTCATCCAGGACGTGGTCTACAACCACCTCGGTCCGAGCGGTAACTACCTGCCGCAGTTCGGCCCGTACCTGAACGAAGCGGGCGACACAGGTTGGGGTGCCTCACTTAACCTCGACGGGCCGCACTCCGACCCGGTGCGCCGATACATCATCGACAACGCCCTGATGTGGCTCGGTGACTACCACGTCGACGGGCTCCGGCTGGATGCGGTCCATGCCCTGCGCGACGACCGCGCCCTGCACCTCCTCGAGGAACTCGCGGCCGACGTCGAGGTGCTGAGTGCCACGTCTGGACGCCCGCTCAGCCTGATCGCCGAGTCTGACCTCAACGACCCACGGCTGATCACGCCGCGGGACAGCGGCGGATATGGGCTCACCGGCCAGTGGAGCGACGACTTCCACCACGCCGTTCACGTCGCGGTCACGGGCGAGACCACGGGCTACTACGCCGACTTCGAGCCGCTCGGCGCCCTCGCGAAGGTTCTCACCCACGGGTTCTTCCACGACGGTACCTTCTCCAGCTTCCGCGGGCGCACGCACGGCCGGCCAATCGATACGCAGCGGATGCCGTCCTGGCGCCTGGTCGTCGCCAACCAGAACCACGACCAGATCGGCAATCGGGCCACGGGCGACCGCCTGAGTGCGACCCTCGACGCCGGCCAGCTGGCGATCGCTGCCACACTCACCCTGCTCGGACCGTTCACGCCGATGCTGTTCATGGGTGAGGAATGGGCCGCGAGCACGCCCTGGCAGTTCTTCACGTCTCATCCCGAACCGGAACTCGGCGAGGCCGTGCGCACCGGGCGCATCGGCGAATTCGCGCGTATGGGCTGGGATCCGGCCCTGGTACCTGACCCGCAGGACCCAGCCACGTTCGCCCGTTCGGTGCTGGACTGGGCTGAGGTTTCCGAGGCAGGGCACGCCCGCATGCTCGGGTTCTACCAGACCCTCGCCGGGCTGCGCCGGTCCCGCCCGGACTTCACCGACCCCCGCTTCGATCAGGTTGCGGTGGACTTCGACGAGAACGAGAGGTGGCTGCGGCTGCGCCGAGGCGCCACCGAGATCCTGCTCAACCTGGGCGGGGAGGCTCGACAGGTGCCGACGGATGCGCCGGTACTGCTGGCATCTTTCGCGTCCGCCGGTGATGCGGTCCAGAGTCGAACCTCGACGACGCTGCTGCTCGCGCCGCACTCCGTCGCTGTTCTCGGGACCCCCTAGCAGTATCCGTCTCGTTCGGAGCCGCCGGCATTCACCTCCTGGGTCCGCGTCTCCGGACCATGAAGGCCTCCCTGTGTGCCGATTCCCGTGAGAGGTAGGGCTGGGCCGGGAGGTAGTGCTGGTCAGAGTGGTGGGTTGTCGGGGAGTGGTTTCTTCGGGGCTGTGCGGGCGGTGGTTCCGGTGGGTGTGGTGACGATGAGGGTGTCGTCGGGTTCGCGTGTGTAGCGGATCTTCGTCAGTGTTTTCAGCCGGTGGTCGGGTGCGCAGAG
>JBBQDC010000079.1:0-13408 GCA_038319305.1 Actinomycetales bacterium | reverse complement strand
CTGCGCCGAGATCTCGTCTGCACTGACCGACGAGCAGTGCGAGCAGTTCGAGGCGACCCTCGCCGGCACGATCGCCTTTGCCGAGATGCTGCGCTCGCTGCGTGATGACTCACCCGGCGCGGCTCAGGTATCGGCAACCAGCTTTGGATGACGTCCCTCAACGACCTGACCCTCAGGAGTCCACAATGCACTTCTTTCACCGGCGCCGGCTTGTCATCGCGATCGTCGGCAGCGGAATCGCCCTGATCGTGCTCCTGGTCATCGGCGTGTACGGGCTGCTTCGCGGACCGGCGGACACGAGCCAGCCGGAGCGGCCGGCGCCCGGGGCATCTGTCTCACCGACACCGACGGCCCGCGCCGATCGGCCGCAGCCGGTGCTCTTGACGTCTAACGCCGAGCTCTTCGCTCGGAGCGTCGCGCATGCACTGTTCAATTGGGACACCCGCCACAAGGGCGATCTCTCCGACTGGGCGCAGGTGCTGGTCGATGTCGCCGATGCAGATGAAGCGGCCGCTCTGGCATCCGATGTTCGGGGCTACCTCCCCGGCGTCGAATCGTGGACGCAACTGGGTGCCTACGGCACTCGACAGTGGCTCGAACTCGAGTCGATAGCCGTGCCGGATGCGTGGTCGACCGCGCTGGACCAGGCGGCGGCGGGGCAGATACCGCGAGGTGCCACGGCATTCACGGTGGTCGGAACTCGTCATCGGGCGGGCACGTGGGACACCGAGGTCGTTCGCACGGACCGGACGGTGACGTTCACGGTCTTCATCGTGTGCCCGAGCCAAGAGTCCTGCAGGCTCCTTCGGCTCTCGCAGCTCGACCAACCCCTGGAGTGAGGCCGAGCGGTGAACAAACTCATCGGACTCCTCGTGGTGCTGGTGCTGGCCAGCCCGCTGGTCGGCCTCGTTGCCGTAGCCGCGCTGATGAATCCTGCTGCGCTCTCCTGCGGATCGGGATCGCTCGTCGTCGGCACAATCCCCGACTCGCTCACCGCCCAGACTCGTGACGGCCGACCGATCACCCTGAACCAGCGGCAGCTGACCCATGCTGCAACGATTATGACGGTCGGTTCGCGCACTTCCGGCGTCGGTCGCGAGGGAGTTCTCATCGCCCTGATGGCCGCACTCACCGAGTCGACGCTGCGCATGCTCGCCAACACCGGCGCGTATCCGGAGTCCGCAGGATTCCCGAACGACGGGGTCGGCTCCGATCACGACTCCCTGGGGCTCTTCCAGATGCGCCCGGCCTCGGGCTGGGGAACGGTTGCCGAGCTCATGGACCCGGAGTACCAGGCACGGGCGTTCTTCGGCGGACCGTCGGGTCCCAACGCAGGATCGCCCCGCGGGCTGCTCGACATCGCCGGTTGGCACCTACTCGACCCGGGTGCGACCGCGCAGGCCGTCGAAGTCAGCGCCTACCCGGACCGGTACCAGAACTACCAGCCCGTCGCGGATTCGATCCTTACCGCAATGACTCGGGCGCAACCGGCGAGCCCGGCCGGTTCGGGGCCGACCGTTCCCGAGACTTCGCGCATCGCGTTTCCCCTTCCCGCCGGCACGTACACGAACACCGACAGCTTCGGATGGCGAACCGACCCCTACAGCGGTGAACGGAGGTTCCACTCGGGCAGCGACCTCGCGGCGCCAGCGGGCACGCAAATCCTCGCGGTCGCCGACGGTGTCGTCAGCTTCGCCGGGCAACGGAGCACCTATGGCGGACTGATCACCATCGAGCACATGATCGGCGGCGAACGCGTCGCCTCGTACTACGCCCACATGTACGAAGACGGCATCCACGTCGCGCCGGGCGACAGCGTGACCGCCGGCCAGCACATCGGCGACGTCGGCTCAGCAGGCAAGTCGACCGGCCCACACCTCCACGTCGAGATCCACCCGGGCGGCGCCGGCAACTCTGCCGTCAACGCGATGGAGTGGCTCGCCGCGCACGGCGCCACCGGCCTGGCCGGTGCAGAGGTCGCTCGGGCCAGGTGCACACAACGAAAGGCAGAATGAGATGGACATCTTCCCCGACTTCGGCGCCGTCGGCGGCGCAGAAGAATTGCAAAGCATCGTCGGCGCACTACTGACGTTCGTGCTCATCATCGCGGTGCTCATGATGATCACCAGCGGCGTCACCTGGGCACTCGCCTCAGCGAACGGCAACTTCCAGACCGCCACCCGCGCCCGGCTCGGGCTCTGGGTCGCCTGCGCCGCAGCGGCCCTCGCGGGCTCCGGCGTCGCCTGGGTCAACTTCCTGCTCGACGTCGGCTCCACTCTCTGACAAGCAGACGCCAGGCCCAGTGCTCAGAATCGCACGGAGCCGACCAAGGCTCGCGCACACGGCGCTGCGCTCATATTTAGCCTCGCCGTCGCGTTTGTGAATTTGTTGTTGACCGTCGGCCATCCGTCTGCGCCCGCACCATGCGCTGCCATCAGGGCCGGGGCTCGGGTTGCGGGTAAGGTTATCGGGACGGCGGTCCGGTGAGGTATCGCACGATCTGGCCACTGCAGTGCAGGCCCCAACCCATATCTGGAAGGGATGCACTGCTATGTCCGACTGTACAAAGAAGTCTTACTCAAATCCGAGAGAGGCGCTCCGGGCGCTGTCGATCTTGCTACGCCGCGGTTACCCGAATTTAACCGGCGTTCACCCGTGCTCCATGTGTCGTGCCTGGCACACCACGTCGAAAAAACACCCGAGACTTACACTCAAGTAGCACTAGTCCGACGGCGTCGCCGCGTGAACTGAGATCCGTGGAAGCGGCGCGATGCGAGCCTGCCTGCGCTAGGGCTCTGCCGCTACATCATCATCGGATGAGTCTTTGACCGCGCCGGGATAGCCGTCGAGGTAGCGCCGGTACATCACTCGTCCGCCGAACACGTCGCGGACGTGCGTCCCGACGACATGCTCCAGCTCGGGCGCTGGAGCACCGTTGAAGCCCCATCGGTCTTTGCCTTGATCCCAGGGCTGTTCGGACGGGAACCAGTCATCAATTCGATACGCGCCGCGCACCACGCCATACGCGACGCCGAGGCAGAACTGCGCGCGGTCGCGCACCCACGGCGAAATGCGCCAGTGACCGCGAGTCTGTTCGAAGACCTGTTGGTCACTGCTGTCTGGGCGCCACCCGCTCTGGATCTTCACCATTATCACCGGCTTATCGATCGACGGGCACTGGAGCGCACGGTGACGGGCAACGACAGCGGGCAGTGTCGCCAGTCCTTCTGATCCCGAGTGGTGCCCACGCACAAGGTTCGTGAGCGGATGGCCATCTGCAGCGAACGCATCGATCACGGCCTGCTCGACGACGAAGGACCTCGACTCATTCTCCATTCCGGTACGGAGGAATAGCAGGTCAACCTCAAGTCCCGCCGCCTCGATGTCGTTTATCGTTTTGAGCTTCGCGCGTTCGGACTCGGGGTCCTTGCCGGCCTCTCGGACGTGCGCGTTGATCCGGTCACCGCTGCCCTTTCCAACGTAGAAGACGCGGCCATCTCGCGGATCCCGTAGCGCATAGACGTAGTAGCGGAGCACAGCGGCCACCTCACTGGGGATGCGAACTACGGCAGGCATACAGTCGAGGCTAGCGAACGAGTCCGAGACCGAATCCCCCACCTTCGAGGAAGATCCTCCCATGAGGCAAAGAATTAACCATTCCGCAGATACCGACAGGAGGCGACGGAAGCCCAGAAGGACTGCTACTCATGTCCGACACACGTCGGCACGACCTTCTGTGGTCGGCGGACGCGCGAGGGGTAGCGTGCGCTCCTGCCTGTCGTAGGCACAAACCGACTTAGGGAGCTGATTGTGGTCGATATCGATCCGAACGGGACGGGCCTTCCCGGCATCGAGCAGCTGCGCGTCATCGTGGGCGCGGTGATGACCGTGGGCCTCATCCTGAGCGTGCTCGCTTTGATCATCTCGGCGATCGTGTGGGGCTTCGGGGCCAATTCGTCCAACCCGCACCTGGCCTCGCGCGGAAAGACCGGTGTGCTCGCGTCGTGCGGCGCGGCGATCGTGTGCGGGGCATCCGTCACACTCATCAACTTCTTCTGGAACGTCGACCAAGCCGTCTGACCGCCGATTCCGATGCGAGCGGGGTAACAGATGAGCGTGTGCGACGTGCCGGTGATCGCGGAGGTCTGCAACACGGTCGGGGAGGGCACCGCCTCGCTGATCGCTTCGCCGTTCGACTGGCTCGCACAAGCGATGGGCTCCGCCGCTGCGTGGCTCTTTGAGTCCGTCTGGGCGGCGTTTGATTCGACCACGCTCGTCGACCTCACCGATCCGGCCTACATCGACGTCTACAACGTGCTCTTCGGCGTCGCCGTCTTCGTCACCCTGGTGTTCTTCTGCCTGCAGCTAATCTCCGGGCTCGTGCACCGCGACCCGACGGCGCTCTCCCGGGCCGCGCTCGGCGTCGCCAAGTCGGTGCTCGGATCGTTCGTGATCATCACCATCACCGGTCTGCTGCTGGAGATCACCGATCAGTTGGCGATCGGGGTCGTTACCGCGAGCGGCAACACGATGAAGGGGATGGGCGACCGCATCGCCCTGTTGCCTGCGGGCCTCACGGCGCTCAATGTCGGTTCCCCCGGTGTCGGTGCGATTGTAACCATCTTCCTGTCCGCGCTCGCGATCAGCGCCGCGGCGATCGTCTGGTTCTCCCTCCTCATCCGCAAAGCCTTGCTTCTGGTGGCGATTGTCTTCGGGCCGATCGCACTCGCAGGCGCAACCTGGGATGCCGCCAAAGGCTGGTTCTCGAAGTGGGTCGCATTCGTGATCGCCCTCATCTTGTCGAAGCTCGTGCTCGTCGTGATCTTTCTGGTCGCTGTCGCGCAGGTCTCGGCGCCGATCGATGCGGATCTGGCCTCCGTCAGCGATCCGATCGCCGGAATCGTGTTGATGTTCATCGCCGCTTTCGCGCCATACATCACGTACAAGTTCCTCAACTTCGTGGGGCTCGACATATATCACGCGATGTCGAGCGAGCAGGAGGCGAAGTCGGCGATGAACCGGCCCGTGCCGGTGCCGAACTCACCAATGACGGAAGGCGCGAAGAAGATCCTGGGCCCGAGCGGCGACAGCGGGACGGCGGCGCGTGGTGGCCCGGGACCGGCGCCCACGTCGGGCGGCGGCGGACCTGGTCCCGCGTCGTCGAGTGGCGGTCCGGGTGCCGTTAGTGCCGCGGGCGTGGGCCCATCTGCCACGGCCGGCACCGCGGGCGCGGGTGCCGGCGCCGGAGTGGCGACCGCGGGCGTCGCCGTCGGGGCGGCGGTCGCCGGCGCCGCCGCCCAGGCCGGCCCGAAGGTCGGCAGCGCGGTCGGACAGACGGCAGACGCCCAGACGCAATCCGCCGGCGACGCCGTCCTCCCGAGCACGTCTCAACCGGCACCCGTGTCCAGGCCAGCGCCACCCAGGGCTCCCGTGCCGTCCCCGGATGCTGCCCAAACAGTGGGACGAGCAGGGCAGGGCGTGTAGTCATGGACACTGACCAGAACCGCGTTGAGTACCAACTCGCGCCGGCGCAGTTCTCCCGCCTGACCCAGCGCGGCATCCTGCTCGGACTGTCGGTGCCGCAGTTGGTCGCCCTGTCGATCGGGACGCTCACCATCGTCACCGCGCTCTACACTTCGGGCGCCGCCGGCATCTTGTGGACGAGCCCGGTCTGGGGCACCGCAGTGGTGATCGCCGGCATCCCGCTCGGCGGCCGAAAGATCGTCGAGTGGGTGCCGATCGTCAGTCGGTGGACGTGGCGTGCCGCCCACGAACAACTCACCTACCGGCGCCGCATCATCCGCCCTCGCCCCATCGGCACGCTGTCGCTGCCGGGCGACTCGGCCGCGCTCCGCGAGTGGAACGATCCGGAGTCCGAGGCGGTGATGATCCACGACCCGCACGCACGCACGCTGACCGCTGTCGTGGCGGTGTCGCACCCGGCATTCGCCCTGCTTGACCCGGGCGAGCAGCATCGACGGGTGACGGGGTGGGGGCGAGTGCTGGCTGGTGCGTGCCGGTCGGGGCGAATCGCAAGGTTGCAGGTGTCGGAACGCACGCTGCCCGATTCCGGCACCGGGCTGGCCGAGTGGTGGGAGCGGCACGGCATCGACGACGGCAGTTGGGCCGCGACCACCTACCGTGATCTCATCGAGCGGGCGGGGCCCGCCGGTGAACGCCATGCGACCACGATCGCCCTCTCCCTCGACCTCACCGCGGCGTCCCGTCAAGTGCGCACCCAGGGCGGCGGCATGCGCGGCGCGGCGACGGTGCTCCGCCAGGAAATGACCGCCCTGATCCGGGCGCTGCGCGCAGCAGACCTCACCGTTGGCGGCTGGCTCACCGCGGACGAGCTCGCGATGATCCTGCGAACGGCGTACGACCCCGCCATCGGCGTCGACCTGGAACGGCACCCCGGCGTCGGGCGCTCTCTGGCCACCGCCGGCCCGGTCTCCGTCGCCGAAAGCTGGGATCACCTCCGCACCGACAGCGCCTTCCACGCGGTGCTGTGGATCAGCGAATGGCCCAGGTCCCAGGTGTTCCCCGGCTTCCTCTCCCCCCTGGTCTTCACCAACGGCATCCTTCGCACGGTGTCGCTGCACTACCTGCCCGTGCGCGCGGATCAGGCCGCGCGCGACCTGCGCAAGAAAAAGACCGAGCTGATCAGCGACGCCTACCAACGCAAACGCATCGGCCAGATCGAGGATGCCGGCGCGACCGCGGAGTACGACGACCTGCTGCACCAGGAGGCAGACCTCACCGCCGGCCACGGAGTGCTGCACACGACCGGCCTCGTCTGCGTGACCGCGCCCACTATGGACGAGCTCGACGCCGCGGTAGCGACGATAGAACAGGCCGCCATCCAGGCATCGTGCGAAACACGCCGGCTCGTCGGCCAGCAAGCACAATCCTTCACCGCCGCAGCGCTGCCGCTGTGCCGCAGCGTGTGAGCGCTGCGCACCTGTCCTGCAAGCGACCGTATTGGAGCCGACATGTTCGACAACCGAGTGAAGTCATCAGCATCCCGTTGGATCAGCGTCATCTTCCTCCAGGGAGAGGAGGCCGACAAGACGCTCGACCTGATCGACCGCAGCGGACCCACCGCGGCGATCGAGTACCTGCAACAGTGGGACTTCGGCGACGAGACGACCGATGCCGCGCTCGAAAACGGGTACGTCTACGACCGCATCCCGGCCGGATCAACCGACCGGACCCTCGCGAACGCCGATTCGCCCTACGCGCTGACGTACAGTCCACCCTTTGGATATGTATCGCTCCTGCGTCGGTATCAGGCCGAGTCTGAAGTTGAACTCGTCCCCACGCTCAGGTCATCAGCGAAGCAGTCAGCTCGAGCGCGTGAGGACATTGCCGGCCCCTGGGTCGCCAGGCGAGGCCGATCGGCACAGTACGCAAGGCACACGGTCGCGCTGTGAACAACGCCGGTGAGAATGTGCGGATGCACACGGCTGCGTTGGTCGAGCCGCGCGGCGAGCTCCGCGGCGACCGTCGCGACCGCAGGCGAGCGGCAGCGAAGATCGAAACGGATGCCCGCAAGGCGAGGCAGCTCGAGGCGCGCACCCGGTGGCACGCCGAGCGGGACGAGGCCCGAGCGGGCGCCTACCTTCCCGCCGCCGGCGAGCCGGGACCCGCCCAGCTGCGGATGCCTGGACGCTTCCGGCTGCCCAAACACCACGACACCTCGGCGACTCTGTCCGGCCACTACCCGTTTCTCGCCGAGGCCGGACTCGGCTCGGCCGGCGTCATCGTCGGGCAAGACCTCTACTCGGGTGGAGCCTTCGTCTACGACCCCTGGGTGCTCTACCAACGCGGGAAGATCACCGCCCCGAACATCGTGCTCGCCGGAATCGTCGGCTCCGGCAAGTCCGCGCTGGCGAAATCGCTCTACACCCGCTCGCTCCCCTTCGGCCGGCGCGTCTACGTGCCGGGCGACCCGAAGGGCGAGCACACCGCCGTCGCCGAGGCCGTCGGCGGCAAGGCGATCATCCTCGGCCACGGACTCCGCAACCGGCTGAACCCGCTCGACGAGGGCCACCGGGCGGCATCCGCATCAAACGCCGAATGGACGGCGCAACTGGCCGCCCGGCGCCGCGACCTGATCGGCGCCCTCGCCGAAACCGTGCTCGATCGACCGCTCAGTCCGCTCGAGCACACGGCCATCGACCTCGCCCTCGCGGATGCTGTTCGCAGCGCTGAGGTTCCCATCCTGCCCATGGTGGTCGATCGCATCCTCGCCCCCAACCCCACGGATGACGGGGGCCGGCTCGCAGAGGACGGACGCCTCGTCGGCCATGCGCTGCGAAGGCTGGTGGCCGGCGACCTCGCCGGACTCTTCGACGGACCCTCCACCGTGCGCTTTGACCCCTCGCTGCCGATGGTCTCACTCGACCTGTCGCGGGTGGCCGAGAACTCGACGCTCATCTCCGTGCTGATGACATGCTCCTCCGCGTGGATGGAATCCGCGCTCGCCGATCCTGACGGCGGCCAGCGATGGGTCATCTACGACGAGGCCTGGCGGCTGATGGCATATCCGGCGCTGCTGCGCCGCATGGATGCCCAGTGGCGCCTGGCCCGGCACTTCGGGATCGCGAACATGCTCATCTTCCACAAGCTCAGCGACCTCGACAACGTCGGCGACTCAGGGTCCGCGATGCGCGCCCTCGCCTCCTCGCTGCTCGCGAACGCGGAAACGCGCATCGTCTACCGCCAAGAACCCGACCAGCTCGGATCCACCGCGACCGCGCTCGGTCTCAGCCGAACCGAGCAGAAGCTGCTCCCCGCGCTCGGCCTCGGTCAAGGCCTCTGGCGAATCAAGGACCGCAGCTTCGTCGTGCAACACCAACTGCACCCCGACGAGCTCGCGGCCTTCGACACCACGGCCCGGATGACTTCTGGAGCCTAGACGTTCCCACGGTTGTTGACTGTTTTCGCGGAGCCCGGGGCGCACCTTCCCCACAGATCGAGGAGGCATTGTGATGGCCGAGAATATGGACGACGAGCGAGACGCGAGAATGACGCTCGCGGCACTGTCCGAGCCCGGCGACATCGTCACCGGAACCCTGGTCGCCCGATTCGGCGCGGCGGAGACGGTGCAGCTGATCACCTCGGGTGGTCGACTTCCCAACGGCGTCGACCCCGCTGAGGGCGAGCTGTGGCGGCGACGACTGGCCCCGCGGATCAACCCCGGCCAGATCGACCGGATCCGCTCCGAGATGGAACGCCACGACCTGCAGCTGTTAACACCGGAGGACATCGACTGGCCCGGCGAACTGCAACAACTCAGCGCGAGCGCGCCGATCGCGCTCTGGCTCAAGGGCGACCCGAGCCGGCTCTCAGCTCCACTCCCCGGTCGAGTCACCATCGTCGGCGCCCGCGCCGCAACAGCGTATGGTAGCCAGGTCGCGACCGAACTCGCCTCAGAACTTGCCTCGCAGGGACGCGTGATCCTCTCCGGCGGCGCCTACGGCATCGACGGGGCAGCGCACCGCGCAGCCACCGTGTCCTACCCCGGTTCCACGGTCGCCGTGCTCGCCAGCGGCCTCGACCGGGTCTACCCTGCCGGCCACGAACTGCTCTTCGAACGCATCGAACAAAGCGGCGGACTGCTCACGAGTGAACTCCCGCCCGGCTCCGCCCCCACAAGGTGGCGTTTCCTCCAACGCAACCGAATCCTCGCCGCCCTCTCCGGCGCGACCATCGTCGTCGAAGCCGGTCACCGCTCCGGCTCGCTCAACGTCGCCGGGCAAGCCCACTCCCTGGGCCGGCCCGTCGGTGCCGTTCCCGGCCCCGTGACGAGCGCCGCCAGTTCCGGATGCCACCGGCTGATCCAAGAGGGCATCGCGAGCCTTATCATCGACGCCCAGGATGTGACGGACCTGCTCGACTCCACCGCCGGCTTCTCCGGCGACCGCACATTCGCGTATTCCCCCACGAGACGGTTCAGCCGGACCGGACCGGACCTGCGGTTCTAACTGATATCCACGTACAGGAGGGAGTATCGATGAGCACACCCCGACCACAGGGCCCGCTCGGCGACGAGCTTGCCAACCTCGGCATCGGACTCCTGATCGGTGGGGCCGTGTTCGCCCTGCTGCTCCGAGCCGCGGGTGCCGTCGCGGCCTGGGCGACGAGGACCGGGCAACCGGCCGGCGGGCCCGATGCCGGGTTGGCCGTGCTGCTCGACCCGGGGCATCCGTCGGCGGCCCTGCAGGCACCGGGCCTGAACCCGTTCGCGTACTGGCTCACGGCGACCCTGCTGGTCGGTCTCGCAGTGGCTGCGGCGATCTGGTCGTGGCGGATGCTCCGGGGCGCGGCCCGCACGTTCAATGTCGACCCCCATCGCATCCCGGGCATCGCCACCCGCGCGGAGGTGGCCCGGGCCGCCTCGCGCTCGGCACTGATGAAGCGCGCGGTGCACCTTCGGCCCTCGGTCACGAGCGCCAGCCCCAGCGACGTCGGGTATCGCATCGGCCGTTCCCGGGGCACCACGGTCTGGGCGAGCGTCGAGGACTCGATCCTGGTCATCGGCCCGCCCCGCTCCGGCAAAGGTGCGCACATCGTGATCAATGCCATCCTTGACGCCCCCGGCCCCGTCGTGACCACCTCCACCCGCCCCGACAACCTCACCACCACGCTCCGCGCACGACAACAGATCGGCCCCGTCGCGGTCTTCGATCCCCAGCAGCTCGCGCCGGGCATCCCGGTCGGGCTCCGCTGGTCGCCGATCCGCGGCTGCGAAGACCCCCTCACCGCGATGATCCGCGCGGCCGGCCTTGCCGCCGGAACCGGACTGGCCGCGGGCGGTGTCGAAGGCGGCGGCTTCTGGGAAGCCAAGACCCGCACCGCCCTTCAATCACTTCTCCACGCAGCAGCCCTCGACCACTGCCCACCCGCCGAGCTATTCCGCTGGACTCTCGACCCGGCAGCCGCCCACGACGCCGTCTCCATCCTGCTCGGAACCCTGGGCGCGGCCACCGGCTGGGGCGACTCCCTCCAAGCCATGCTCGAAGCCGACCCCCGCACCCGCGACTCCATCTGGCAAGGCGTCTCCCTCTCCCTCGGCGCACTGGCCGACCCTCGCGTACTAGACGCCGTCTCACCCGGCGAGGGCGAGGAATTCGACCCCGAAGCATTCCTGCGAAGCAACGGCACGCTCTATCTCCTCGCCACCGGCGCGGGCTCAAACAACTCCGCCGCACTCGTCTCCGCGCTCGTCGAAGACCTCGTCGAGACCGCCCGCCGCATCGCCGCACGAAGCGCGGGCGCCAGACTTGACCCGCCCCTACTCCTCGCACTCGACGAGATCGGCAACCTCGCACCACTCCCCTCCCTCCCCAACCTCATGGCAGAGGGCGGCGGCACCGGCATCACCACCATGCCCGTGCTGCAATCCCTCGCCCAGGCCCGCACAAAATGGAGTGACAACGCGGCCGGCACCATCTGGGACTCCTCGATCGTGAAGATCGTGCTCGGCGGAGGATCCAACTCCCGAGACCTGCAAGACCTCTCGACCCTCATCGGCGACCGCGACGAGGCAACCGACTCGACCACCATCGGCGACCGCGGGTCACGCTCCTCGCAACGCTCCATCCGCCGGGTCGCGATCATGCCGCCGGACACGATCCGCACCCTCCCGTTCGGCACGGGCCTGATCATGCTCCGCGCGGCCCCGCCCGTCGTCGCCAGCCTGAAAATGTGGACTGCCCGCCCCGACGCGAAGGAGCTACGCGCGAACCGGGTGGAGATCGAATCGCTGATGCGCGCGCCGACTCACAACGCGCCCGCGGAGCCGACGGCGCCTGCGGAGGAGCCAGCGGAGCATCCGATCAGTGCGACGGGGTGACGGGGTTGGCCCACACCCGCGCTCCAGGTCGTGATCGCCGACCTTGGAACGGATGCCGCAGGCGAGGTCGGCGATAGCGACTGAAATGGAGCGCGCGGCGCACCTCATAGCGAGCGCGGATCACCACGATCCGCCCGAACACCGGAGGTCACGTCCCATGGCACTTCACACCCAGCAATCGCTGTCAGGCTTCATCGCCTCGGAACCGCAGCGCTCGGCCACCGAGAACGGCGACACCCGCTTCTACGTGCGCGTCGGCCAGCCGCACTTCCGCCGCGAAGTCAACGGCGACTTCACCGTGCTCGAGCCGAGCTTCCACGACCTCGTCGCCTACCGCGCCACCGCCGACCGGGCACTCACCCGATTCGCGAAGGGCGACAGCTTCGTCGCCGAGGGCTACGTCCGCACCTTCCAGGTCGAACGCGACGGCGAGGCCTTTGAACGCGAGGAATTCGTCGCGAAGAAGATCGGCCACGACCTCGCCCGCACCAACTACGACGTCGACCGAGCCCACCGCCCCGCCGCCAGCACCGAGCGGGACGTGCCGGCCACCCAGGAAGTCCTCTCGCAGGCGACCGAGCCAGCCCGCGCCGGCGCGGCCCTGCTCGGGATATGAAGGCAGTGATGACAGGACCACGGATCGACTGGGCAGCCGGCAACCAGGATCCCTCGTTGGGCGAAGCCACCTTCGACGAGCTCGATGGACCGCTCACGGCAGAGCCGCCGCATCCGATCAACTGGAACCTGCTCACCGCCGAAGAAGCCGAGACCGAATGGATCGAACTCAACCGGTGGGTCAACTGGCTCCGACGCACCTACGGGCTCTCGTCATCCGTCGTGCCGCCCTTCTGGCATCGCCACCTGGAGCTCGTCTGGGAACTCTCCGCGCTGCACTTGCACTGGCTCTGCGCCTATGACCCCGACCAACACGGCTCAGCCCCATTCGGATGGCACCGCGACTTCGCCGACGCCCGCCAACGCCTCCACGACTGGGTCGCCACCTCGGGTACCCGACTCGAGCGCGACCGACCAACGCGCCAGACGGCCTGGCCGGGCGAACCACCTGCTGGCGCCGTCGAGGACATTGTGATCAGCGACCGCGAAGAGGACTTCGTCCAGTTCGTCCTCGCCGATGTCGCAAAACGCCGGGAGGCTGAGACCGAGTTCTACGCACACCTCGGCTCCAGTTGATCTGATGCCCCCGAATCGGCGGCCGCTGGGATCAGCGCTCACCCACCGTCGAGCCGGGCCACGTCAATTCGTACGGCCGGTTGGGTCTCACGGAGATTGCAAAAATGTTGATGCGTTTGACCCCCGGTCATCGGGCCAAAAGTCGGGCAGGGCAAACGCGACACCCCTGACCGTTGAAGGCGACGAAGGCCGCAACGGTGCGGATGCCCGTTGGAGGTCCCTCTTGTGGGACGTGACACCCCGGAAGGGCTAGCTCCAAATCATGGACCCGCGGACTCAGACGTGTCAGCTCAAATGACAGCGCGGTGCGCCAGTGAGCTTCGAGGGCCGCAGTGGCAGGACCTCACACGCCAGCGG
>JBBQDC010000078.1:0-13509 GCA_038319305.1 Actinomycetales bacterium | reverse complement strand
CATGAGCGGGAGCATGAACCCCACGGTACCGGCTGGTGATCAGAAGCGGGCGAGCAACTCCGCCTTCTTGGCGTCGAACTCGGCGTCGGAGACGATCCCGGCGTCGCGGAGCCGGCCCAGCTGGAGCAGGTGGCCGACGGGCCCGGACTCGATCGCGAGCGCGGCCGGAGCCGGGAGCGCGGTGGCCGCACGCGGGGGAGCGAGCAGGAACGGAGTCGCGCCGGGGCCCGCGGGGACGTCGTCGTGGGCGTCGGACCCCGCGGCAGGCCTGTGGCCGGACTGCGACATCCGATCGATCCACGCCAGGGCGATGGCCGAGACGATGAAGACCATGTGGATGATGACCTGCCAGAGCACGCCGTCCCAGGTGTAGACGTCGCCGGTGATGGACTCCTGGCCCTCGGTAGACGTCGACCCGCGGGTGGCGAGATCGCCGACCTCGATGAAGGTCTTGAGCAGGTGGATCGACGAGATGCCGACGATGGCCATGGCGAGCTTGACCTTGAGCACGTTCGCGTTGACGTGGGAGAGCCACTCGGGCTGGTCGGGGTGACCGTCGATGGCGATCTTGGACACGAAGGTCTCGTAGCCGCCGATGATGACCATGATCAGCAGGTTCGCGATCATGACGACGTCGATCAGACCCAGTACGCCGAGCATGATCGCGGCTTCCTCGATCACGATGCCGTCGGGGCCCGGGTGCGTGAATGCGTGCAAAACGCCCTCGCCGAGGTGGAACAGCTCGATCATGAACACGATCACATAGATGACCTGGGCGACGATGAGGCCGATGTAGAGGGGAGCCTGGAGCCAGCGGCTGAAGAAGATCATCATGCCGACGCTCTTCACCCAGCCTGACTGGGTACGGAAGGGGGTGGTGGTGGAGGTTTCAGTCACCGACCGATCTTAGGCGGATGCCGGATGGGAGACCCCTGTATCCAGTAGCGTGGGGCTCGTGAGCGGGAAGCCAGCGCAGGCCAGGGCAACTGAGGGTGTCCAGGCGCCCTCGGTCGATGACCGGTCGGTGGCCGCCCAGGGCGTCAGTCGGGCCCTCGGCTACCGTCGGGCTGCCTCGTGAGCGGGAGGGTGCGTCGGTTTCCGGTGCCGTCAGTGCGCACGCGCATCCTTGCGGCGATCCTGGCGGTGGCGGCGGCGGGCATGTTCGCGGCGGCAACGACCGCCTATGTCGTGCAGCGGGAAAGAACCCTCGCCAGCATCGACGCGTCACTGACAGATGCCGTCGACGACGCCCGGTTCATCGCCGCCGACTCCGGGGAGACCTCGCTGGCCGGCGTGCTGGGCCAGGTCGTGCAGCGTATCCGGCCGGGAACGAACCAGACGACTCTGGCGATCATCGACGGCGCCGCGGCCCTTGCTCCCGGCGGAGACGTGGATTTCCGGCTTGAGGACGACACCGCGTTCGTGGCGCGCGTGACGCAGGAGACCGCAGACGGAAGCGTCGTACTCGGCACCGTCAGCGGCCCCGGGCAGACCGTGCGTTATATCGCCGCTCCGGTGAGCGTCACGAACGATCCGGGTGAGGGGGTCTTCGTGGCCGCGTTCGACCTCGACGCCGAGCTGGGGCCGGTGACGGATGCCTGGTCCACCTCTCTGAGAGTCACGCTCGTCGCCCTGGTGGTGCTGGGGCTGGTGGGCTGGTTCGTCTCCGGACGGCTGCTGCGGCCCATCCGTTCGCTGCGCGAGGCCGCGGCCCGGATCACAGCCTCGGACGTGAGCGAGCGCATCCCGGTGGTGGGCCGCGATGACGTGTCCGAGCTCACGCAGACCGTCAATGACATGCTTGACCGGCTGGAGGGAGCCCTGACCGGGCAGCGACGGCTGCTCGACGATATCGGGCACGAACTCAAGACCCCGATCACGATCGTGCGCGGGCACCTGGAACTGATGGACCCGGACGATCCGGCCGATGTGCGAGCGACCCGTAGCCTCGCGATCGACGAACTCGACCGCATGAACGGGCTCGTGCGCGACATCTCCGCCCTGGCCGAGCTGCAGCGGCCGATGCGCCTCACCCGCACGCCCGTCGACATCGCGGCATTCACCGAGCAGGTGCGCACGAAGGCCGCCGCCCTGTCGGGCCGTCACCGCTGGGTGAGCACGGAGACGGCCGACGTCGTGGTGTCGGTCGACGCCGAGAGGCTCACCCAGGCGCTGCTGCAGCTCGCGGCGAACGCCGCCAGCCACGGCGCGGAGCGCGGCACGATCGAGATCGGGAGCGCCACCGGCCCGGACGTCTCCGGAGCCCCACGCCTGCGCCTGTGGGTGCGGGACGACGGTCCCGGGATCGGCATCGAGGCCCAGGAACACATTTTCGAGCGGTTCCGTCGCGGGGGCAGCGGGCGCGGTGCTGCCGGCTCAGGGCTCGGACTCGCCATCGTTCTGGCCATCGCCCGTGCCCACGACGGAACGGTCACGGTCGACTCGGCGCCCGGAAAAGGAGCCACCTTCACGATCGAGCTGCCTCTGCCGTTGGCCTCGCCCAGCCCTGAACCAGCCCTGAACCAACCCAGCCCCGAAACGACGGAGTCGAATCAGTGAGCCGAATCCTCATCGCCGAAGACGAACTGCGCATCTCCTCGTTCATCGAGAAAGGTCTGACCGCCGCCGGTTTCACGACGGTCACGGTGCGCTCAGGCACGGACGCCCTCGAGTATGCGCTGACCGGCAGGTTCGATCTGCTCGTGCTCGACATCGGGCTGCCCGGCATCGACGGCTACGAGGTGCTGCGCCGGCTGCGGGGTGAGCAGTCGACGCTGCCGGTGATCGTGCTCACCGCCCGGGACTCGGCCGAAGACACCCTCTCCAGCCTCCAGGGTGGCGCGAACGACTACATGGCCAAGCCTTTCCGCTTCGACGAGCTGCTGGCGCGCATCCGTCTCCGGATCACGGATGCCGTGCGCGTGGCCCCGGCCCTGCTCACAGTGCCGGGGCTCGAACTCGACCTGCGCACGCGCCGCGCCCGCGTGGGCGACCGACAGGTGGACCTGTCGGCCCGGGAGTTCGCGCTCGCCGAGGAGTTCCTGCGCAATCCGGACCAGGTTCTGAGCCGGGAGCAGCTGCTCAGCCGGGTCTGGGGCTACGACTTCGATCCGGGTTCGAACATCGTCGACGTCTACGTGGGCTACCTACGGGCGAAGTTCGGCGCGGCGCGGATCGAAACGGTCAGAGGAATGGGCTACCGACTGCGCTGAGCCTGGCGCAGCCGGTAGCCGGCAGGGGTGGTCTGGTGATGGTCAGTCGTCGCTGCCGTGGCTCGAGTCGTCGTCGGAGTCGTCGTGTCCGGAGTCGTCGTCGTCGGAGTCATCGTGTCCGGAGTCGTCGACCCGTCCGTCGCTGTCGTCGGGCGCGTCGTTCATATCGTCGTTCACATCGTCCATGCCGTGGCCGCCGTCGACCCGTCCGTCGCTGTCGTCGGTCGACGTGCTGGAGGTCGGCGTGGGCGCGCTTGTGCCGGCGGTGTCCGCCTGGGCCGCAATGATTCCGACCGACAGGAGACCGGCGATTCCAACGGCGGTGAGGGCAATGGTGTGCTTCTTACGGAACTGGAACATGGCCTGACCTTTCATCTGCGCCGGTGAAACGGCGGGGGAGTCGCGGTGAGCTTCACCACGCTCTTACTCTCCGACCTGGAGGTAAGGCCCGAACAAGAGGTCCGTGAGAGGCCTCTTATTCGGGGTGAGACATCAATCGTCACTGCTGCTGCCACTGTTGTCGTCGCGGGGGCGGTCTCCGCCGTGATCGTCCCCATCATCATCGTCGACGGTTACCGGCGTCGGCGCCGGCACCAGCTCGGGCGATCCGGGCTCGGCTGTGGGGGTGGTGGTCGGAACGGGGGTGCTCGGGGTGGTTGCGCCCGGCGTGGTTTCCACTTCGACCACGAGGGCCGGCGTGTCCAGGGATTCTCCCGGCTGGTCGGCGATGGCGAGCCCGCTCACCAGGGCGATCGTTCCGGCCGCCGCGAGCAGAACGCCTGAACCGGCCCCGATCAGCAGCAGGGTGCGACGACGCGGGCGGGAGGAAGTCGGATCGTACATGATCTTCTCCAGTCGACAGATATATATCAGTCTGGTCCGCATCGATGAGACTCAGGGAAGGGCTGGATGAGAACTCTCTTATCTGGAGCCCTCTTATCCGGCGGCAGTCGGCATCCGGCCCAGTTGCCTTCCACTGAGTGGAAACAACCCGTTCCGCAAGGCGCCTCCACCCCGCAAGATGACTTCATCACCTGTCATCGTCGCTAGGAGAACCCGTGTCCCCAGAAAACACCCGTGTTGCCATCATCGGCGCCGGTCCCGCAGGTCTTCTCCTGGCTTGGGCCCTGCGCGATGCCGGGATCGACTCCATCGTGGTCGAGAACCGTTCCCAGGACTATGTGCTGGCCCGCATCCGTGCCGGAGTTCTCGAACAGAGCGCGGTCGAGACTCTCCACCGGCTCGGGCTCGGCGAGCGCCTCCAGACCGAGGGTCTCGAGCACGACGGCATCTACCTCCAGTTCGCGGGGGAGCGCCGCAACATCAACTTCAACGAGCTGATCGGTCGCACGGTCACGGTGTACGGCCAGCAGGAGGTTGTGAAAGACCTGATCACGGCGCACACGGCCGTCAGGTCGACGATCTACTACGAGGCGGCGGATGTCGCGGTGCACGACCTCAAGGCGAAGGCACCTCGGGTCACGTTCCACCACGACGGGGAGTCACACGAGATCAGGGCCGACTTCGTGATCGGCGCCGACGGCTTCCACGGCGTCTGCCGGGCATCCATTCCGCCCACCGCGCTCACGCTCTACGACCGCAGCTACCCGTTCGCCTGGCTGGGTATCCTCGCCGATGTGGCCCCATCGACCGACGAGCTGATCTACGCGCTGCATGAGGATGGCTTCGCCATGCACTCGATGCGCTCGCCGCAGGTGTCGCGCCTCTACCTGCAGGTTGACACGGCCGACTCCATCGAGCAGTGGCCGGACGAGCGCATCTGGGAGGCGTTGCAGACCCGGCTCTTCGTGCCCGGCTGGACCCTGAACGAGGGTGCCATCACCGACAAGTCCATCACCCCCATGCGCAGCTTCGTTGCCTCCCGGCTCTCCTACGGCAGCCTGTTCCTGGCCGGGGACTCCGGCCACATCGTGCCGCCCACCGGGGCGAAGGGGCTCAACTCCGCCATCGCCGACGTGACGCTGCTCGGTGCGGCCCTGGTCAGCCACTACACAGGTGATGACGCGCCGCTGTCCGGTTATGGGAAGGCCGCGCTCCGCCGCCAGTGGCGCGTGCAGCAGTTCTCCCAGTCGATGACCGAGATGCTGCACCGTGACCCCAGCGACCTGCAGTCGGCGGCGTTCAACTACCGCAGCCAGCTCGGGCGCCTCGACTATCTGACCGACTCCGTGATCGCGCAGCGGGAACTCGCCGAGCAGTACACCGGCCTCCCGTTCTAGCCAGAGGGAAGAACATGACCGACACGACCACCCAAGCTGAGATCAACGACGAGATGCGTGCCATCGAAGCGGAAGCGCGCGCCCAGGTCGACGACGGCGGGGCACCCGAACTGCAGCCGCGGCGCAACTACCCGCCGTACCGCAGCTCGATCCTGCGCCACCCGACGCACGAGCTCGTGCGCGTCGACCCGGAAGAGGTCGAACTGGTCTCGCCCGCGTTCGGCCACACCGACGTGAACGTGCTCGAGAGCGACCTCACGATCCAGCACAGCGGCGAACCCCTCGGCGAGCGCATCACGGTCTCCGGCCGGGTGCTTGACGGCGAGGGCCGGCCGGTGCGCCACCAGCTGGTCGAGGTCTGGCAGGCCAACGCGGGCGGACGCTACGTGCACAAGCGCGACCAGCATCCGGCCCCGCTTGACCCCAACTTCACGGGCGTCGGCCGCGTGATCACAGGCGACAACGGCGAGTACTCGTTCACCACGATCAAGCCGGGTCCCTACCCGTGGCGCAACCACCTCAACGCCTGGCGGCCGGCACACATCCACTTCTCGCTGTTCGGCACCGCGTTCACGCAGCGCCTGATCACCCAGATGTACTTTCCGGGTGACCCTCTGTTCGCGCTGGACCCGATCTACCAGTCGATCACCGACCCGGCCGCCCGCGCCCGCCTGGTCGGCGCCTACGACCACGACCTGAGTGTGCCCGAATGGTCGCTCGGCTACCGCTGGGACATCGTGCTGACGGGCCCCCACGCCACCTGGATGGAGAGCGAAGAAGCCCATGACTGAGCCGACCGAATTCATGCAGACCCCAGCCCAGACCGTGGGCCCGTTCTACGGTTTCGCGCTGCCCTACGACAAGGGCCCCGAGCTCGTGCCGGGCCACCACCCCCACGCGATCCGCCTGCATGGCACGGTGACGGATGGCGCGGGAGACCCGGTCCCCGACGCGATCCTCGAACTGTGGCAGGCCAACGAGACGGGCGCCATCAGCCGGGAACAGGGAGCCCTGGACCGTGACGGCTTCATCTTCACCGGATTCGGGCGCGCGGCGGTGAACCAGGCCGGCCACTTCACGTTCACCACCGTGAAACCCGGCTCCGTCGGCGGAACGGCGCCGTACCTCGTGATCACCGTGTTCGCCCGGGGGCTGATCCAGCACCTCTTCACCCGCGCCTACTTCCCCGAAGACACCGATCTGCACCGCGAGGACACCGTGCTGCGCGCCGTACCTGCCGCACGCCGGGCCACCCTGGTCTGCGTCGCCGACGGCACCCCGGGCGGCACGCCGTCGTACCGGTTCGACGTGCGGCTGCAGGGCGCGAACGAGACCGTGTTTCTGGACTTCGATGCCTGAGCGAGCCGCCGCCTTCGACGTCGGCCTGCTGCATCCGCTCGGCTTCGGCAGTCGCGCGGATGAGTTGACCGGTGACCTGGCCTGGCTGCAGGCCATGGTCGACGTCGAGTTGGCCCTGACCCAGGGTCTGGTCGCCGCCGGTCTGGCTCCGGAGTGGATGACCGCGGTCTGCGCCGAGCTGACGGATGCGCGGCAACTGGACCTAGCCCGGATCGCGGCCGAGGGGCAGGGCGGCGGTAACCCCGTGATCCCGCTGGTGACGCACCTGGCGGCGGCCGCCGAGCGCACCCGGCCCGGGGCATCCGATCACCTGCATGTGGGGGCAACCAGCCAGGACATTCTCGACACGGCGGCCATGCTGGTCGCGCACCGGGTGGCCGGCGAGCTCGCCGCCGGGTTGACCGACCTGGCCGTAACCCTCGCCGCGATCGTCGACCGGCACCGCGGCACGGTCATGGCCGGGCGCACCCTGGGCCAGCAGGCCTCCCCGACCAGTTTCGGCTTCGTCGCCGCCGGCTGGCTCGACGCCGTGCAGACGGCCGCGTCGGAGCTCGCGCGCGTGCGGGCGACTCTGCCGGTGCAACTCGGCGGAGCCGTCGGCAACCTTGCCGTGCTGAGCGACATCGCCCGGTCCCGCCGGCCTGAGGTGCCGGCTCCGCGGACCGTGGACAGGGTCGTGGCGCACCTGGCCTCCGGGCTGGGCCTTTGCGTGCCGGGCATCACCTGGCATACCAACCGGCTGCCTGTCACCGCTCTGGCTGCCGCGCTCGCCGCCGTGGCCGGCAGCGTCGGCACCTTCGCCCTTGACGTCACCGTGCTCTCCCGCACCGAGATCGCCGAGGTCAGCGAACGGCTGGCCGTGGGCCAGGGTGGCTCCTCGGCGATGCCGCACAAACGCAACCCGGTCACGGCCGTGCTGGTGACGGCCGCCGCCCGGCAGACGCCCGCACTCGCCGCCACCCTGTTCGGCAGCCTGCTCGCCGAGGACCAGCGACCCGGCGGCGCCTGGCACACCGAGTGGCAGACCCTGCGTCTGCTCGAACGGCTCACGCTCGCCGCGGTGGCCGGCGCCGCCGCGCTCGCCGCCCGGCTCGACGTTGACCCCGAACGGATGCGCGCCAACCTCGACCTGACCGACGGGCTGGTGTTCAGTGAACGGGTGACCACCCTGCTCGCCGAGACCCTCGGCAAGGCCCCCGCGTTCGCCCTGGTGCGGCGCGCGTCGGAGGAGTCTTACCGCGCCAACCGCTCGCTGCGGGTGGTGCTCTCCGCCCTGATCGCCGCCGAGGGACATCCCGAGGAGCTGCGAGCCAGGGTCTGGTCGGCGTTCGACGGTGACCTCAGCCTGGGACAGACGGATGCCGCCATCGATCGGGTGCTCGCCCGGTTCCGGGAAGCCATAGAAACGAAGGAGGCATCCCCATGACCCAGCCCACCCTCCGCGGCACGGTCGCGCACGAACCGACTGCCGGTGCGTTGCCGCTGCTCGTGCTCGGCCCGTCGCTCGGCACCACCACCACCCTCTGGGACGAGGTGGCGGCCCGGCTCGCCGACACCGTGAGGGTGGTCTGTTTCGACCTGCCCGGCCACGGTCTCAGCCCGGCCGCCCGGCACCCTTTCACCGTCGCTGAGGTCGCCGACGCCGTGATCGCCCTGGTCGACTCGGTCGGCGGGGGAGCCTTCCACTACGCCGGGGTGTCTTTCGGCGGCGCCGTCGGGCTCGAACTGGCCCTGCAGCACCCGGAGCGCCTGCAGAGCCTCACGGTCGTCTGCTCCGCAGCACGCATCGGCACCAGTGCCGGCTGGCTGGAGCGGGCCATGCAGATCCGCACCAGCGGAACACCCTCCGTCGTTGCGGGCAGCGCCGACCGCTGGTTCGCGCCCGGGTTCCTCGACCGTGACCCGGCCACCGGCTCCGCCGCGCTGGAGAGACTGCTGGAAGTCGATGACGAATCGTACGCGCTCTGCTGCGAGGCCCTTGCCTGGTTCGACGTGACGGATGCCGCGGCAGGCATCCAGGTTCCCACCCTCTGTATTGCCGGCCAGTTCGACCGCTCCACCCCCGTCACTCAGCTGGCCGAGCTGGCCGCCCGTATTCCCGGTGCTCGCCTGGAGACCATCGCCGGGGCCGCCCATCTGGCCCCGCTCGAACGCCCGGCCGAGGCGGCCGCTCTGCTATTGACGCATCTGGGCGGTCCGGCGGCGGTTCCGGCCGTCGAGGGCAACCGCACCGCGGCCGAGGCCTACGTCGATGGCATGAAAGTGCGCCGAGCGGTGCTCGGTGACGCGCACGTGGACGCCGCCACCGCCGCAATCACCTCGGAGACCGTTGACTTCCAGAACTTCATCACCCGCTACGCCTGGGGTGAGATCTGGACCCGGCCGGGCCTGGACCGACGCACCCGCAGCTTTCTGACCCTGGCCTGCCTGGTGACCGGCGGCCACGAGAATGAGCTGGCCCTGCACGTGCGTGCGGCCCTGACCAACGGGCTCACCCGGGCGGAGATCAGCGAGGCCATCCTGCACACCGCGATCTACGCTGGGGTGCCGGCCGCGAATTCCGCACTGTCGGTGGCCCGGGATACTTTCGCCGTCATCGACGCCGGCACGACGAACCGAAGCTGAAGGACCACTCCATGGACAAGACCTATCCCTCCGCTGCCGCCGCCGTGGCGGACATCCCCGATGGGGCCGCCCTCGCCGTCGGTGGGTTCGGCCTGGTCGGTGTGCCGATCGTGCTGATTCGGGCGCTCCTCGCCCAGGGCACCACCGACCTCCGGGTCGTCTCCAACAACTGCGGTGTCGACGGCTGGGGGCTGGGTGAACTGCTGCGGGAAGGGCGAATCAGCCGCGTGATCGCCTCCTACATCGGCGAGAACAGGGATTTCGCCCGCCGCTACCTGGGCGGCGAGCTCGAGGTGGAGCTGACCCCGCAGGGCACCTTGGCCGAGCGGCTCCGGGCCGGCGGCAGCGGCATCCCCGCGTTCTTCACCGCAAGCGGCGTGGGTACCATGGTCGCCGAGGGTGGGCTGCCCTGGCGCTACGGGCCCGATGGTTCGGTGACCGTGTCGTCGCCGCCCAAGGAGACCCGCATCTTCTCCTCCCTGCGCGGCGGGCCCAGGGAATACGTGCTCGAGGAGGCGATCGTCACCGACTACGCCCTCGTGCGCGCCGCCAAGGGCGACCGGCACGGCAACCTCGTGTTCGAGAAGTCGGCGCGCAACTTCAACCCGGTGGCTGCCATGGCCGGCCGCATCACCATCGCCGAGGTCGATGAGTTGGTCGAACCGGGGGAGTTGGCCCCGGATGCGATCCACCTTGCCGGCATCTACGTGCACCGCATCGTGCAGCTGTCCGGCCCCGAGGCGCGGGACCTGCCGATCGAAAAGACCACCACCCGGCCGCGGCCGGCCGCATCCGTCGCAAAGGACACCTGATCATGCCGTTGACCCGCAATGAAATGGCCGCGCGCGCCGCGCAGGAGCTCACCCCCGACAGCTACGTCAACCTCGGGATCGGGCTGCCCACGCTCATCCCGAATTTTCTGCCTGAGGGGGTGCACGTCATCCTGCACTCCGAGAACGGGGTGCTCGGCGTGGGGCCGTACCCGTGGGAGGGCGAGGAAGACCCCAAGCTGATCAACGCCGGCAAGGAGACCATCACAGTCAACCCCGGCGCCAGCTACTTCGACTCGGCGCAGAGTTTCGGCATGATCCGCGGCGGCCTGATCGACGTGGCCGTGCTCGGTGCGATGCAGGTCTCTGCGGCCGGCGACATCGCCAACTGGGCCGTGCCCGGCAAGATGATCAAGGGCATGGGCGGTGCGATGGATCTCGTGCACGGCGCCGAGACCGTGATCGTCGTGATGGAACACACCGCGAAGAACGGCGATTTCAAGATCGTCAACGAGTGTTCGCTGCCGCTGACCGGCAAACGCGTCGTCACCCGCATCATCACCGACCTGGCCGTGATCGACGTGACACCGGAGGGTCTTGTGCTGCGCGAGATCGCGCCGGGACTCACTGTGGCCGAGGTTCAGGCGGCGACCGCGGTGCCGCTGCTCGTTTCGGGCGCACCCAGCGTCATCCACACGCTCCTCTCGGTCGAGCCCGCCAACAACGCGCCGGCCGCGTTGTGAGAGACGTCGTCATCTGCGAACCTCTGCGCACCCCGATCGGCCGGTTCGGCGGGGTCTTCAGAGCCGTCGCGCCGGCCGACCTGGCCGCGGCCGTGATCGCGGCGCTGCTGGAACGCACCGGCGGCCGGTATCTGCTTGAGACTATGTGTATCGGCGGCGGCCAGGGACTCGTCGCCATCTTCGAGAAGGTGTAGCCGAGGTGATTTTCGGAGCACGGGTTAGGCGCCCGTGCTTCGATGGGGCAAGCTGAATCTGAGCATTGGGGGATGTCATCACCAAACCGAATACCCGTCGTTGTGCGCTGCTGGCGCTGGTTGTCGCCGCAGCACTCGTGCTGAGCGCCTGTACCTCGGCCCAGGGCCGTCCCGAAGAGAACACTGCGCCCTTGTCGGCTGATATCACCGGGCAGTTGCACGCGGCAGTCAGCGAAGCCATGGCGCAGTCGGGTTCGTCCGGCGCGCTGGTCGGCGTCTGGTCCGCCGACGGCAAATGGACCGCCGCACTGGGCACCACGGAAATCGATGGTTCGACCCCGATGAGCAGCGAGATGCACTTCCGGATCGGCACGAACACCACGGCAATGACCTGCACGGTGCTGCTCCGGCTCGTCGACACAGGCACGGTGGCGCTCGACGACCACGTCTCCACCTACCTGCCGCGCATCGTTGGTGTGGAGGGTGTTACGCTCGGCCAGCTCTGCCAGGGTACCTCGGGACTCGGGACCTACAGTTCCGTTCTGGCTGGGGAGTTCGTGCACAATCCCCTGCGCTTCTGGCCGACGATGGAACTCGTCTCTCAGGGGCTGGCCGCACCTCGGACCGGTGCTCCGGGCAGCGTGTGGGGTCCCTCGAACACCGGAATCCTGCTGCTCGGGATGGCGCTCGAGCAGGCCACGGGCGAGGGATGGGCGGCGCTCTACGACGAGTACATCTTCCATCCGCTCGGTCTGCACGACACCTCCTATCCCCACGCCGGTGACGTGGACATCCCCTCACCCCACGCGCACGGCTACGCGGCGGAGGTCGGCGTCTCCGGCCCGGTGTGCACGGCCATCATCGACAACACGCTGCTCTCAAACTCCATGAGTGGCGTGGCCGGCGGCGTGGTCTCGACGCTGGTCGATATGAAGACCTGGGCGGGCGCTCTCGCCGGGGGCAGTCTGCTTTCCGAGACGTCGGCGGCAGCCCAGTGGGAGACCGTGACCGAAGACCTGGCGACGCCGTCGTGGATGCGATACGGCCTCGGCGCGGAGCAGGTCGGGCCGCTCCGCGGGCGCAGCGGATCGATCCCGGGATTCATCTCCGCCACCCTCGCCGATCCCGACCAGACCTTGACCGTCGTGGTGGCACTGAACAACTCGAGCGCGGGCGACCAGTTCGCCCTGACGCTCGCCCGGCAGCTGGCCGCCATCATCGCCCAGACACCGGTTGACGGCCAGAACGATCCGTCCGGCGCACTGCCCTGGTCGGTGGAGCAAACCCAGGCCGATCTCGCTGCCGAGGCGGCCTGCCCGACCGTGGCGGAGATCATCGGCTGAGCCCGTCGCCAGTCCACCGGGCGTAACCTGAACGTGTGAATTCAGCAGGAACGACCGACCGAATCAGCGACGCGAGCGATGGAGAGGCCGGCATCAACCAGGTCACCGCCGCGCCGCTCGATCTGGCCGCGCACGTCGCCGCCGTCTCGACCGGCTCCTGCGGGGCCGTCGTGACCTTCATCGGTCAGGTGCGCGACCACGATCCCGACGCCGCCGGTCCGGTGACCGGCCTCGATTACAGCGCGCATCCGGATGCCGACCGGATTCTGTCCGAGATCGTGGTCCGGTTCGCCGCGGAGTACCCGCAGGTGAACCTGTCGGTCAGCCACCGGATTGGCCACCTCGACGTGGGCGACCTCGCCCTGGTAGCGGCCGCGGCGAGCGCCCACCGCGCCGTGGCCTTCGAGGCGTGCGAGCGACTGGTGCAGACCGTCAAGCTCGAGGTGCCCATCTGGAAGAAGCAGTACGAGGTCGACGGCACGACCGCCTGGGTGGGACTGACCTGATCTGGGACCGGATGGACGGTGTCCAGAATAATTAAACGGACGTGTATCCTGTTTATTAGAGCACGGCTCGGCTGTGCCACTGAGGAGGATTCATCCCATGACCGCCGAACCCATCACCGTGAACAGCGCGCACACCTGCAACTGCAACCATGACGACGCCGATACCATCGTGCTTGACGCTCGCACCATCCCGCACGCGGTTCGCCACGCGGCCATTTTCGGTGCGCTCGAAGCCATCCAACTCGGCTTCTCCCTCGATCTGATCGCCCCGCACGACCCGCTTCCCCTGCTGGCACAGTTGGAGAAGGCGCGCCCCGGCGCGTTCACCGTGTCCTATCTGGACCGTGGCCCTGAGGCCTGGCGCATCCGGCTCACGCGCGCCGTTTAGTCTTCCGGAACAGGCCTCAGCGTGCACGGAAACGGGCGACTGGCCTTCCTGCTGATCCGTCGCCGCCTGGTTGCCCGGGTCAAGCTGGTCACGACCGCGATGGACAAGGTCATGTATCTGTTCCTCACC
>JBBQDC010000077.1:0-13551 GCA_038319305.1 Actinomycetales bacterium | reverse complement strand
GGTGTGCTCGACCGGTGGTTCCACATGGGTGACACCGGGCAGGTCATGCAGGAGCGGCAGCTCCGTCGCCGGGTTGACGTCGAAAGTGCGCTCGATCTCGGCAAAGCCCGCTGAAGTCATGCTTCAGTGTAAGTGGGCCAGACGACCCGGAGGGAAAAGCGCAGCTCCGAGTTGACGGCCGGTGTCGGGATCCCCGACCGCCGGTCGTTAGCCGAACCTGCCATTGACGTAGTCCGCCGTGCGCGGGTCGATCGGGTTGCCGAACATGGCGTCGGTGGGTCCGTGTTCCACGATCCCGCCGGGAGTGCCCTGCGCTGCGAGGAAGAAGGCGCAGTTCTGTGAGACCCGCTGCGCCTGCTGCATGTTGTGGGTCACGATCACGATGGTCACCTCCCGGGCGAGTTCGAGCATGGTCTCCTCGATCACCCGCGTCGACGTGGGGTCCAGTGCCGAGCACGGTTCGTCCATGAGCAGGATGCGCGGAGTCACCGCCAGGGATCGGGCGATGCACAGGCGTTGCTGCTGTCCGCCGGACAGTCCGCCGCCCGGGGCGCGCAGACGGTCCCGGACCTCCTTCCACAGGCCGGCCTTCGTCAGGCAGCTCTCGACGAGGTAGTCCTTCTCGTCGTTCGAGGCACGCTGGCCGGTGAGGGTGAGACCCGCGATCACGTTGTCGTAGATCGACATCGCCGGGAAGGGGTTGGGTTTCTGGAAGACCATCCCGATGTGTTTGCGGGCGTCGACGAGCTTGCGTTCCGGGTCGTAGATGTCCACGCCGTCGAGGAGTACCTCTCCAGCCAGGCTCGCGGAGGGAACGAGCTCGTGCATCCGGTTCAGGATGCGCAGGAACGTCGACTTGCCGCAACCCGACGGCCCGATCAGCGAGGTGATGACGCCCGCGGGCATGGTCAGGTTGACCCGGTCGAGAACCTGGCGCTCACCGAACCAAGCGGAAACGTTGCGGCCCTCGAGGGTGGCGAGAGGGGCGAGGGCGCGCAGCGGCTGTGCGGGCGCGTCGACGACCTGATCCGGGCCGGCCGGGCGTTTCGCCCACGGCGTGCCCAATGCGCCCAGACGGCTGCGGCGGTTCGACATCGACCGGGCCGGCAGGCGCAGCTTCCGATCGCGCTGCCCTGTCCGAGGTGATGGCGTTATAGCAGGGAAGGGTTGCACAGGTGGAAGTACCTGCGTCAACTCGTCGTCGTACACGTTCTCGTTCATAACCACTCGTTTCGGGTTGCTAGAGCAGATTCGGGAGCAGGCGCACAAGCTGGTCGGCCACGAAGACCCCGCCAACGGTGACCACGGGAAGGAACACGGTCCAGGTCTTGCGGAGGCCGACCCGCCGGAATGCCCAGACAGCGGCGAGCTCGATCACGAGCAGGAACTGCAACGCGAAGACGAGCGCCCACACGGTCGATGTGTCCGTGGCCAGTTCCTTGTCGGCCAGCGGCAGGGTCAGATAGGTGGTCTGACGGGCACCGGCGGGCTTCGTCTCCGAGACGAGTTCAGCATCCACTCTGGCGACGCCGGTGGGCACGAAGGCGGGGCCGCGCGCGGTCTCGAGCACCAGGCGGCTCTTGCCGGCTCCGAGCGCTGGCGGCGTCGGATCACCGGCGTAGCGCACGCCGAGCACGGAATACGTGTGTTCGCCCTGGCCGGTCGTGACGGTGAATTCCTGCCCGGGGCGCAACTCCTGGAGTCGGCCGAACGGTCCGCCGAAGGCTGCGGCCCGGCCCATGATGACGCTGTACCCGGCCTGGCCCGGGAGAACACTGTCGCGGCGGTGGCCCGGCCCGGCCCGCAGGGTGCCGGAGTCGGTGCCCTCGACCACGATCTCATGCACATCGATCGACGGAATGTCGATCAGCGCGACGGGTGTGCCCGCCGTGAGCAGGACCTTATCGACCGTGCCCTCGCTGACCGGAGCAGTGCCCTCGGCGAGTTCGTACCGGAACGTGTTGGTGAGGCGCTGCTGGCTGACGACGTGTTGCAGCTGACCGAGCACCGTGATGTTGGCCAGCAGACCGAGGATCAGCACGGCCAGGATCGCCAGGGTCGAACGGATGGCCTGATCACGGGGGCTGAGGTCGACCGGCGGTCGCGGGGGCGTCGGCATCCGTCGGGGCGGCCGGGGGATCTTCGGCGGTTTGGTTGCTCCGGGCTCTGTCGGAGGCCGCGGCGTTCCGGACCGCCGACCGGATTCCGCACGCCCGGGACGGGCGGGCGGGCGGACCGTGCCGGCGGCCCTGAGCCTGCGCGTCGGCTTTGCAATGGTCACGACGCCATCCCCTCGACGACCGCCGGGTTGCGAGCACGGCGCACGACGGGCAGGTTCCGCAAGCCGAGGGTCAATGCGCCGGTGGCCGTGAACACAAGGAGCAGGAAGTAGGGCGGGATGACGACGAGGGACTCCCGGGACACCGGTCCCAGCGCGGTTCCGAGAACTTCCGTCGGCGGCGTCAATGTGACGTGACCGGTGAAGACCGTCCACTGGCCGACGTCGGGCAGGGTGGCCGTGACCGTGCGGGTCTCCCCCGGCCCCAGGTCGGCGACCTCGACGTCGTCGACGGCAGCCAACTCCATTCCGAACACGTTCGTGATCCAGAACCTGAGATCCGAGGTGATCGGGGTGGTCGTGACGTTCCGCAGCGTGAAGGCCAGCGCGATGTCGCCGCCGCCGGGGCCGATGTTCGGCTTCGGCGTCGCGGTGACGCCGCTGACATAGAGGACGCCGTTCACGGCGATGGGGTCGATGCCGAGCGCGTGGGTCCCCGCGGCCGACCCTGCTGCCGTCGTCTGGGTGACCCCACGCACCGGGGTGGGTTTCGCCGGGGGCGGCGGCGACGTCGTGCGGGGCGGGACGCCAGGCACTGCCGGCGCTGCCGGCGAGGAGGATCCGGCGGGTCCGAGCACCTTGACGGTCAGATCGACGCCGCGCGGATCATCCGTCGTCGACGTGGGGCTGAGGGCAGTGGCGCTCAGGGCGACGGCGCTGGGGGCAGCAGCGCCCACGGCGACACCGACCAGGCCCGTCATCGCCAGGAGTGCGATGAGAGCCACGATCGGGAGCCGGCGTGCGGCTGGGGAGGTAAGCACCGGTTTAGTTAGCACGCCCAAGGTTTCGATGACCTGTCGGGAAGGCTAACGAGAGGCAAACGCGGACGGGGCTTCCATCCGCGCCTTGCGGCGCGCCTCGGCCTCGGTGTATTCGATCCAGGCGGCGGCCCTCGTGGCGTCGCGTTTGCGGCTGAACCGCACGATCAGCCAGGTCCCTCCCGAGAGCAGCACGAGAAGAAGGAACGCCCACGGCACCACGAAGAGGTCGCTGTTGCGTTCGCCGGTCGGAAGTACTCCCGCGGCAAGGGCGTCCTCGTCGACGGTCGCGGCCAGCGACACGTGCGGGTTCAGGTAGACCCAAGCGCCCACGCCGGGAATCACGATGCTGACCGTGCGGGAGCTGCCGGGCAGCATCTCGGAGATCTCCTGGTCGACCAGCCCGGAGAGCGGGATTCCGAACAAGCCGCGCACCTGCGAGACGGTGTCGGCACTGAGCGACACGTTCCCGTTATTGGTCAGGCTCATTTTCATGGTGGTCTCGCCCGAGAACGGGTTGATGCTCGGCTGGTAGTTCGATTCGATGCTGCTGATCGTCAGGCCCGGCTGCAGGGGCCCCTTCACGCGCACATACAGGCGGATGCCGACGCGCCGGTCGACCGTGACCTGTCCGGCCGGGGAGAGGGCCGAGACGATGACACCGCCGGCGTGGTCGCCGGGCGTGGCATCGGCCGGGACCGTCACGGTGAACGGCAGCACCTGGCGGGCGCCGGGGTCGAGCGTGACCTGGATCCGGTTGGTGCCGTTGTCGAAGGCGATCCAGTTGCCGGCGTCCGCGGCCGTCGCGGCTCCGTCGAGAAGCGCGAAGCTGCCGTCGTCGGCGTTGAAGGCGTCGGTGGCGTAGACGGTGACGGACTGCACGGTTGTGCCGGTGTTCTCGACGAGATACTCGTCCTGGACCAGCTGTCCGGGTTCGACCTGGTAGCTGAACCGGGACCGGGACTGGTCGACGCCGCCGTCGACGGAGGGTGCGGCGGCGATGCCGTCGGAGTCGGCCGCCCAGGCGCCCGAGACCCCCAGGCTGACGGTCAATCCCAGGACGACCAGCAGTCCGGCGGCGGCGGAGAGGAAGCGGCGGGCCGCGGGGCGAGGAAGGGTCACGATCGACGTTCTCATTTCTACGGGCTTTCGGCGGGTGATGCCTGGGTCGTGCGACGGACGGAAAGCGGGAAGAAGGGGAGGAACGACGCGAACGCCGTTCCTCCCCCGTTGTTCAGCTGGTGCCTGCTCCTACTTCGACACGACCGTGAGGGTCATCGTCGAGGTGTAGGTGCCGGCGGCCTTGTCCTGCGGAGCGACGAAGGTCAGGTCTGCGTTCAGAACGCTGTCCCCCACCGTGTTGGCCGCCGCGCCGGAGGCGAAGGTGTAGGTGCCGGATGCCGCACCGGCGACCTGGGCGGCGGCGGCGGTGACGCCGGTCGCGGCCGTGCCGGCAAGGACCAGCTTCGGGGTAACGCCCAGCTGCGACTTGCTGATGACGTTCGTCGCGTCGGCGCTGTTCTTGAAGTCCGCGACGGTCGCGCTGAGGTCCCAGCCTTCGCGCGAAATCACCCGGCCATCGTTGACCGTGACGTTTCCCAGGGTGCCTGTCGTGGTCGACTTGTTGTTCACAAGCGTCGGGGCGTTGAACGTGGCCGCAGCACCGGCCGGAACCGTCAGGGCGAGGACGCCGTTGGCAGCGCCAGTCGTGGTCGGAGCGAGAGCGACAGTGCCGTTCTGCGGTCCGGGTACGACTGGCGGGTCGACGACGGCGTCCGCGGTGATGGGGTCAAGCGTGTAGGCGCCGGTGATGGGCGTCATGTGGATGGTGCGGTAATAGGCCCCGAGAATAGTCACGCCGTTGTTGGTGGTACACGCGATTCCGAGGCTGTACGTTCCACCAGCCGTCTTGGCACCGAGCGCATTTCCATTGATGAGCCCGCTCGGGGTCACATTCGGGGTGAGGACTGTGTGCGTTCCAGCCGTGAATCCATTCGGCGCGGTGGCGAGATACGCAGCCTGGCTGCGCTCACCACCCTGGGGAGCGAGGAAGGTGGTGACACCGGTCGACGAGGGGTCACAGACCAGGGGAGTCAGCAGGTCCGTTGCCGTCGACGAACCGAGGAGGTCGCTCTCGAAACCGAAGACGTACGCCGGGTCACTGACGAGGACGCCATCAGTGTCGTAGGCGTAGAAGGGACCGTCTGATCCGTTGGCCTGTACGGCGGCACTGGCCATGAGTGCCCCGCTTGCCACGAGGGCGAGAGTGACGACGCCGGCTGCGGCCGCGCGGCTCTTGTTGTTGAGCTTCATTTTTCAATCCGTTTCTGGGTACTAGAAAGTCGATGAACTGGGGTCAGTGATTAGAGGGTCTTGGCGACGCGATAAGCCACGACGCCGGCAGTGGGTGCCAGGAATCCGAACTTCTTCTTGACCGAGCCGGCCTTGGCGGGGGTGGTGGTCTGCGAGTTCGTCAGCGCCGTCGCCAGAGTCGGGTCGAGGAGTTTGGCCAGATTGGCGTCATACTTCGCGTCTTGTGAATTCACGCGAGCGTATTCGACGACCAGATACGTGTCCCGACCCCAGGTCGCGTCAGAGTAGTAGGCGGGATTTGGTGCCATGGTGGTGCCGGTTCCGATGACCGGCGATTGGCCGGCAACCAGAGAACCGAGTGTTCCGGTTCCACGCTTGTCGTAACTGGCACCAGTGTTCATGGCGATCCAACGGGAAACCGCCATCGGCATGACGGACTCGGCGGTGAGGGTTGTTGCGTCGTGCTCCTGGCCTTCGACGACACATCCGCCCTCGGCGACGGTCTTCATGAGCGTCTCATCGGAGCCGATTTTTGAAAGGAAGTCCTTGCGCGTGCCGGAACCCGCCTGCGGAATGATGGGCGTGACGGTAACGCCACCGATCTGGAATCCGGCTGAGCACTCGTAGAGGCTCTTCATCTGCGACTTGGAAATGGCGTCGATTCCCGTTGCCACGCCCTTGTAAGCGTAGGCAATGGCGTCACGGCCGAAGGGCACGTACATGAGTTCACCAGCAGCGTTCAACGCCCCCGCGCTTGAGGAACGAGCGATGTCGACCTGACCGGTGAGAGTGACGTTTGTGGGGCTACCCGCCGTACCGGAGGTGTACTGTCCGCCGTCGATCGATCGGCTGAGCGCCTTGACGCCGTCGCCGGAGCCGTTGGGACGACCGAACCGGATGCCGGCACTCTTTGTCGTGATGTACGGCGAGCCGGTCGCGTCGAAAGAACCGATGGTGGACAGGTTGACCGTCGTCCGAACATTGGATCCCGTGATGAGGGTGCCATTGGCGAGAGCATTGACAACGTCTTCCAGGGTGTCGGAACCCACGATGGAGTAGCTGTTGGAGACGGGCTCGGCGTTCGCCGGGGTTGCAAGGGCAATGCCGGAGATGGCAACGCCGACAGTTGCGCAAAGCGCAATAGCCTTCTTCGATATCACTGTGATGCCTTTCGGGTGTGCTGCAAGGAACGAGCCCGGGCGGACTCGTCTATCCCGACGGAGCGCAACGGGGAGACCCCAAAGCAAATCGTCAAGTTGTCCGCGCATCAGGACCTTCTCCTGATGCGCGCGATCATGGGGATTGCTCCGGCTGCAAGCAGTCCGGAGAGCAGTCCGGAGGGTACCGCTGCCGCCACGAGCCCGAGGGCAGGATCTGCGGGGGTGGGCTTGCCGACAAGGGGGCCCGCCACGGTGCCGGTCGCCGCGGGTTCGGCCGGGGCCTCGGCGACGACGGCAGCTGCGGCAGCGACAGCAGCGCCCGCGCTCGGTACCGCGGGGCGGACAGAGCCGGGTGCCGCGATTGCCGCGGGTCCAGTAGTCGAAAGCGGGGCCGTGGCGATGGGGCTGATGCCGTCCTTGATCGCGGTGGCCGCGAGGAGCGCCTGGTCCACCCAACTCGTCGGCAGTGGTGCGTATCCCAGGGGAAGCTGCCCCGGAGATGTCCCCTCGGTCTGGCCTTCCGTGACGCCATAGGTGATCAGCGCAGCATACTTAGCGCGGAGTGTGGCGTCTGTCTGCAAGGGATTGAGTGCGGCATAGACCGGCATCGTCAGCGGGTAGGCGGTGCCGGCGGCGGAGGCTGACGCCGACGCCGGGTCGTATTCGAGAACCTGTGGCTGGGTCGCCGTCGGTGTCATCGCGGCCGCCGCGGCCAGCATGGATGCCGAGGTCGAAGCGACGAATTGGCCGGCCGGGTTCTTGAGGGACGCCGTGACGTTCTGGTAGCGTGCCGCCGAGGCTGTGGTCGTGAGACCGATGACGCCCTGCCCTCCCACGAGACTCCGGGGTGTCTTGAGGTATTTGGGAGGTGACGCGGTCGAGTCCCAGCCGCCCAGCAGCTGTCCGTCGCCGCGGAGAGTGAGATAGGCTCCGTTCTCGAAGTCGCTGGTGAACGGTCGCCAGGTGACGAGGTTGACCGCTCCAACGCCGTTGCTACCGGTGGTCGCAACTCTCTCAACGGGGTCCGCCTTCGGAAAGGTCTCTCGCGGGAGGGTGAGCGCGGTGCCGGTGGGGTTGATCGCCCCGTTCGTCGAGTAGTAGGGATTGACGATCATTCCCCATGGATCGGGCGTGCCGTTCAGGAACGCGACCGCATCCGCATCCGCCATCACATACCTCCAGAGTTGGCTGGCAATGTCCGAACGTCCTGAGGGCGTGAGCACGTCTGCGATCGAGATGCTGTTGAGGTCCTGGAACGCCCACTCCTCGTCGTTGATGGCCAGGAAATCCTTGTCGCTGACGAGATTGCCTGCGTTCTTCCCGGGGTCTGCGAAGCTCCTGTAGTTGACATGGGTCAGGTCTGCCCCGGGCGGGAGCGCCGACACGTACGACGCGGTGAGGAGCTTGGCGATCAGTCGGGGTGTCAGATTGAGCGACGTGAATGCCTGAGTCTCGGCATCCTTGTATGCCTGCGGAACGCCGTCGACGGGTTTCACCCGGCGGTCGATGGCGAATGACACCGTGAGACCCGAAATTCCGACCGGGGCATACTGCACGGGATCCGCCTGGGACGTGATGAGCGGGCGTGACGTGAGTGCGAGCGGGCTTGGCGCGGTTTTCGCGGCTGTGGCCAGGGCATCAGCTTCGTTCCCCGTGCTCAGCACGAAGGCCGAACCCGCAGCGCCGGCGCAGAGTCCGGGTTGCCACGATGAGATCGCCCCGGCGATGAGCTCACTGCCGGAGAGCTGGCTCTCTGCACTGCCGATCTCACAACTGATGCCAACCGGCTTGAAGTCGAGTTTGACGGCGACGTTGTGCTGCCAGGCATCCCAAAACAGACCAGGGCGGATTATCTGGCTCACACCCGAGTCCCCCGTACCCCGTGGGATGACGACCAGCCAGCACGATCGCCCGGTTGTGGCCTCGCCGGCCGTGATCACCGGAGCGCCGCACCCCAGTCCAGGGGACTGCATCGATGTTTGCATCTCGAACTTCACCGAACCCGAACCGGAATCGTCAGAACCCGCCCACTTGATTTCGTTCGACGTGAACTGGGTGAAATAGGGATTGTTGACCAGGTCCACGGTTGTGTCGTGAATAAGAACACCGTTCTTTTCGTAGACCGGTGCGACCGTCTCGCCGGTCACCGCCCGGAAAGGAATCGACGTGAACGGCCCGGAGAAAGCGCCGGTGCGGACGGACGTGTAATTCTTGTCTTCATCGGCGATGAAATCAGGGTTGTCCTCGGTGTTCTCGAGGACATCCGCCTCACGGCCCGCGTTCGGGAAAGCACCGTACTGACAGGTCGTTCGATCCGGATGACCAGGGTTGTCCGGGTCGTCGCCCCAGCACTGTGCGATCTGCAGGAAGTTCGCGCCGCCGACCGCACCTTGGGGCGGAGTGGATTTCTTGCCGCCGGTCCAGCTGACCAGAATGCCTTCGGACGTGAGGTCGGTGGTCTTCGAGACGGTGACGGCGAGCGCCGGGAACGGTGCCGTGGCGACGTTGGGGTCGGAGGCCGCGGCGGTGACCGTGACGGCGCTCGAGGCGTCGGCGGATGCCGGCGGCGGGGCGAGCGAAGTGAGCACGGACACCCCGATCCCCACGACCAGCCCGACGACTACCCCGCTGGCACCGGCCCGCGCCCAGAGCGAATCGGTGCGGAAAACCCGGCGAGTCATTTCAGTCCCACTTTCGCGGCGAGAGGTTTCAGCCGCCGCCACAGCACCGGCGGCAGCACGGCCGCCCCGATCAGGAGGATTCCAGCGACGAGCATGACCGACTGTTGGACGCCCCAGCCGGTGTCGGCCAGGGTGAACGGCGACGCCACGGCGGTGCCCACGACACCGGACCCGGCGACTCCGGCGGTGCCGCCGGAGACCAGGGCGCCGTTCTCGTCGTAGACGGCAGCCACGGCATCCGCGGGCCCGGCAGCCGCCGCAGCGGCTCCCGCCTCGGTCGCCGCCGCCCCGCCCGCCCCGCCCGCGGCGGTGCCGCCGGTGCCCGTGCCGGACGTCGGAGTATCGGCCGGCGCGCCGGCGGTGCCGGTCGTGCACTGACTGGTGCCGACTTTGTCACACTCGGCAGGCTGCGCGGCCGTCACGGCCAGCTGGTTGCTCGAGGGCGAATCGCCGGGCTTGAAGGTCGGGTTGTTGCACTTGTTGATGTCCACGCCGGAGACGTCCGCGCCGGGCACCCGCTTGATCTGGTCGAACCCGGCCAGCACGAGGTTCATCGGCAGCGGCGAGTATCCGAGAGCCTCTGCCTGCTGCTGCCCCTCGCAGAGCATGTAGTTTGCGAAGGCCCCCAGGGTGAGGCCCTTCTTTTCCGTGAAGACACCGCCGACCGCGGTCGGCACGATCATGTAGGAGTAGCTCGACAACGGGTAGCTGCGGGCGTCGGCGTTGTTGTAGACGCCGTCGAGGATCTGGGTGAGGTAGTCGGGGCTGGTGACGGGGACATCCGTCTTGATCTGCGCCTGGAGCAGGGCCACGGCGACCGAGTTGGCGGTGGGTTCCACGTAGTAGCCGGCCGCGTTGAGCACCTTGGCCACCGGGAAGCCTGCTTCGAGGGCGTAGGAGTACTCGACGTAGGTGATGGCGCCTTCGCCGTAGTCCTGGCTCACGTAGCCGGCCACCCCGGAGGAACCGCTCTGCGCTTTGGCGTTGCCGTAGGCCGGGTACTGGGAGGTGAGACCGCAGGAGGTGCGGCCGACCTTGGTGCAGAAGGCGTTCCACAGATCGGGGTGCTGCTTGGACATCCAGAGGGTGAACTGGGCGGTCGAGCCGGAGCCGTCGGAGCGCACGACGGGCACGATGCCTTTGTCGGGCATCGCCAGGCCGGGGTTGTCGGTCTGGATCGCCGGGTCGTTCCACTTGGTGATGACACCCGTGAAGATCCTGGTGATGACCTCACCACTCAGGCGCAGGTTGGACACGCGCACCCCGCCGATCTTGAGGTTGTACATGAAAGAGGAGCCGCCGGCCACGATCGGCATGTAGGCGTAGCCGCGGGACGGCACCTCGGGGGCCGAGTTGTCCTCCGGCCGGGTCTGGAACGGGATCTCACTCACGGCGAAGTCGACGTTGCCGGCGACGAAGTCACGTCGGCCGGCCGACGAGCCGACTCCTGAATAGTTGACGGTCATTCCATAGTTCGAGGCCACGTTCTTGCGCCACTGATCGAGGGCGTTCTGCGACCAGGTCGAGCCGGTGCCGGTGATCGGGTCGTAGCTCACGGCCTGGGCAGGCACGGTGCCGAGCACGCTGATCAGCACGACGGTGAGGGCGAACAGGGCGCGGATTGCACGAATCCGCCGAGGCTGGCGCGTCACGAGGACGTCTCCTTCGGGTTGGGGTCTGACGGTAAGGCGGATGGCGTAGGCACGGATGGCGGTGGCCGGTGGTCGTCCTGCGCGGCCTTGGCGTCGAGGAGGATCCGACGGTCGCCCTGAAGGGTGATGCGCTGAAGGTCGCGAGCGGATGCCGCGACGACCCGCTCCTGCTGCCGACGGCCGAGCTCACCGGGGCCCTTGCCCCCGATCAGTCGGGCGATCGCGAAGAGCCCGAGCACCAGCAGGATCAATACGGCAGCAGAGCCGAAGCCTCGGGCGATCATGTTGGGCTCCGGGGACTTGACGAAGTCGAAGACCTGCAGCGGCAGGGAGATCATCGGGCCCTCGAACGGGTTCCAGTTGACGACGGCGGTCACCCCGGACGTGAGCAGAACGGGGCTGGTCTCGCCGATTCCGCGAGCCGTGCCGAGGATCACTGCGGTGGCCAGGCCGGGCCGGGCGGTCGGCAGCACAACGTGCCACACCGTGCGCCACCGAGTCGAACCGAGGGCGTACGCGGCCTCGCGCAGGTTGCCGGGCACGAGCCGCAGCACGATGTCGGAGGCCCGGATGACGATCGGCAGCATCATCACGGTGATGGCCATTGCCGCGGCGAAGCCGGAGCGCTGGTGGGTGATCAGCACGATGATCGCGGAATAGACGAAAAGTCCGGCGACGATGGAGGGCAGGGCGGTCATCGCATCCGAAATCGTGCGCACGAAGCGGGCGAACTTGCCGCCGACCTCGTTGAGGAACAGCGCCGTCATGATGCCGAGCGGGATCGTGATGGCGAGGGCCATCGAGATCTGCATCAGCGTGCCCAGGATCGCATGCACGATACCGCCGACCTCGAGGCCGTCGAGCGGGCCGGCGAGCTCCATGCTCTGGGTGAAGAAGTTCAGGTGCGGCAGGGCCTCCTGGCCGCGCACCAGGGTGAACGCCACGACGAAGACCAGGGCGCCGAACAGCAGCACTCCGGCGCCGGCGAGCAGCACGCCCATCACCCGGTCCTTGACCTCCTGCCAGTCGCTGGCGAAGCTCACCAGCAGGGCGTAGAAGCCGAGGAAGGCGATGAAGGCCACGAGCAGCCAGCCGACGCCGCCGGAGAGCGGAGTGAACCAACCGAACAGCAGCACCGCGACGGCGATGCCCGCGGCGGCGGCGCCGAGCACGTTGAACCGGTCTTCGAGGCGGGCGCCGCGCACCCGGCGTCGCGGGCCGATCGGGGTGCCCTCGGGGGACGGGATCGTGGTGGTGTGCGCCGGGGCGGTCGGGGTCGGTTCGGGGGTGACCGTGCCGGTGGGTTCGAGGAGGATCGTCATCAGTCGCTTTCTGCCCCGGATCGGGACCGTGCCACGATCGACGAGGCCGTGAAGTTGATCACGAGGGTGATCAGGAACAGTACGAGTCCGGCTGCCATCAGCGCGGAGAGGCCGAATGAGCTGGATTCCCCGTAGCGGAGGGCGATGAGCGCGGAGACGGAGTTGGTGCCGGTCTTCAGCACCTCCCAGTTGATCGTGAAGATCGGGGAAATGATCATGTAGACCGCGATGGTCTCACCGAGGGCACGGCCGAGGCCGAGCATGGTGCCGCCGATGATGCCGCCGCGACCGAACGGCAGCACGACGGCACGGATCATGCCCCACCGGGTGGAGCCGAGGGCGAAGGCGGCCTCACGTTCGCCGATCGGGGCCTGGGAGAAGGCCTCCCGCATCACCGAGGTCTGGGTGGGCACGACCATGAGGCCCACCACGATGCCGGCGATGAACGCCGAGGAGGTGAAGGCACTCGCCTCGGTCAGGGTCTGGCCGGTGAGGTCCGCGACTCGGAAGAACGGGATCCAGCCGAAGTAGGTGGAGATCCAGGTGGCGACCGGGATCACGTTGGCCTGCAGGAAGAAGACACCCCAGAGGCCGAAGACCACGCTCGGCACGGCGGCCATCAGGTCGACGAGTGTGACGAGCGTGGAGCGCAGCCGACCCTGGGCGACCTCGGAGATCAGCAGAGCGGTGCCGAGGGCGAGCGGCACGGCGACGCCCATCGCAATTACGGCGATCGTGATGGTGCCGAATAAGACGGATGCGATGCCGAATTTCTGCGACTCCGGCGACCAGTCCTGCTCGACCAGAAAGTTGAACCCGGCGACGTCGAGGGCCTCCGCGGCGCGCAACGACAGGAACACGCCCACGGCGAGCATGATCGCGACGGTGATGCAGCCGGCGAAGAAGGCCACCGAACGGAACACCGAGTCCGAGACCGAGGGACGTGCTGCCAGGGATCGGCGCGGGGACGAGTCCGGGTTCGCCGGGTCGACCGTTGGCGGCTCGACCGCAGGCGCGTCGAAGAGGGTCGAAATCGACATGGGTGTCCTTGCACATTCGGGTGTGGGGAGCGGAACGAACGCGGCGTTAGCACGTCCGAGACATATGTTTGGGGCGCTGGGTTAACACTGGGCGTCGATTTGTCCAGCTAGAGATGGACGCGGAGTGGAGAGTTGGGCGGGCATGTGTGCCGCCGCCGCGAAGTCGGTTCCCGGCTCAGCGGACGGCGGGCGTGACCGTGGGCGAGGGGGTCGCATCCGGTGCGGGATTGATCGTCGGCGAAGGTGTCGGCTTCTGCGTCGACGTCGGAGTCGGTGCGGAAGTCGGA
>JBBQDC010000076.1:0-13635 GCA_038319305.1 Actinomycetales bacterium | reverse complement strand
AGCGGTGGCGAGTCACAGGAACTGGTGGCGTTCGTCGTGGGAGCCGCCCTGCGGTTCCAGCTCGGCGATGAGAGTCGCACTCGCACGCGCTTCGCGCCGGTCTTCCTCGACGAGGGCTTCGACAAATCAGACTCCGAGATCGCCGGCCGCGCCGTGGCCGCTTGGAAGGGGCTGGGCTTCCAGCTCATCATCGGTTCCCCGCTCGACAAGGTCACAGCGCTCGAACCCTACATGGAGTTGGTGCTGTCGATGACGAAGAACAACACCACGGGGTTCTCCTACATCACGCCGCTCACCTCGCCGCAGCCGTCACCGCACGCCCTGAATCCGGGCCAGCCCGCACGGTAGGATTTTTTGCGTGGCCGCTATTGAGGTGATCGTCAACGAGGGTCTCAAAATCGCGCTTTCCGCCGTTCGAATGGCGGTGAAGAACGACATCATCGTGGGTGCCCTCGGCGATCACACCGACTACGACCCGGAGCGCTACGCAGTGGCCGCCCGGCACGAGCTGCACCTGCTCACCCGGCAGAACGAGCAGTATGCCCGCAGGGTTAAAGGCCTGCGAAAAGAGCTGATCCGGTCGCGGTGGACCTCCGACCTCACGGAAGACCAGCACCACGACATCATCCAGCTCAAACTGCGCCGCCGCGTGCACGAAAGGCTCGCCGAGGCTCTCGAGGCCGTGGCCGCCGATGACGACAAGGTCGCGCGTCTCGTGCGGCGGGCACAGCGGGCCGCCAGCGACGAGGTCAGTGACGCGGTGTCGTCACGCCTGATCAGGCTGAATATCGATGGGCATGACCCCGACTACGCGGCCCGGCGCGCCGCGCGCACCGAGGTGTTTCTCCACATCGACCTCGCCCTGCTGAAACTCAAGCACGACGCTGCGACCGACCGCTCCGCCAGCGACTACTGATTCCGACTCAGCTGCGGGAGAAGAGCCGCGCGAAGAAGCCGGGGGTCGGGGCGTCCTTCGCGTGTCCGCGGCACCGCTCGGCACCCGGAACGCCTCGCATCACCTGGTCGACGTGTTGGCCGCATCCGGCCCAGGTAGTTTTTCCACACTTCTTACACGTAACTTGACGGCACATCCGTTGATCCCTTTCGTTGAACTTGTCTGCCCAACATACCCCATGGGGTATCGAAATCGCCGCACAGATGACGGTCCCCCCGCAAACATCCAGGAAAACATCCAGGTGTTAGGAGGCCTGGCGCCTCGCCCGCCAGGCGCGCCACGCACCGGTCGACCACAGCGCCCAGGCCACGAGCGCGGGCTGGAAGAGCAGGCGGATGCCGCGCGACAGGTCCGAATTCAGGCCGAACGAATCGGTGGCCGTGACGAATTGGGAGATGTTGCCGGGGAAGATCGCCAGGAAGAACAGTGCCACGACCCAGCCCACCTGCACCTGGCGCCTGGCCAGCAGCAGCAACGACAGGCCCAGGGTGATCTCAACCAGGCCCGACGCGATCACGACGAAATCGCCCTCGAGCGGCAGCCAGGTGGGCACCTGCGCGAGGAACGCGTCCCGATTCCAGGCGAGGTGGCTGATCCCGGCGAGGAGGAGGAACGCCCCCAGAGCTAATCGGCCGATCAGGCGAGGGATCGAGGTAGGGGTCGTGGGGGTGTCTGTGGCAGCGGCTGTGGTCATGAACCGACTTTAGCCGCGATTTCAGCGTCGGTTCGGGCGTTGAAGATGCCCCACATGACGTGCGTCGGGCCGCTCCCATCGCTCCCCGGCGCCGCGGCGCGGCTGATCCAACGCTCGGCGGCAGCAGTGGCACCGAGCGTCTGCAGAGATGGGGCGATGCGGGTCTTGCGAATCTTGCCGGCCATCACGCCGCCATCCGGCGCGAGCCGCCAGCCGCGGCTGGCGGCGAGCACCTGGCCGACCTCTTCGTCGGTGAGCCAACGGGAAAAGCTGCGGCTGGGCGGATCAATGGCGGTGAGCTTCATTCTCGTCACTGTAGCGAAAGCGACCGATAGCCGGCACTCGGTGCATCCAGCCTGTCAGCCGGCGAGCGCCCCCAACTCGGCCTCCAGCCGTTCGACATCGGCCCGGTGGCAGAGTTCCGTGGCCGGGGTCATGGCGGTGGCACTGCCGGCAGCGACGGCGGCCCGGAAAGCCCGGTCGACCGGGTGCCCCTGCGCGATCCGCAGCACGAAGGCGCCGAGGAAGCTGTCACCGGCCCCGACGGTGCTCTGCACCTGCACGCGCGGTACCGCGAGACGGATGATCCCGCGTTCCGAGGCGAGCACGGCCCCCGCTCCGCCGAGCGTCAGCGCGACCACCTCCGCCGACCCGCGGGCGACGAGCTCGGCGGCCGCGTCGATCTGGCTCTGTTCGGTGTCGAGGGTTGCCCCGACGAACTCGCCCAGCTCTCGCCCGCTCGGCTTGACCAGGTAGATGCCCTCGTCGAGAGCAGCTGCGAGCGCCGGACCGGACGTATCCACGATGCAGCGGGCGTCGCGCCCGTGCGCCAGGCGCGCGACCCGGGCATAGAAGTCGTCCGGCACTCCCGGCGGCAGGCTGCCGCTCGCGACCACATACCCGCCCACCGGAATTGACTCTCCGACGATCGCCAGGCAGGTGCGCCACTCGGTTTCACTGAGCTCGGGGCCTTCCAACACGAAGCGGAATTGCTTGCCGGTTCCCGTCTCGTCGACGGTGAAACTCTGGCGGGTGCTGCCGTGGATCGGCACCGCCACGGTGGGGATACGTTCGGCTTCGATCAGACGGCGGAAGGCCTCCCCGGTGGGGCCGCCCGCGGTGTACACGGCCAGAGCCTGCCCGCCGAGTCTCTGCACCACCCGGGCCACGTTCACCCCGCCGCCGCCCGGATCGAGGCGCGACGCGCCGCAGCGCATCTTGTGCTCGCTGACAACGTGCTCGGTTGACGTGCTCACGTCGAGTGCGGGGTTGATGGTGAGGGTGAGAATCGGCCGCAACACGGCGGTCCTGGCGGAGTCCATGTAGCCAGCGTAGAAGACTTCCCCGCACGCCTCGCGCTGGCGCGGGCTTCGACCGATAACCGGTGCATTCGCCACACGACAGACGGAGGTTCCATCATGATCACCCAGCTCAACCCCAGATAGATCCCCGTCAGATGGCGATCAAGCTGCCCCGACTCGCGATGAACGACGTCGCCTAGATGAGAGAGACCGTGTTTTGCGGGGGTGACCGCTCTCGCGAGAGGGTCAGTCGGTTCTAGTTTCTGCTCGTGCTGTCGTCTGTCATCGCTGCCGCGCTCGACCCGACGTCGGTGCGGGTCGTGCTGACCCTGACCTGCACCGTCGACTACTGAAGCAACCTGGGCCAGTCGGAGCCGACGCTACGATGATGCTGTGAAGCCCTTCCTGCTGCTGGCCACCCGTTCCGAGGACGAGGCCGCCGATGACGAGTACGCCGGCTTCCTCGCGGCCGGCGATCTGACCTCCGACCAGCTGCACCGGGTTCGGCTCGAGGCCGCACCGATGCCTGTGATCGACCTGGACGCGTACTCGGGCATCATCGTGGGCGGCAGCCCCTTCAACGCGAGCGATGTGCCCGCGGTCAAATCATCCGTGCAGCGCCGCGTCGAGGGCGAGCTGGCCGAACTCCTCGACCGTGTCCTGGCGCGTGACTTCCCGTTCCTCGGCGCCTGCTACGGCGTGGGGCTGATCACGAGCCACCTGCACGGTGTGCTCGACGGTATCTGGTCGGAAGAGGCCGGCCCGACCTGGATCTCACTGACCGAGGAGGGGACATCCGACCAGTTGTTCGCCCGGCTCGCACCACGGTTCGAAGCCTTTGTCGGCCACAAGGAGGCGTGCTCGGCACTCCCCGAGGGAGCCGTACTGTTGGCGACCGGGCAGAACTGCCCCGTGCAGGCCTTCCGGGTCGGACGAAACGTCTACGCGACGCAGTTCCACCCCGAATTGACCAACGCGGGCATTCTGACTCGCATCCGCATCTACCGGGAGTTCGGCTACTTCGATCCCGATGCCATGGACGACGTCATCGCCGCCATCGAGGCGTCCGTCGTCACCGAACCGGCCAACCTGATGAAGGCGTTCGTCGAGCGCTTCGGCCGGTGAGCGAGCCGGTCCGGGGCTGGTCCGGACCTAGAGTGGTCCCATGGAACTTGAACCAACCGACCGGCCTTCGGCGGCGCTGCTGGAACTGGCACGATCACTCGGAGTTGACACCTCCTTCACCGGCTGGGACGGAGCCTCCCGGCTCGTCGACGTCGCAACTCTGCGTCAGGTTCTGGCTGCCCTCGGAGTGGCCGTCGGCACGCCCGCCGAGATCGATGCGTCGCTGACCGAGCAGACCCTGGCGCCGTGGCGTCGGCTCCTGCCGCCCGTTGTAGTCGTGCGCGAGGGCGGTTCGGCCGAAGTTCCCGTACATGTACGTTCGGGCGCCGCGGTGCTGGTTTGGATCATCGCCGAAGATGGCACCCGGCACGAGGCGGCGCAGCAGGAGGATTGGACAGACCCCCGCGAGGTCGACGGATTCTCGATTGGCCAGGCGACGTTCCTGATCCCGTCCGACCTGCCTCTGGGCTGGCACACCCTGCACGCCGCGAGCGAAGACCGGGCGGCGCACTGCGCCCTCGTCGTCACGCCAACCCGGCTCGAGACCACCCGCGGCCTTGCCGGGCGCCGCGACTGGGGTCTGATGGCCCAGCTCTACTCGGTGCGCTCCTCCCGCAGCTGGGGGATCGGCGATTTCGCCGACCTGGCCGATCTGGCCGCCATCTCCGGCGCCCAGTACGGAGCCGGCTTCGTACTGGTCAATCCGCTGCACGCGGCCGAGCCGGCCCCTCCGGTCGAGCCGTCCCCCTACCTTCCGTCGAGCCGGCGCTTTTTCCACCCGCTGTACATCCGGGTGGAGGATGTGCCCGAATATGCCTACCTTGCCCCGGCGGCACGGGCGGTCGTCGAGTCCCTCGCGGTCCGGCAGCATCCGGCAAACCTGGAGCCGAACCACCTCGACCGCGACTCCGCCTATGCCGCCAAACTGACCGCGCTGGAAGCCGTGTACCAGGTGCGGCGGAGCCCCGCCCGTGCCCACCGGTTCGAGGAATTCTGCGCCGAGCAGGGTCAGGGGCTGGCCGACTTCGCGCTCTGGTGCGCACTGTCCGAGCTGTTCCCAACGGATGCCCCGGCGTGGTCGATCGAACCCCGCGGCCCCCGTGGTCCCTTCGCCGCCCTGCACCGGGAGCAGCTGGCGGAACGAATCGAGTTCCACAGCTGGCTGCAGTGGCTCTGCGACCAGCAGCTGGAGACCGCGCAACGCGCGGCGACGGATGCCGGGATGGCCATCGGCATCGTGCACGACCTTGCGGTCGGGGTGCAGCTCACCGGTTCCGACGCCTGGACCCTGCGTGACGTTCTCGCCCCGGGCATGACCGTGGGCGCGCCGCCGGACATGTTCAACCAGCAGGGCCAGAACTGGTCGCAGCCGCCATGGCATCCCGGCCGGCTGGCCGAGTCGGGCTACGCCGCCTATCGGGACATGCTCCGCAGCATCCTGCACCACGCCGGCGGCATCCGGGTGGACCACATCCTGGGTCTGTTCCGCCTGTGGTGGATCCCGGTCGGGGCCGGGCCGGGGGAGGGCACCTACGTGCACTACGACCACGAGGCGCTGATCGGCATTCTGGCCCTCGAGGCCCAGCGGGCCGGTGCGGTTGTGATCGGTGAAGACCTTGGTGTCTTTGAGCCCTGGGTGCGCGACTACCTTGCCGAACGCGGAATCTTCGGCACCTCGATCCTGTGGTTTGAGCATGACAACGGTGTGCCGCTGGCTCCCGACCGGTACCGCCAGGCCTGCCTGACCAGTGTGAACACCCACGATCTGCCGCCGACGGCGGGCTACCTCGCCGGCGACCATGTGGCCCTGCGCGAGTCGCTCGGCCTGCTCGGGCGCCCGGTGGAGGAGGAACGCGCCGCCGACCTCGCCGAGCAGTCCGCCATGCTCGCCGCGCTGCGCGAACGCGGCCTGCTGCCGCCGCTCGGCACCGAACCCGCGCCGACCGTGCAGGAGACGGTCGAGGCGCTCTACGCCTACACCGCGCTGACGCCGTCCTCGCTCCTCGGCGTGGCTCTGGTGGATGTGGTCGGCGAGCGACGCACGCAGAACCAGCCTGGAACCTCGAACGAGTACCCCAACTGGCGCATTCCGCTGGCCGGACCCGACGGGAAGTCCGTCCTGATCGACGACCTGCCCGGCAACCCCCGCTTCGCGGCCCTGGTCGAGGCGATCCGCGCCACGCCCTGAGGAACGCCGGCGGCGGAGGTTGGCGCCGCGGCTGACGGGTGTCGTATTCCGTTCCGGGCATTTAAAATGAGGAAGATGGAGTAGGTGATCAACTCCCAGAGCACCACCACCTTTCGAGGCGCGCGCGACCACCTCCTGCAGCTGCGAGACGCCCATGCGCGTGCCGCGGCCGAGTTCGAGTGGCCGGATGTCGGTGCGAACTTCAACTGGGCCGTCGACTGGTTCGACGTCGTGGCCGCGGGCAACGACAGGATCGCCCTGTGGATCGTCGAGGAAGACGGCCGCGAACTGAAGGTGACCTTCAGCGAAATGTCGGCGCGCTCCGACCAGGTTGCCACCTGGCTGATGTCCCGGGGCGTCGGCCATGGTGACCACGTCATGCTGATGCTGGGCAACCAGGTCGAACTCTGGGAATTGATGCTCGCCATCATGAAGGTGGGCGCGGTCATCCTGCCCACGTCCACGGTGCTCGCGACCGGCGACCTGGCCGACCGGGTTCTGCGCGGCGGCGTGCAGCACGTGATCGCCAACGCCGGCGACGCCGCCAAGTTCGACATGGTGCCCGGCGACTTCTCCCGTATCTGCGTCGGTGCGGTCACCCCCGGCTGGGCCGACTACGCGGATGCCGCGCTCTGCCCGGCCGAGAAGCCCGCCGTGGTTGTGTCCTCCGACGATCCGTCACTGATCTATTTCACCTCCGGCACCACCAGCAAGCCGAAGATGGTGGTGCACACCCAGACGTCCTATCCCGTGGGACACCTGACCACGATGTACTGGATTGGGCTCCGCCCGGATGACGTGCACTTGGCCATCAGCTCGCCTGGCTGGGGTAAGCACGCCTGGAGCAGCTTCTTCGCCCCGTGGATCGCCGAGGCCACCGTCTTCGTCTACAACTACGCCCGGTTTGACCCCTTGGCCCTCACGGACCAGCTGCACCGGGCGAAGGTGACCACCTTCTGTGCCCCACCGACCGTGTGGCGCATGCTGATCCAGTCCGACGTCGGTGCCAAACCGATGGCGCTGCGCGAGATCCTCTCGGCCGGCGAACCGCTCAACCCGGAGGTCATCCACCAGATCCAGCGGGCCTGGGGGCTCACCATCCGGGATGGCTACGGCCAGACCGAGACCACGGCGATCGTGGGCAACGCCCCGGGCTCCACACTTCTGGCCGGTTCGATGGGGATGCCTCTGCCGGGCGTCGCGATCACTCTGCTTGACCCCATCACCGGGGAGGTCAGCGACGAGGGGGAAATCTGCCTGGACCTCTCCCGCACCGCGGTCAACCTGATGGCCGGCTATCACAATGATCCCGAGCGCACCCGGGAGGCCGTGCGCGACGGCTACTTCCACACCGGCGATGTCGCCAGCCGCGACACCGACGGCTACATCACCTTCATCGGCCGCACGGATGACATCTTCAAGTCCTCCGACTACAAGGTCTCCCCGTTCGAAGTCGAGAGCGTGCTGCTGGAGCACCCGGCCGTCGCCGAGGCGGCCGTTGTGCCGGCGCCCGACGACACCCGTTTGAACATCGCCAAGGCCTACATCAGTCTGGCGGCCGGCTGGGAGTCCAATGAAGAAACGGCGCTCTCGGTGCTTCGCCACGCACGCACCGGTCTGCCTCCCTATATGCGAGTGCGACGGGTCGAGTTCTACGAACTGCCCAAGACCAGTTCCGGCAAGATCCGCCGGGTCGAACTGCGCATGCGCGAGGATGCCGCGGCCGCCGGGAACGAGACCCTGCCCGATGAGTGGCGCGACGACCAGTTCCCCGAGCTCAAACGTTGACCTGCCTTTACGGCCGCTACGGTATTCCGGCGGAGACCGCCAGAGCCAAACCGCGGATGGCCGCGAGCGGGATCGGCAGCCAGGACGGCCGGTTGCGCGTCTCGTAGACGGCCTCGTACAGGGCCTTGTCCAGCTCGAGAGCGTCCAGAAGAGACTCGTGGCCGGCCAGGCTCTGGCCGGAGCGAGCCTCGTAACCGTCGAGGAACGCCTGCCGGCACGCCGCAGCCCACGCCTCGATGAGCGCGCTCTGGTGCCCGGGCGAGGACCGCTCGACCGTGCCGGCCACATAGGAGAAGGAGCGCAGCATCCCGGCGAGGTCCTTCAACGCCACATCCGGCTGGGTGCGATCGACGAGGGGACGTAGTGGTTCGCCCTCGAAATCCACCAGAACCCAACCTCGGCCGGGAACCTCGAGCACCTGGCCGAGGTGGAAATCGCCGTGGATGCGCTGCAACCGGGGCCAGTGTGCCGTCGCCGCGCGCGCGAAGATAGCTTCGACGGCGGTGTCGTAGCCGGCCAGAGCCGGCACCTCGACGGTGGCGCTGCGGTAGCGCTCGCGCATCCGGTCCAGTTCGGCGGCGATGTGCGCGGCGGTGGCGTCGTGGGTGGGCATCACGGTGGCCAGGTCGGCGTGCACGGCGGCCGTCGCCTCGCCCAGCGCCCGCGCCTGTTCACTGAAGTCCTCCCCGGCACCGGCAGACGACAGGGCGGACCGCCAGGCATCCGGTGCGCCCGGCAGGAACTCCTGGGCGAAGACGAGATGGCCCGTGAGGGTCGCCAGAGGCTGGTCCGGGTCGGTCCACGCGCCCACCACACAGCCCACCGGTTCGGGCACGAAGTGTGACCCGGCCCCGGCCAGGGCCGACTGCACGGACACGTCCGGATTATCGCCGGGATGCAGCATCCGGAACACCTTGCAGATGACGGGGCGGGCCGGGCGACCGGCGTTGTCGACGCAGTCGAGGATGATCGACGTGTTCGACTGTTCCCCACTGACCACGCGGCTGGCGAGAACCCGGGCCGGCTGCCAGGCGGGATCGGCGCCCGGGAGGAGCTCGCCGCGGGCCCGCGCGCCGATGTTTTCAGGCTCGGGTGAGGAGGCCTGGTCCAGGATGAAGGCCAGGAGCGCTCGGCCGTAGGCCGGGTCGCCGGTGCCGTCGTAGATCGCGCTTTCATCGGCGAAGGCAACGATGAGGGCCTGCTCGCCTCCGGGCAGAGGAGTGGACCGCTGGGTCAGAGGCAGCTGGTAAAGGGTTCGGGTTGGGGCTGCGGCATCGAAGACCAGCTCGGTGCGGATGTGCACGTCGGCCTCCCCTGTGGGGAGCACCCAGCTCCCGATGCTGACGAGTCGCGGTATCCGGCCCTTGTCGGCGAACCATCGCTGCGTCGCGACCCAGTGATTGAGGTAGTCCGGGAGGGAGGTTGAGCGACCGTCGTCAGTCATGGCCTCAGCGTACGCCCGGGTCGACGGGAGCCGACAACAGGCACACCACGACGGTGCCGCCCTTCGTCGCCTGCTCGCCGATCGGCACGAAGCCGAGCCGGGAGTGAAACGCCAGCGACCGGGGGTTCGGGGGTGCGCTGTTCACCTCGCAGAAGACCTGGCCGACCTCGGCCGCGCCGGCCGCGGTGAAGATCGCGGTGTAGAGGAGAGCCCCGAGACCCTGATTTCGTGCCTCGGGCGACACCACGATGCGGTCCACGTAGAGAAAGGAGTCCGACCGGGTGGAGAACCACCGGTAGTTCTCGCTTGCATAGTCGGCGCCGACCCCGAAGAGCACGGCGAAACCGAGAACCTCGCTGGGCGCGGCGTCGTGCACGACCACGAGGGCATGGCTGCTGGCCGCGAGCAGTGCGGAGAGGCTTGCCTCGTCATGGGCGTTGACGGCCGGAACGGCGGCGTTGTTGAGCCCGAGCACGGTTGCGGCGTCGGCAGGCAGGAGAGGGCGGAGCGAATAGGGCATGGGACGACGATAATCCAGGCGCGGCCTACTCGGTGACGCTGCGGCGCATCCCGTATGCCACCAGAGCCAGGCAGAGCGCGCAAACCACGAACAGGCCGGCCAAGAGGGCAGGATAGCCGGCCACCTCGCTGAGCCCGGCGAACGCGACCGGCAGGAGGAAGCCGATGTAGGTGAGGCTGTAATAGACCCCGGTGATGCCCGCCAGGTCGGCCGAAGTGGAGATCTTCTGGATCTCGACCAGCCCGGCCACAACGCTCACGCCGTAGGCGGCACCGAGCACAACGGCCGTGAGGAACGCGAGCACCGGTGACAACACGAGCGCCGTCACCACGCTCAGCCCCACCCCGACCAGCATCACGGACATCCCGACCGAGAGCGCCCGACCTCCGGTGACCCGGTTGATTCGAGCCACCTGCGGTTGAACGAGCGCGCCGGTGCCGAGGGTCACGACCGTGAGCAGGGTGGCGTAGGCGAGATTGAGGCTGCCCAGCTGGTCCTCGACCAGCGTGGGCAGGATCGCGTAAGCGATGCCGGCGGCGCCGAAGACCCAGGGAGCTGACGGGGCGATCACCCGCACGAAGCGGCGGTGCCCGGCCAGCGGAACCGCCAGGTCCTGCCAGAAGGGGCGGTGTGCCCGGTAGCGGGGCACGGTCTCCGGGGCCCTGAGCAGGCGGGGGAGCACGAGGAGGCTGAGCACGATGTGCACGACGTAGGGCGAGAGGGTCGGCACCGGCCCCCACTGCGCGAGCGAGCCGGCCACACCGGCCCCGAGTCCGAACCCGATGGTGAGGGTGAGGGCCGGCCGCCTGGCCCCCGCCGTGTGACCGGCCTGGTTGTCGTACGGCGGGCCGGACAGCTCCTTGAGCCACGCAGTCCCCACCGCCATCGCCACGCCCACGCTCAGGCCGGCCAGCAGACGGCCCGTGGACAGCATGATTCCGCTCGAAAACCCCAGACCCAGCAGGATGCTGGCCAGAATTCCCAGGATGACACCCGCCAGGGTCAGTGGCTTGCGTCCGTAGCGGTCCGAGAGTGCTCCGGCCAGCAGCAGGCCGGGCACCAGGCCGACCACATAAAAGCCGAGGAAGAGATCGGCCATGAGCACGGAATAGTGGCCGAGGGACTCGTACATGTGCAGCAGCGGCGTGAAGTGGTTCCCACCCCAGGCCATGACGAACAGGGCAGGGGCAGCAAGCTGCCAGGCAGGAACGACGGTACGGCGGAAAGTCATGGTTCTTTTCTCAAACAGAAGTGGAAAACGCGGGGGAAATGCAGGCAGAGAAGGCTCAGGTCCCCAGCTGCGAGTGATGACCGTCTTCGACGTGCTGGCGCAGGGCAACCTCGTAGGCGAGGGTGTCGCCCCCGCGCAGATGGTGGGCGAGGATGCGGTGCTCGGCCACGAGGCGGTCGATGTTGCGCGGGTCGCGCAGGGCTGCCCGGTGCACGAGGCGCTCAAGCCGTGGGCCGAGCCGGGTGTAGATCGAGTCGATGACCCGGTTGTGGGTCTCGTCGACGATGCGGGCATGGAACCGGTGGTCGGCGCGGGCGAACGTGAGCAGGTCGCCGGCCAGGGCTGCATCGGACTGCACCCGGATGAGGTCGTGCAATTCGGCGTCGACGCCCGGGATGTCGGCCGGCCGCTGGCTGAGGAGGGACACGGCCGTGGTCTCCAGCATGACGCGCACCTGCAGCAGCTCGGTCGTCTCCGTGTCGCCCAGCGCGGTGACGACAGCGCCCTTCTTGGGAAAGAGGGTCAGGAGGCCGTGGGACTCGAGTGCGAGGAAGGCCTCGCGCACGGGGGTGCGACTGATGGAGAGCGCCTGGGCGATCTCCCCCTCGGTGATCAGCGAACTCGCGGCGAGGGAGCCGGTGATGATGGCGTCCGCGACGGTCGAGTAGACCCGGTTGACGGCGGAGGGCGCCGCGGCGGGTGTTGTACCGCGGGGTCCCTGGCTGAAAGTCATTCTTCAACCCTAGTCATAAATGCATCAATAGATGCAATTGAGTCTTCACGAATCCGGCCCGAATAGACTTCACCGGTGACCTTGACCGCTCTGCACCCGACCGCTTTCCTCGCCCAGCTGGCTCTGGCCCTTCCGGCCGCCCAGCTCCTGACCGGGCCGCGGGCCGACGCGTATCTGCGTGACCAGTCGGACAGTACCGCTGCCGGCACGCCATATGCCGTCGTGTTTCCGGCCAGCACCGAGCAGGTCGCCTCGGTCGTGCGGGTTGCCGCTGCCCACCGCGTCCCGGTTGTGCCGCAGGGTGCCCGCACGGGCCTGGCCGGCGGGGCCAACGCCATCGAGGCAGGCATCGTGCTGAACCTGACGAAAATGAACAAGATCGTGATCGTCGACGCGGAGAACCAGACCGCCACCGTGCAGGCCGGCGTGCGCACCTACGCGCTGGCCCGCGCGGCGGCAGCTGTCGGACTGTTCTACCCTCCGGATCCCGGGTCGTGGAAGGGATCGACAATCGGCGGCAACGTCGCGACCAACGCCGGTGGGATGCGTTGCGTCAAGTACGGGGTGACCGGAAACTTCGTGCGCCGGCTGACGGTCGTGCTCGCCGACGGCTCCGTCGTGCACACCGGCCAGCGCACCATCAAGGGCGTCGCGGGGTACGACCTGACGGCGCTTCTCGTCGGCTCGGAGGGAACCCTCGGCATCATCACCGAGATCACGGTCGGGTTGCTGCCGGCACCGGCCGATGCCTCCGGAGTGTCGGCGACGTTCGCCACCACGGAGCAAGCCCTGGCCGCTGCGGCCGTGATCGTCTCCTCCAACCGCCGCCCGAGCGTGCTCGAATACCTGGACGGTCCCTGCATCACCGCCATCAACGACTTCGACCCTTCGTCCCAGCTGCCGGGCGATGCTGCCGCGCTCCTGCTGATCCAGTCGGACCAGGCCGGTCAGGCGTACGCGGACGTCGAGGAATACGCCGCGATCCTCCGGGCCGGGGGAGCGTCAGAAGTGCTCGTCGCGCACGACCCGCTTCGTCTCGAGGAGCTGATGAGCGCCCGCCGGCTGCTTCAGCCCGCGCTGCAGGCAGCGCGCGGGTCCAGCCTCAACGAAGACGTGACTGTGCCTCGGTCCCAGCTGTCGGCACTGCTCTCCGGACTCTCCGAGATCTCCCGGGAGCTGATGGTCCCGATCGGCACCGGCGGGCACCTCGGCGACGGAAACCTGCACCCCGTGATCGGCTTCGACACTGCCATACCGGCTCAGGTCGACGCGGCACACCGGGCGTTCGCCCGTGTGATCGCCCTGGCCATCCAGCTCGGGGGCTCCGCATCCGGCGAGCACGGAATCGGTCTGCTCAAGAAGGACCACCTCGACGACGAACTCGGTCCGATGCTGCGGGATTTGCAGAAACGGGTCAAAAAGGCCTTCGATCCGGACTTCATCCTGAACCCCGGAAAGAAACTCTGATTCGTTCGCACCCTATTAAGCGCGCGTGCGTGACACGCGGAAAGACGAGGCAGAGCCAGTTGCCGCTGAATTCGCGTTTGGGTGGGTCGGACGGGAGTAGTGTTGAAAAAGAGGGCAAGTCACGGTGCATCGTTGCATTAGCCGGAGCCTCGTGGTCCTGCTCTCTCGGCCCGACTGCGGGAGAGACAC
>JBBQDC010000075.1:0-13647 GCA_038319305.1 Actinomycetales bacterium | reverse complement strand
GTCAACCGTGTCGGTCTCCATCAAGCCGCTCGAGGATCGCATCGTCATCAAGCAGGTCGACGCAGAGCAGACCACCGCATCAGGTCTGGTCATTCCTGACACCGCCAAGGAAAAGCCCCAGGAGGGCGAAGTTGTCGCAGTCGGCCCCGGCCGCATTGACGACAACGGCAACCGCATTCCGCTCGACGTCGCCGTCGGCGACAAGGTGATCTACTCCAAGTACGGCGGAACCGAAGTCAAGTTCGGTGGCGAGGACCTCCTCGTGCTGTCGGCCCGCGACGTGCTTGCAGTCGTCGTTCGCTAGTCACACCCACTGAACGATAGAATCCCGGATGGCCTGGCCATCCGGGATTCTTCGTTAAGAAAGGCGCGTCCGTGGAGCAAGGCTCACCCTCTCCCCGAAAATCCGGCACGGCACGCAGGGGCCGCCCCGTGCGGTCGGAACAGAGCAAGGGCCTGATCTACGCGGTTCTCGCCTACGCTCTCTGGGGCACGCTACCGCTCTACTTCCTGCTGCTCGCCCCGAGCGGCGCCTTCGAAATCGTCGCCTGGCGGGTTCTCTTCTCTCTGGTGTTCTGTGCGTTTCTGATCACGGTTACGCGCAAATGGCGACCCTTCCTCGCCCTGCTGAGAAGACCCCGGATTGTCTTCACCATGGGGCTGGCCGGCCTGCTGATCTTCGTCAACTGGCAGACTTACGTCTACGCAGCCCTCAGCGGCCACGTTGTCGAGGCCGCTCTGGGTTACTTCATCAACCCCATCGTCACCGTGTTCCTCGGCGTCATCCTGCTGCGGGAGAAACTGCGCCTGCTGCAGTGGGTGGCCGTGGGCATCAGCCTCGGGGCCGTCGTCGTGCTCACCGTCGGTTACGGCTCCCTGCCGTGGGTGTCGCTCATCCTCGCGTTCTCGTTCGGTTTCTACGGCCTGATCAAGAAACGGGTCGGCCGCGACGTCGACGCGGTCGCCGGGCTCACCCTCGAAACGCTCTGGCTCGCACCCATCGCCGTGGTGCAGCTGATCGTGGTGGCCTCGGTTTCCGGCCTCACCTTCGGCACCGTCTCTTCCTGGCACACCGTGGGTTTGTTGGCGGCGGGCGTGGTCACCGCCGTCCCGCTTCTGTTCTTCGCCGCCGCGGCCCGGCGCCTGCCGCTGACATACATGGGGCTGATCCAATACTTCGCTCCGATCCTGCAGTTCCTGGTCGGCGTCTTCGTGCTGCTCGAGCCCATGCCGCCCGAGCGTTGGGTCGGTTTCGGGCTGGTCTGGGTGGCGCTGGTGGTGCTGACGACCGACATGGTCCTGACCGGACGGGCGCCCCGGCGTGCGTCCCTTGAACCGGTCTGAGCCCGGCTACGCTCGGGGGCGCACCTCGCGCGTGAAAGGACACCGGATGCATGTTGCGTCGACTTCCCTGCCCGTCAGTCTCATCGGGGCGCTCGCCGGCGTTCTGCTGCTGTCCAGTTGCGCCTCCGAGGCCGCGCCAACCGAAGCGGAGCCCGCCGCCACCGTGGTTGTGGTCGCGCCGACCGGTGACGGGACCGTGCGCATCGGCACCCTGTTTCCCATGACGGGCCCGGCTGCCGCCAGCGGAGCGGCGCAGGTGGCCGGCACCGAACTGGCCGCCCGGGAGATCACCCAGCAGGGGAGCATTCTCGGCATTCCCATCGAGATCATCCACCGCGACTCCGCCGTCGACGCGGCGTCGTCGCTGACCGACCTGTTGACCCGCGGCGTCGATATCGTGCTGTGGGACGCGACGATCCCGATGCCCGATGAGCTGGCCGCCACCGCCGCGGCGGCCCCGGCGGCACTCGTGTTGCTGGGCGACTTCGCGAACGGCGGCACACCACTGGCCGCGAGTGAGGGCTTCGCGGCGCGCCTGCGCACCTTGGATCCGGGGCTGGTCGACACAGCCGGCGGCGGTGAGGCCTATGACGGGGTCGTCCTGAGCGCCCTGGCCGCAGCACGGGCCGGCGATGACGGGTCGGCGTCGATCACGCCCGCTCTCGACCAGGTCAGCAGCGGGGCGGTAGCCTGCGCGAGTTGGGGAGAATGTGCGGCCGCGCTGGCCGATGCGCAACAGATCGCCTATGAGGGCATCACCGGCCGCCGATCGTAACGATTTGGTCTGCGTTACACGGATGTAACACGGTTGCCTTGTTTCGTGCGATTTCTGTCAATAATGTGACAGAACGGAGGTCAACCGGCCGCTGTGATTTCTCATTCCTAGTCCCAAGGAGCAACATGAGCGTATTCGCGAAGGCCTCGGCCTCCCGCTCAGTCCGGGCAGTTGTCACTGGAGTCGCCATGGTCGGCGTCAGTGCACTTCTGCTCACCGGATGCAGCAGCAACGCTGCAGAGACGGCTGAATCGGAAGCCCCCGCCGCGAGCGGAGACGCCCAAGCCATCACGGCCGGCGACCGCGACCTGACCCTCAAGATCGGCACGCTGCTTCCCCAGAGTGGCACCCTCGCGTTCCTCGGCCCGCCCGAAGAAGCCGGTGTTGCCCTCGCAGTCCAGGATATCAACGACGCGAACCTCGGACTCACGGTCGAAGCGATCTACCGTGACTCGGGCGACACCACGACCGACATCGCGACCGTGTCCGTGACCGACCTGCTCTCGCAGGATGTCTCGGCCATCGTCGGAGCGGCATCCTCGGGTGTCTCCAAGACCGTGATTGACAAGATCACCGGCGCCGGTGTCGTCCAGTTCTCCCCGGCGAACACCTCGCCGGACTTCACCGACTACCCCGACCAGGGACTGTACTGGCGGACGGCGCCGTCTGACCTGCTGCAGGGTGAGGTTCTGGGCAACCAGATCCTTCAGGATGGCAACAGCACCCTCGGAATGATTGTGCTCAACGACGCGTACGGCACCGGCCTCGCGAGTTCGCTCAAGGAAACCTTCGAGGGTGGAGGCGGCGAGGTCGTTGCTGAGTCGCTCTTCAACGAAGGTGACTCCAACTTCGCTGCCCAGATCGCAGACGTGACCGCAGCCAACCCGGACGCGATCGCCATCATCACTTTCGACCAGGCGAAGGTCATCGTTCCGGCACTCGTGGGCGCAGGTTACCCCGGCGGCCAGCTGTACTTCGTTGACGGCAACCTGTCGGACTACAGCGCGGACTTCGCCCCGGATCTCGTCACCGGCGCCAAGGGCACGCTGCCCGGCCTGGACGTCGGAACGCTCGGTGACTTCACCACGCGTCTGAAGGAGATCGACCCGACCCTGACCGACTTCAGCTACGCGGCAGAGTCGTACGACACTGTGATGCTGATCGCGCTCGCCGCCTTTGCGGCGAACGACGTCACGGGCCAGTCCATCGCCGACCACCTCCGCCAGGTCTCTGGCGGCACCGGCGACGGCACCAAGGTCACTGACTTCGCGGCGGCCGCCGAGGCTCTCATGAACGGTGAGCAGATCGACTACGACGGCTTCTCCGGCCCGATCACGTTCGACGAGAACGGCGACCCGACCGAGGCAACCATCGGCCTGTACGAGTACAACGCGGACAACACGTACAAGCGCATCAACTAGTCGTTGATTCCTAACAGAACAGTCTGAGAAGAAGGAAGGGCCCCGACTTCGGTCGGGGCCCTTCTGCGTGACCTGGCCCCGGATGTCCGCCCCGCGCTGGTCCCTACCCGGCCGCTGAGGGTGCCAGGGGCCACTCAGGGAGCGCCGGGCCGCTGGAGGCCCTGAGCCGCGCTGGGACGCACGGAGAATCGGCGCCCGGGGGATCCCGGACGCCGCGTCAGTCGGCCGTGTGTGGCCGCAGGTGGTGCTACTCGGTGGTACTACTCTTCCTGGCCGAGGGTGCCGAGGTAGAGCCCGATCACCTTGGGATCGTTGAGCAGTTCGCGGCCCGTGCCCGTGTAGGCGTCGTGGCCCTGGTCGAGGACATAGCCGCGGTCGCAGATCTGCAGGCAGCGGCGGGCGTTCTGCTCAACCATGATCGTGGTCACCCCTGCCTTGTTGATCTCCTTGACCCGCAGGAACGCTTCGTCCTGACGCACCGGCGAGAGCCCGGCCGACGGCTCGTCCAGGAGCAGCACGCGGGGGCCCATCATCAGCGCTCGGGACATGGCCACCATCTGGCGCTCACCGCCGGAAAGCGAGCCGGCTCGCTGTGACAACCGCTTGCCGAGTTCCGGGAAGATGTCCGTGACGAAGGCGAGTCGCTCGGTGAGCCCCTTGGGCTTCTGGAACATGCCCATCTCCAGGTTCTCCCGGATGGTCAGCGTCGGAAACACGTTGTTGGACTGCGGAACGAAACCAACGCCCTTCGAGACGAGCTTGTTCGCCTTGAGGTTGGTGATCGTGTCGCCGTTGAGCAGAATCTCGCCTTCGCGCACTTTGACCTGCCCGAAGATGGACTTGAGCAGGGTCGACTTGCCGGCGCCGTTCGGGCCGATGATGCCAATCAGTTCACCGTCGTATGCCGTCAGTGAGCAGTCAGTGAGAATATTGACCCCGGTCAGGTACCCGGCCGTCACACTTCGGACCTCGACGACGGGGACTCCCGTGCGGGAGGCCACGGGCCCGACCGTTGCGCTAGCGTTCGTCATCGAGCAGCTCCTTGATGTCGTGGACGTGCTTGTTTTCCACTTCCGCGTCCTCGCCGATATCCTCGTCGTGGTGCTGGCCCAGGTAGGCGTCGATGACGGCGGGGTTGCGCATGACCTCGTGAGGATCTCCTTCAGCGACGACACGCCCCTCGGCCATCACCACCACCCAGTCGGCGATGTGGCGCACCATCTGCATGTCATGCTCAACGAACAGCACGGTCATGCCTTCGGCCTTCAGGTTCAACACGTGGTCGAGCAGGGACTGGGTCAGCGCGGGATTGACACCGGCCATCGGCTCGTCGAGCATGACGAGCGTCGGGTCGCTCATCAGGGCACGAGCCATCTCGAGGAGCTTGCGCTGCCCGCCGGAGAGGCTGGCCGCGTAGTCGTCCTTTTTGGTGTCGAGCTTGAATCGGGCGAGGAGCTCGAGAGCCTTGACCTCGTTCGCATCCTCCTGTTTGCGCCACAGGGACGGGATGAGGGCACGGAACAGGTTCTCGCCGATCTGGCCCTTGGCGCCCAGCCGCATGTTGTCCATGACAGTCAGCAGCGAGAGCGCCTTGGTGAGCTGGAAGGTTCGGATCTGGCCCATTCGGGCGACCTTGAAAGCGGGGACGCCGGCCAGCGGCTTCCCGTCGAAGGTCCAGACGCCCGTGTTCGGCTTGTCGAAGCCCGTGAGCAGGTTGAACAGGGTGGTTTTGCCTGCACCGTTCGGTCCGATCAGCGCGGTGATGGCGCCGCGCGGAATCTCCAGATGCTCGACGTCCACGGCCGTGAGCCCGCCGAAGGTGCGCCTCACCTTGTCGATGACAAGAATCGGGTCGCGTTTCTTGCAGCCGGGCTCGGCCGCGCCGATGTGCATGTCGGTCGTCTTGACCGGTTTCGCGCTGGGGACAGTGTTACTTGACAAAGGCCAACTCCTTCTTGTTGCCGAAGATGCCCTGCGGTCTGAAGATCACTATGAGCATGATCGCCACTCCGACCAGGATGAAGCGCAGCTGACCGGCCTGGATGCTGGTCATGAACGGCAACCAGCCGGCTTCGACGGCGCGAGAGATGAATCCGGAGAAGAAGGAGAGCAACACCCAGAAGATGATCGAGCCGATGATCGGGCCCAGGATGGTGGCAGCACCACCCAGCAGCAGGATCGCGTAGATGAAGAACGTCAGCGCCGTCTGGTAGTTCGACGGCACCACCGCGCGGGGCAGCGCGAAGATCATGCCGGCGATCGTACCCAGGACGCCACCGAGGATCAGTGACTGCATCTTGTAGGAGTAAACGTTCTTCCCCAGGGCTCGCACGGCATCCTCATCCTCGCGGATGCCCTTGATCACGCGACCCCACGGACTGCGCATGATCTGCCATACCAGCAGGGCCGCCACGGCGACGATGGTCCAGGCAACGATTCGAAGCCACCAGTCGTAGGCGTTGTACTCAAACGGACCGAAGCCGTAGGTGCCGGGCGGAATCGGGTTGAGCGCCGCGAATCCGGTCTTGTAGCCGCTCAGGCCGTTGGCGGATCCCGTCAACGGAGCGAAGGTGTTTGTCGTGAACAGCAGGCGCACGATTTCCGCGGCCGCGATTGTCACGATAGCCAGGTAGTCCGCCCGCAGTCGCAGGGTGGGAATACCCAGGATCAGGGCAAAGATCACGGAGGCCCCGATTCCGACCAGCACGGCGCCCCACACGGGGAAGCCGAACTTGAGGACGGAGATGGCGTATCCATAGGCGCCAAGCGCCATGAAGCCGGCCTGACCGAAGTTCAGGAGGCCCGTGAAGCCGAAGTGAATTGCCAGGCCCAGTGCGGCGAGGGCGTACGCGGCCGTGGTCGGGCTGATCAGCTCGACGGCTGCGTTGCCAAAAATTGCTCCCCAGTCGATCATCAGTAAGCCTCTCTAGCCAATTCTCTCTTTGCGACCCATGATTCCCTGCGGCCGAAGCAGCAGGACCAGGATCAGCACAACAAGGGCACCGACATACTTCATGTCGGAGGGGATCCAAAGCGTCGACAATTCGACGAGGAGACCAACGATGATGGAGCCGACTAGGGCGCCGAAAGCGGTACCGAGACCACCCAGCGTCACCGCGGCGAAGATGAGGAGCAGGATCTGGAACCCCATGTCCCAGCTCACGCCGGGTCGGAAGTACGCCCAGAGGACGCCGCTCAGCCCGGCCAGAGACGCACCGAGGATCCACACGATCCGGATCACCCGGTCCACGTCGATGCCGCTGGCGGAGGCGAGGCTGGGATTGTCTGACACCGCGCGGGTCGCCTTGCCGATACGGGTGCGCAGCAGGAAGAAGGAGACAGCCAGGAGAACCACGGTGCTCACGATCATGCTCACGAGGTCGATCGGCGACAGTGAGATCGCCCCCAACTTGAGGTCAGCCATTCCGGCACCCGGCAGTTGCTGCGTGGATCCGCCGATGAAGAACTGGTACAGGTAGCGCAGGGCGAGGGAGAGACCGATGCTCACGATCATGAGCGGGATCAGGCCGACCCCCTTACGTCGCAGCGGCTTCCAGATCGCCGCGTCCAGTCCCCAACCGAGGCCACCGCTCAAGACGATGGCAACAATGATGGCCAACCAGATCGGAAGCCCGACGCCGCTCGAGAAAGCCAGGGTCATCAAGGCTCCGAAAGTGACCATCTCCGCGTGCGCGAAGTTGCTCAGGCCCGTCGTTCCGAAAATCAGGGACAGGCCAATGGCCGCAAGGGCGAGAAGAAGACCAAAGTTGAGACCATTGAAGAACCGGTTGACGAATTGATCGAAGAAACTCGTCGTCGACCTGACTTCCTGGCCGAGGAAGAAGTTCACGGATTTGAACTTGGTCTGGCCGAACTCCGCCGTGAGCGCGGATTCCTTGACGATGGCGACGCCATCAGGCAGCGTGTTCTCATCGAGGGTGATGGTGTATTCGGCCCGTTCCGGCACGCCGACCAGCCACTTACCCTCGGCGTCGGTCTTGACCTCGGCCTCGTAGCCGACGCCCTTCACCGTGATCAGAACCCCGTCGAGGGGTTCCCCGTTGAACTGAACGTTTCCGGCGAAGGAGAAGTCGTACTCAGTGCCGACTTCGTCGGCGTGGGCCGGGCTTGCCGACAGGGTGGCGAACGTGGACATCGTCAAGGTCGCGAAGAGCAGACCGAGGAAGATCACCAGCATTCTGGGTGAAAATCTGCGAACAGCTTCAGTGGAATTCACTGCACCTCCATGGCGGCATGCTGGGTCTGTCACCGAGCCTGCCCCGGGTCTCACCTGCCAACATCTTTGTTGACAGTAAGTGAAGAATATGTCGCAAATGTTACGACGGGAGTCGACACTCCCTAGATTCTCTGCTGCGGAATGCGCGAAGCGCAACGTCGCTTAACATTGACAAGCCGGTAATCGATTTGGATTGCCGGTTTTTCTCCACTTTCCTGCAGCTGTAAAAGGGGTTTTATGGATCAGCCAGATCCGTTCGGTTTCACCGGGCTTACCTACGACGACGTCCTTCTTCTTCCGGGGCACACCGACGTCATTCCCAGTGAAGCCGAGACTATGTCTCGGTTGACGCGCCGGATCAGCGTGGCCACGCCGCTGCTGTCCAGTGCGATGGACACCGTTACCGAGACCCGGATGGCCATTGCGATGGCCCGCGAAGGCGGCCTCGGCGTGCTGCACCGCAACCTCTCGATCGCGGACCAGGCCGAGCAGGTCGACCTCGTCAAACGCAGCGAATCCGGCATGATTACCAATCCGGTAACAACTTCTCCAGAAGCCACCGTTGCGGAGGTCGACGCCCTGTGCGGGCAGTACCGCATCAGCGGTCTCCCTGTCGTCGACGCCGACGGCGTGCTCGTGGGAATCATCACCAACCGGGACATGCGGTTCGTCTCCAACACCAAGAAGCACTCGACACGCGTGCACGAGGTGATGACGAAGGCACCGCTGATCACAGGCAAGGTCGGCATGGCGCCGATGGACGCCGTCGCGATCTTCGCCACCCACAAGATCGAGAAGCTTCCCCTCGTCGACGACCACGGCCGCCTCACGGGGCTGATCACGGTCAAGGACTTCGACAAGAGCGAGGAATACCCCTTTGCCACGAAGGACGATGCCGGACGCCTGCGCGTCGGCGCGGCCATCGGCTTCTTCGGCGATGCCTGGCAGCGCGCCACCGCCCTGGTCGAGGCGGGCGTCGACGTGCTCGTGGTCGACACCGCCAACGGTGACAGCGCCGGGGTGCTTGAGATCATCCGTCGGCTGAAGTCCGACCCCGCGTTCGAGGCGGTCGACGTGATCGGCGGCAACGTGGCCACCCGTTCCGGTGCCCAGGCCCTCATCGACGCCGGAGCAGACGCGATCAAGGTCGGGGTTGGCCCCGGCTCGATCTGCACCACCCGCATCGTCGCCGGCGTGGGCGTGCCGCAGATCACCGCCGTCTACCAGGCGTCGCTCGCGGCCCGGGAGACCGGCATCCCGGTCATCGCCGACGGCGGACTGCAGTACTCCGGAGACATCGCCAAGGCTCTGGTCGCGGGCGCAGACACCGTCATGCTCGGCTCCCTGCTCGCCGGCTGTGACGAGAGCCCCGGCGAGCTCGTCTTCGTCAACGGTAAGCAGTTCAAGACCTACCGCGGCATGGGTTCGCTCGGCGCGCTGCAGAGCCGCGGCACGAAGACCTCCTACTCCAAGGACCGCTACTTTCAGTCGGATGTCCCCTCCGACGACAAGCTCATCCCGGAAGGCATCGAGGGTCAGGTTCCGTATCGCGGACCTGTGTCCGCCGTGGCGTACCAGCTGATCGGCGGCCTGCGCCAGTCCATGTTCTACGTGGGCGCGCGCACCATCGACGAGCTCAAGCAGAAGGGCAAATTCGTGCGGGTCACGTCTGCCGGGCTGAAGGAGTCGCACCCGCACGACGTGCAGATCGTGGTCGAGGCGCCCAACTACCGCCGTTAGGGTCTGCTCGATGCAATAAAGGTGAGCACGAGCCGGTTACAGGTTTCAACAACCTGTGAGGACGAAACCGTGACGCCACCGAAAGACACACCCACGAACGACACGACGACGGCGGACGAGGCGAGGCTCGCTGAGATCCGGCGTCAGCGGGCCCGTATGGTCACCGCTCCCGGCGGCAACCTGTCGCTTGTGAACACCCAGTGGATCACCGGGGAGGTGGGGGCGAGCCAACCGATCTTTGGTGTCCCCGGCCTCTGGTCGCCCCTCTCTGCCGGGATGTCTGGCTTGCACCTGACGGCGACCGCGGCCGATCGTATCCAGATCGACGGCGAAACCGTCGCCGGTGATGTGATCGTGTCGGGCATGGACGCCGCACACCCGTCCCGAATCCGCTTCAGTGACGCAGTCACGGGAAGCGTCATCGCGAATGAGGACGGCGAGTATGCCCTGCGGGTGTGGGATTCTCGCTCCGAGGGGGTGCAGAACTTCGGCGAGATCGAGGCGTTTCCGTATGACCCTGCCTGGGTCATCGAAGGCACCTTCACCCCGCACACCGGCACCGGGCCGGTCAGCATCGCGCACCTCAGTGATGAGGGCAAGACCCGTCCCATGGCGGTGCCCGGTGTGATCAGCTTCACCCTGGGTGGAGAGGAGCATTCTCTGGTGGCGTTTGACGACGGGCCACGCAAGCTGCTGGTTTTCGCCGACGCGACAACCGGGGACACGAGCTACAGTGTCGGCCGGTACCTCCGTGTTGTTCCCGGTGACGATCGCACCGTCACGCTGGATTTCAATTTCGCCTACCTGCCGCAGTGTGCCTTCAGTTACAACTTCAGCTGCCCCATCCCGCCGGCCGGGAATCGGCTTGCCCTCGCTGTGGAAGCCGGCGAGCGGAACGTTCGGAACAAGAACGGGGATCCACTGCACTGACCCGCAGAGGGTTGCGTTATGTGTGCGGGAACACAGAACTCGGGCGCGTGGATCGCTAGCGTGAATGGATGACCCGTTGAGGGAATACGTGCGCACCACCAGCCCGCGAAAGAAGGTTCAACCCATGAACAGGCGCAGTGTCGCGATCGCGATTGCCGCCGCGATTGCCACCGTGATCGTCGTGGTGGGGGCCGTGGTTCTTGCCCAGTCGCCGGCGGCCCCCGGCCCGGCGCCACTGGCCGCATCGGCCGCATATCGCGACTACTCGCCCGAGGCGGTCGCCACGGCATCCGCCGACGACAGGGTCATCCTGTTCTTCCACGCCCAGTGGTGCGCGACGTGCAAGTTGCTCTCCGATGACATCACCGCCAACGTCGACGCGATTCCCGAGGACGTCCGCATCCTGCTCGTCGACTTCGATACCGAGACGGCGCTCAAGCAGCGCTACGAGGTGACGCTGCAGCACACCCTCGTGCAGGTCAACGCCGACGGAGACGAGATTGCGACCTGGCATCTGACCCCCACGCTGGACGCCCTGCTCGGTGAGCTTGGCTGACAGAGCGAGAAGACGGACGAATCATGGAGCTGGTGCCGCTTTCGTTTCTGGCTGGCGTTCTGACCATTCTGTCTCCCTGCGTGCTCCCGTTGCTCCCGGTCATTCTGGCCGGCTCGGCGGCAGGGAGGAATCGGCGTGCCCCGTACGTCATCATCGCCAGTCTTGCCGTTTCGGTGGTTCTGTTCACACTCCTGACCAAGGCCACCACGGCGTTGCTCGGGATTCCGAGCAACGTGTGGCTGATTGTCTCCGGCGCACTCGTCGCGTTCATCGGGGTGTCCCTGGCCTTCCCGAAGATCTGGGACTGGCTCTCGGTCCGGCTTCGGCTGCAGGAGCGGAGCGGCAACCTCGCCGAACGCTCGGCTGACAAGACCGGAGCGACACGCAACGTGCTGCTCGGCCTGTCACTCGGACCGATCTTCACCAGCTGCAGCCCCACCTACGGCCTGATTCTCGCCGTCGTTCTGCCAGCCAACCTGACGGAGGGCATCGTGAACATCGTCTCGTACACGCTGGGTCTCAGCGCGGTCATGCTGTTGGTGGCGCTCGGCGGACGGTCGGTCACCACGCGGCTCGGCTGGGCCACGAACCCGAACGGGAAGTTCCGGCGCGGGCTGGGGGTCTTCCTGATCCTTGTTGGCCTGTTGATCTCCACCGGCCAGGTGCGGAACATCGAGGCCTGGCTCATCGATCGTGGATTCCTCGGCGCCGTCGTGCTGGAGCAGCCCCTCCTCGACTCGACGAGAAACCCGGCCGAGGACTTCGGCGCGGGCGCCACCGGAATCGAAATCCCCGATTTCCTGCTCCAGTCGTTCCCGGACACCGACTGGTCCCGGGCTGACCCGGCGATCGCCGGCGCGCTGGGCGGCGGGCCACCCAAGGACGGCATACCGGCCATCGACGCCCCGCGTTTCGAACCGATCGCGAGCTTCCCGCACGACGACGACGTGCAGGCGATCCTCCTGGAGGGCGAGACCGAGGTGAAGGCCTACCCGTACACCATCCTGGTCTGGCACGAGATCGTCAACGACACCCTCGATGACGCACCCGTCTCGGTGACATTCTGCCCGCTGTGTGGCAGCGCCATCGTCTACGACCGCACTCTTCCGGGCGGCCAGGTCACCACCTTCGGCGTGAGCGGAGGACTGATCGAGAGCAACATGGTCATGTTCGATCGCAACAGCGAAACGCTCTGGCAGCAGAGCACCGGCCAGGCGCTCGCCGGGGAGCATTTCCCGAACCAGCTCGACGTGCGAAAGTTCCAGCTCCTGACCGTCGGCGAGATCGAGACCGCGTTTCCCGAGGCCGTGATCCTCAGCGAAGATACGGGCCACTCGCGGAACTACTCCCGCAACCCCTACGTGGGCTACGACGAGAGCGAGGGCTTCGTCTTCTCGCCGAGCGAGCTCGACACGCGATACCCCGCCAAGGAGATCTTCGTCGCGTTCAGCGTCGACGGCACCCGGGTCGCCGCGCCGTGGCTCGCCCTGGGGAACGACGAGAAGTACCAAACTGATGTCGACGGGCAGACCATCACGCTCGCGAAAACCACGAACCAACTCGCGATCAGCGCGGCAGACGGGGCAGACATCCCCTTCTACTTCGAAATGTGGTTCAGCTGGGCGGTCCAACATCAGGAGGACGGGGTCGTCTTCGACCCGAGAAAACAGTGACCCTGCGCAGTCAGATGGCGGCGAGGCGGGAGATGGCCTCGGCAAGCACCTCGGGGGAACAGCCGAAGTTGAGGCGGGCGAAACCACGGCCCTGAGACCCGAACATCGGGCCAGGATGCAGCGCCACCTTGCCTCGTTCGAGCCCGATGGCCGCAGGGTCGTCGCCCCAGCCGAGGGCGCTCAGGTCGAGCCAGGCCAGGTAGCTGGCGTGCGGCTGCTCGTACACGACACCAGGCAACGAGGCGTCGAGCAGGCCGGCGAGCAGGACGCGGTTGGAGTGGAGGGCGTCAACCAGACCGTCGAGCCAGGGTTCCCCCTCGCGGTACGCGGCAATGCTGGCGATCAGCCCGAACTGGCCGGTGCGCCATTCAACCTCCTGGGGCATGCCGGTGACCAGCATCCGCATCTGCTCGGCGGCGGTGACCATCACAGCGCACTTCAGGCCGGCGATGTTCCAGGCCTTGCTGGCCGACGTCACACAGATACCGTGCTCGGCAGCGGCCGCAGACACCGTGAGAAACGGCGTGAACGTGCCGTCCGTGTGGGTGAGCGGGGCGTGCACCTCGTCGCTGATCACGGTCACGTCGTAGCGGGCGGCGAGCTCGGCGACCGCGGCAAGGTCTTCGACGCTCTGTGGATGACCGATCGGATTCTGTGGATTGCACAGCAGGTAGGCGCGCGCGCCCGCACGGAAGGCCGATTCGAGGCCGTCGAGGTCGAGGGTCCAACCCGTCTGGCCGTGCAGCATCGGCACCTCCACCACCCGCCCGCCTGCCTCCGGAACGAGCTGGAAGAACGGCGGGTAGACGGGCGGGTTGATCACGACCTGGTCGCCGGGGGTGATGGCCCGACGGATCGTCTCGACGATTGCGACGCTGACATCCGTCGTGCTCGCGACCTGGTCCGGATCCACCCGCCAGCCCCAGCGGCGGGCGGCGAATCCGGCGAACGCCTCGCCGAGACCGTTGACC
>JBBQDC010000074.1:0-14057 GCA_038319305.1 Actinomycetales bacterium | reverse complement strand
GACCGGGTGCGGTGCGACACCGGAACCCGCACCATCACCCTCGACCCCGGCGGGCAGATCATCAACGTCGGCCGTGAGCAACGCCTCTTCACCGAAACCCAACGCGCCGCACTGGCCGTGCGCGACGGCGGGTGCCTCTGGATCGACTGCGAAAAACCACCCGCATGGACCGAAGCCCACCACCTCAACGAATGGCACACAGACAACGGCCACACCAACCTCGCCAACGGCATACTCCTCTGCCACCCCCACCACCTACTACTCCACAACCAACACTGGAGCATCCTCCGCACCGAAACCCAATACTGGCTCCGGCCACCCACCGACATCGACCCGAAACAGACACTGATCGCGCTGCCGGCGAATGGTGCCAGCGGAGTCTCGACCGGCTCGACCACCGGGAGCCTGACCACTGAAACGAAGAAAGGCCCCCGATTTCTCGAGGGCCCTTCCTGTCCGACTGGGTTGTAGGCAATCAACCCATGCTGTTCACTGTGCGCGAGGGGGGACTTGAACCCCCACGTCCTTTCGAACACTGGCACCTGAAGCCAGCGCGTCTGCCAATTCCGCCACTCGCGCGAACTTAGGAAGATTAGCACTTTCCAACGGCACTTCGCCATTCGAGGCAGGCCGGCCCCGCAAACACGGGTCTGCACGGCGTGGCGAACATCTATAACAGGGCCTGACATGGCGACACAGACTCGCTCCCGTAGGATGACAAGCCTCGCCTGGTATTGCTCGGCGGGTGAGTTATCACTTGAGACAAGTAACATGCTCATAGCCGAAAGGATCGGATCGGGAGACCTGTGGGCATTCTGGATAGTTTTGAAAAGGGTCTCGAACGCGCCGTTAACGGTGCGTTCGCCAAGACCTTCAGGTCGGGGCTGCAGCCGGTGGAAATCACCTCAGCGCTGCGTCGCGAGCTCGACACAAAAGCAGCGGTCGTGTCCCGCGATCGTATCCTCGCGCCCAATCGCCTCACCGTGCGCATGAGTGACGCCGACTTCCAGCGCATGTCGGCCCTCGGCCAGACACTCCTCGACGAACTCACCGAACTCGTTCAGCAGCACGGCCGCGAGCAGCGCTACCAGTTCGCCGGCGGCATCTCGATCACCCTGTCCGCAGATCGCGGCCTCAGTGAGGGCATGGTCCAGATCGACTCCAGCACCATCAAGGGCAGCGTTGCCTGGATCCCCGTGGTTGAGGTGAACGGCAAGCGCTACCCCCTCACCCAGTCGCACACGGTCATCGGGCGAGGCAGCGACGCCGATATCACGATTGACGACTCCGGAACGTCCCGCCGTCACGTCGAGATCCTGTGGGACGGCTCCCGCGCCCAGGTGCGCGACCTCGGCTCGACCAACGGCTCTCAGCTCAATGGTTCGCCGGTCACGCAGGCCATCCTCGAACCCGATTCCGTCGTCACCATCGGGCGCACCCGCATCGTCTTCCGTGTGATCGCCCAGGCCTCGTCTTCGTCCGAGCCCGTGAGCGAGCGCCGCCGCGACGGCGGCCGCGAACGCCACGACAGGGACGGATTCTGGGGGCCCTCCGCATGAGCGTCAGCGAGCTCACCCTGCTGGTGCTGCGCCTGGGCTTCCTGCTGCTGCTCTGGCTCTTCATCTTCGGCATCGTCTACGCCCTGCGCAGCGACCTGTTCGGCCAGCGCGCGCGCAAGATGCAGGCGGATGCCTCGACCTCGGCTGGCACGCCCGTCGCGTTCCCCAGCGCCTCACCTCTACCGTCCGCCACCCAGCCTCCCGCCGCCTCTGCTTCCGCGCCGACGGAACAGTTCAAGGCCCGGCCGAGCCCGGTGAGCACCGCCGTGGACGACAAGGCCACCAGCCAGAACGCGACCCGTCTTGTGATCACCTCCGGTCCGAAGGCCGGCACCGATTTCCCGCTCACCGGCGATTCGATCACGATCGGCCGGTCGGGCGACTCGAGCCTCGTTATCCGTGACGACTACACGTCCACCCACCACGCGCGCCTGATGCTCTGGCATGACAAGTGGATGATCCAGGATCTCGATTCGACCAACGGCACCTTCCTGGATGGCCATCGCCTGGCCGTGCCGACCGCGGTCCCCCTGAACACCACCGTCAAGATCGGCGCAACCAGCTTCGAGCTTCGGCGGTAGCTACATGGCGACAGTCAGTTACAGCGCGGCCGCGTCCCACGTTGGAAAGATTCGGTCCAACAACCAGGACTCCGGCTATTCCGGGCGCCATCTCTTCCTGGTTGCCGATGGCATGGGCGGCCACGCCGGCGGCGACGTCGCGTCGGCGATTGCGACCAAGCGCATCATGGAGACTGACCGGCACTTCCAGTCGCCGCAAGACGCCGAGTTCGCCCTGCAGGCAGCACTGATCGCCGCGAATTCGCAGCTGGCCGAAACCGTGTTCGAACATGCCGAACTCACCGGTATGGGCACCACCGTCAGCGCTCTCATCGTGCTGGAAGACGAGGTGGCGATCGCACACATCGGCGACTCGCGCATCTACCTGCTCCGCGAGGGCGAACTCTCGCAGATCACCGTCGACCACACCTTCGTGCAACGGCTCGTCGACAGCGGTCGCATCACCGAGGCGGAGGCCATGGTGCATCCGCGCCGCTCCGTGCTCATGCGGGTGCTCGGCGACGTCGAATCGTCCCCTGAGATCGACACCTCGATCCTCGCCACGTTTGCCGGTGACCGCTGGTTGATCTGCTCCGACGGCCTCAGCGGCGTGGTCTCCAATACGGGCATTGCCACGGCCCTCCTCAGCCCCCTCGACGCCCAGGGCGTCGCCGATCGCCTAGTCAAGGAAAGCCTCGACGGTGGCGCCCCCGACAACGTCACCATCGTCGTCGTTGACATCGGCTCCCCTGCCGAGCGCACCGACATGCCTACCGTGGTGGGGTCGGCATCCGCCCCCCTCGCCTTCGGCGAAGAGCCCACCCGTGGCCGAGCGCTGCGCATGTCCAGCCTGCGTCTGCACCCCGTGCGGGAAACGCACTTCGAGCCTGACTCCCAGGACTACCTTTCGGAGCTGATCGAGGAAGACAACCGCCGCGCCCGCCGCCGCAAGATCACCTGGCTGGTTGGCATCATCCTGCTGGTCCTGGCCATTGTCGGCGCCGGTTTCCTCGGCTACCGGTGGACCCAGTCCCGCTACTTCGTGGGGGTGGAAGGCAGCACGGTCGCCATCTTCCAAGGCGTGCAGCAGGATCTCGGCCCCATCTCGCTCTCCTCCGTCTACGAAGACACCGACCTCGAACTGTCCGAACTGCGGGTCTACGACCGGCAACAGGTCAAACAAACCATCAGCGCAACCTCCCTCGCGGACGCGTTGCTCATCGTCGAACGGCTCCAAGATGCCAGCGCCCAGTAACAGGTCCACGACCACGGATGCGCCCGCGCGCCCGCCCGGCGCGGGTCGCGTGCGCCGCCTGCACCTCCCCCAGAAGCTGCGCAACCTTGAGTTGTTCCTGCTCCTCATCGCCTGCGGCATCAACGCGGCCACCGTGGTGCTCGTGCAGCTCGGCGCGCTCGGACGAATCGACACGACACTGGTGGTCCTCGGTGCCGGCCTGTCGGTGCTGGTCCTGGCCATGCACGTGGTGCTCCGTGTGGTGGCCCGCGAGGCCGACCCGTTCATCCTGCCCATCGCCACGCTGCTCAACGGCCTCGGCATCGCCATGATCTACCGCATCGACCTGGCCAATGAAGAGTCCGGCTGGGCCAGCGCCTCCGTGCGCCAGACCGTGTGGAGCGCCCTGGCCATCGGCTGCGCGATCGCGGTCATCCTGATCATCCGCAACCATCGGGTGCTGTTCCGCTACACCTACATCGCCGGTTTCGTCGGTGTGGCGCTTCTGCTTCTGCCGCTCGTTCCTGGCCTCGGCCGTGAGGTCAGTGGGGCGCGCGTGTGGATCGGCGTCGGCTCCTTCGCCACCTTCCAGCCGGGTGAGATTGCCAAGATCGCCCTGGCCGTCTTCTTCGCCGGGTACCTCGTGCGTAACCGTGACAGCCTCTCCATGGTGGGCAAGAAGTTCCTCGGCATGCGTTTTCCTCGCCTGCGCGACCTCGGCCCGATCCTCGTGGTCTGGGCCCTGTCCATGTCCGTGATCATCTTCCAGCGCGACCTCGGTACCGCCCTGCTCTACTTCGGCCTGTTCCTGGTCATGCTCTACCTGGCCACCGGTCGCCTCAGCTGGGTGCTGCTGGGTATGTCCCTCTTCCTCGGCGGCGCCCTCGTCGCAAGCCAGACCCTTGAATACGTCAACGGACGGTTCCGGAATTGGCTCGATGCGCTCAACCCGGACGTCTATGGTGCCGACGGCGGTAGCTACCAGCTGGTGCAGGGCCTTTTCGGCCTCGCCAAGGGTGGCCTCATTGGCACGGGCCTGGGCCAGGGCCGCCCGGAGATCACCCCGGTTCCGCAGAGCGACTACATCATTGCCAGCCTCGGCGAGGAACTCGGTCTGGCCGGAATCTTCGCGATCCTCGCGCTCTACCTGCTCCTCGTTGCGCGGGGCTTCCGCATCGGCTTCGCCGGCAATGACGACTTCGGCAAGCTGCTCGGTGTCGGACTCTCCTTCGTTATCGCCCTGCAGTGTTTCATTGTGATCGGTGGCGTCACTCGGGTGATTCCCCTCACCGGTCTGACCACCCCCTTCCTCGCCGCCGGCGGATCCTCTCTGGTCGCGAACTGGATCATCGTGGCCCTGCTCCTGCGCCTGTCCGACACGGTGCGCAACCAACCCAGGCTGGTGGTCTGATGAATCGTGAACTCAAACGAGTGAGCATCGTGGTGATGCTCATGTTCGTGGCCCTGCTCGTATCGACGACGATCGTGCAGGTCTTCCAGGCGGACAGCCTGTCCGCGGACGCCCGCAACACCCGCACGCTTTACGACAGCTACTCCGTTGAACGCGGCCCGATCCTCGTCGCGGGCGAGCCGATCGCCCAATCGATGCCCGCCGACGACGAATACAAGTTCCAGCGCACCTACAGCAACGGACCGCTCTACGCCCCAGTCACCGGCTTCATCCCCCTCAACGGCGCCCCCACGGGGCTGGAGTACGCCCTCAACGGTGAACTCAGCGGAACCTCCGATGCCCAGTTCTTCGACAAGATGAATGCCCTGATCACCGGCCAGAACCCCAAGGGCGCCTCTGTGGAGGTCACCATCGACCCGGTTGCGCAGCAGGCCGCCTGGGATGCCCTCGGCAACCTCACCGGCTCCGTAGTCGTCTCCGAGCCGGCGACCGGCCGCATCCTCGCCATGGTCTCCAAGCCCAGTTATGACCCGAACCTGCTCACCGTGCACGACAACCAGCAGGTCACCGACAGCTACCAGTCCCTGCTGAACGACGCAGATGACCCGCTGATCAACCGCGCCATCAAAGCCCTCAACCCGCCGGGCTCGGTGTTCAAGCTGGTCGTGGTGACGGCCGCGCTGGAATCGGGCAAGTTCACCCCGGAAAGCACCTTCCCGAACCCGGCCACGTTCCAGCTGCCCGGGTCGTCGGCGATCGTGATTAATTCCGGCGGCGGCACCTGCGGCGGCGGCGGCGACACCGTGACCATCGCCACCGCCCTGCGTCTCTCCTGCAATATTCCGCTGGCAGAACTGGGCCTGCAGCTGGGCGACAAGGCCATCCGCGACACGGCCGAGAAGTTCGGCTTCAACAGTGACTATTCGACCCCGCTCGACGTGTCGAAAAGCGTGTACCCCACGGTCCTCGATGACGCCCAGACCGCACTGTCGGCCTTCGGCCAGACGGATGTCCGGGCAACTGCCCTGCAAATGGCCATGGTTTCGGCCGCGATCGCCAATGGCGGCCAGCTGATGACGCCCAACCTCGTCGACAAGGTGACCGCCCCGAATCTGAGTCCCATTCAGGTGTTCGAGCCGGAGAAGATGGAACGGGTGATGAGTGCAGAAACGGCGGCGACTTTGACCCAAATGATGGTCAAGGGAGTCCAGGATGGCGCCGCCAGCAATGCAAGAATAGACGGGGTCGAAGTGGCAGGTAAAACGGGCACGGCGGAGAACGCCGAGGACGAGCCTTACACTTTGTGGTTCACCGGATTCGCTCCTGCGGCGGATCCGAAATATGCGATCACCGTTCTCGTTGAAGATGGTGGGGGACTTGGCCAGACGGGGTTCGGCAATCTACTTGCCGCACCTATTGCAAAGCAAGTACTAGAGGCGGTGCTGAACAAATGAGACCCACATCAGGGCTCACCTTCGGGGGACGATACGAGCTGCAGTCCCGGATCGCCATTGGCGGAATGGGCGAGGTTTGGAAGTCCGTCGACCTCGTAATCGGTCGCACGGTCGCCATCAAGATCCTCAAGGACGAGTACCTCGGTGACCCTGGGTTCCTCGAGCGCTTCCGCGCTGAGGCCCGTCACGCAGCGCTCGTCAACCATGAAGGCATCGCCAACGTATTCGACTATGGCGAAGAAGACGGCAGTGCCTTCCTCGTGATGGAACTCGTCCCCGGTGAGGCGCTCTCCACCATCCTCGAACGCGAGCATGTCCTCCCAGCGGACAAGGTGCTGGACATCGTCTCGCAGACGGCCGCCGCGCTGCACGCCGCGCACGCCGCCGGTCTCGTGCACCGCGATATCAAGCCGGGAAACCTGCTGATCACGCCGGAAGGCCGCGTCAAGATCACGGACTTCGGCATTGCCCGCATCGCCGACCAGGTGCCGCTCACCGCGACCGGCCAGGTCATGGGAACGGTGCAGTATCTCTCCCCCGAGCAGGCCAGTGGCCGCTCCGCCTCGCCGACCACAGACATCTACTCCCTCGGCATCGTCGCCTACGAGAGCCTTGCCGGGCGCCGCCCGTTCACGGGCGAGTCTCAGGTCGCGATCGCCATGGCGCAGATCAACGAGACCGCCCCCGACCTGCCCGAAACGGTGTCGGAGCCGGTGCGCAATCTGGTGATTTCCTGCCTGGCCAAGAACCCCGCGGACCGCCCGGCCTCGGCCGCGCACCTGTCCCGGGCCGCCGCAGCCCTCCGCCGCGGAGACATCGCGGCGGCGGCCGCATCCGTGCCGGCCATCATGAACGGTGTCACGCCCACCTCCGCGACCATGCTGCTGCCCGGAGCTGGCAGCATGCAGGCCACGACCGTGCTGTCCACCGGAGCGCCGGCGACGCCGGCCGGCACGGAGGCCGAGCCCGAAGAAAAGAAGCGCAGCCCGTGGACCTGGCCACTGATCGCCCTGATCGCCCTGCTCGCCCTCGTACTCACCGGCACCCTGATCGCCCTGTTCACCCAGGACAACACCGCGCCGGTGGAGACCCCAACCACATCGGCAGCGCCGACACCGACCGCGACCCCAACCAAGACGCCCACCCCAGAGGCGACCCCCACGCCGACGCCGACCAGCAACACCGTCCAGGTCAGCTTGGCCGATTTCCAGGGTCTGACCAGCTCCGAAGCTCGCGACAAGCTGTCTGAGATGGGCTTCGTCGCGGACGTCCAGACCGGCAATGCCGCGACCACCCCGGAGCAGATCGCCGACACCGTTTATGAGGTGAACCCCACGGGCCCTGTCACGAAGGGTTCCACGATCACGGTCAAGGTCTACGCACCCGCGGTCACCCCCGACGAACCGACGGCCGCACCGACGGTAGCGCCGGCGACGACCATTGTCGCTGGTGCCCAGGCGACGGTCACCTGGACGGCGCAGTCCTGCCCAAGCGGCCAGACCCTCTCCGGGTATGAGGTCGTCGCCGATGGCAATGCCGTCTCCCCCGGCCCGGTTGGGCCGGACGCCACCTCGACGACGCTGACGGCCGGCCCGGATGCCGGCACCTTCACGGTCAAGTTCCGCTACTTCTGCGGCCAGGTTGAGTCGGCCTACTCCGCGTCCAGCACGCCCGTCACCGTCACCCCGGCGGCGTAGCGGCAGCTCGGGGAGTTACGACTAAAATACAAAGAACTGTGTGCGCGAGCTGGGAGTAATGCTTTGACTGATGAAGGCCGTCTGCTCGCTGGTCGTTACCGGGTGGGCGCTCTCCTCGGGCGTGGCGGCATGTCCGATGTGCACATCGGCACCGATTCCAGGCTCGGCCGCACGGTCGCGATCAAGCTGCTCAAGTCATCGCTCGCCGCCGACCCGGCGTTCCGCACCCGCTTCCGCCAGGAGGCGCAGGCGGCCGCCCGCATGGCACACCCCACCATCGTGCGTGTTTTCGACGCGGGCGAGGAGTCCGTTTCCGAGGTCGGCGGCCACGAATCGCAGATCCCGTTCATCGTGATGGAATACGTCGACGGGCGCCTGCTCAAGGACATCATCCGCGAGGGCCCGGTGCAGGCCGACGAGGCCGTGCGAATCATCAACGGCGTTCTGACGGCCCTCGAATACTCCCATCGGGCGGGCGTCGTGCACCGCGACATCAAGCCGGGCAATATCATGATCACCAAGACCGGCCAGGTCAAAGTGATGGACTTCGGCATCGCCCGGGCCATCTCCGACTCCTCGACGACCGTGGCTCAGACAACGGCCATCCTCGGCACGGCCTCCTATTTCTCCCCCGAGCAGGCCAAGGGCGAATCCGTGGATGCCCGCACCGACCTTTATTCCACGGGTGTGGTCCTCTTCGAGATGCTCGCCGGACGCCCTCCGTTCCGTGGTGACTCCGCCGTAGCCGTCGCCTACCAGCACGTCAGTGAGTCTCCGGTCAAGCCGAGCTCGATCAACTCCCGGGTCTCCCCCGCACTCGATGCCGTCGTACTGCACTCCCTGGCGAAGGACCGCTTCGAGCGCTACCAAAGCGCCGTCGAGTTCCGCACCGACGTCGAGCTGGCTGGGTCAGGGCAGATTCCGGAGTACCACGCGCCTGAAGATTCAAACGCCGGGTTGTTCGCCGCACCCCAACTGGCAGCCTCCGGGTCCGAGCTCGCGCTCAAGCAGCTCACCGAAGACGAAACCATGGTGCGCACCCAGCGCCGCCCACCCGTCATCTGGGTCTGGGCCGGCATCCTCAGCGTTGTCGTCATCGTGCTCTCAGTCATGATCTGGGCTTTCAGCCTCACCCCGAGCAGTGATCTGCCCGACAACTCCCGCCGGGTGCCGTCGCTCACCGGATTCACCTATGAGAAGGCCCAGAATTCACTTCTGGACCAGGACCTCGCCGCGATCCGGGCCGAGGAGGCCAGCGCGACGGTTCCGAAGGACCAGGTGATCCGCACAGACCCGCCGGCCGGCACAATCGCCCAGCCGACCGACCTCATCGAGGTGTATGTGTCCACCGGCGCCCAACCGGTCGACGTTCCGGATGTCACGAACCTGCCTCTCGCCGACGCCCAGACCGCGGTTTCGGACCTCGGCCTCACCGCGGGGTCAGTAACCCGGGAGAATTCGCCGAACGTTGCCGCCGGTCTGGTGCTCCGTACCGACCCGGCCGCCGCGGTGACAGAGAAGACCGGCGTCACGGTCAACTTCATCGTCTCCAGCGGGCTCGTCGCCCTCCCTGACTTGGAGGGTCAGCTTCTGAGCGCTGCGATTGACATGCTCGCCGCTTCAGAGCTTCAACTGATCGCAATCCCCACACCCGACGCGAATTGTACGCTGCAGCCGGGCTCGCCGGTCACCCAGCAGTCCCTCGCTCCCGGCGACGTGCCTCAGAAGTCAGAGGTCACGCTGGTCTACTGCACGGGGTGAGAGCTGGCTCAGCTGAGCTTCAGCATGGGAGTGAGCCCCTTGGCCGTGTCCTTGGCGCCCGGCAGCCCTGCCAGAGCCAGCCAGTTGGCCACCATCAGGTAGCCGCCCTCGGTCAGCACCGACTCCGGGTGGAACTGCACGCCCAGAATGGGTGCGCTCACGTGCCGCAGCCCCATGATCACTCCACCCTGCGTGCGCGAGGTGACGATCAAGTCGCTCGGCACCGTGCCGTCGATTACGGCGAGCGAGTGGTAGCGCGTGGCGGTGAACGGCTGCGGCACGCCGTCGTAGAACTCGCTGCCATCGTGCGTGATCAGGCTGGTCTTACCGTGCATGAGTTCCTCGGCGTTGGTGACCGTGGCCCCGAACGCCTCCGCGATCGCCTGGTGCCCAAGGCAGACGCCGAATAAAGGAAGACCGGACTTGAGGGCGGCGCGTACGATCGGAACGGAGACGCCGGCATCAGCGGGCTTGCCGGGGCCGGGCGAGATGAGCACACCGTCGAATTCCGCCATGCGAGCTGCGGCCTCCTCCGGCTCAAAGGCATCGTTTCGCAGCACGACCGTTTCGGCGCCGAGCTCCATCAGGTAGCCGTTGAGCGTGTAGACGAAACTGTCGTAGTTATCGATGACGAGGATTCGGGTCATGGGGTTCCTACCGTGACTTCCTGATTATTGACAATGGAATCCACCCAGGGGAACGCCCAGGTGGAAAGCGCGAACAGCACGGCGGCAAGCAACACGAACACCAGCACGATCCGGAGCCAGAGCGGTCCGGGCAGAACCCGCCAGAGAGCAGCGTACATTCGAGCCTCCTAGCCCTGGGCCTGGTTATTGACAACGGTCGCGACTTCGGCTGGCGGGCCGGCGGATGTCGGCTGCCACGCCTCGAGGACACCGTACGCGATGATGCGCTCTGCCGTGGACAGCAGGGGGTTGCAGCTGGTGAGCGTGATAAACCGCTCGGCGGGGGCGACCTCCGGGTTGTGCGGAACCGGTGCGATCACATCGACCTCGGTTGGGGCGACATATTCGAGGTCGCGGAACCGGTAGGTGTAGTAGCCGTCGGCGGTCTGCACGTAGATCGCGTCACCCAACTGGAGTTCGTTGATCAGGTGCATGCCGCCACCGTTGGCGCTGCGGTGCGCGGCCACGGCGAAGTTGCCGACCTCACCGGGCATTTGGGTGTCGGGATAGTGTCCGATCCCCGACCGGGAGCTGTTGAGCACGTCGTTGCCGATACCTTCGGCGACCGACCGGTGATAGTCCGCCCCGAATCGCGGCACATAGAGCACGGCGAAGGATTGGGCATTGGAGGGTACCTCACCGACGACCGGTTCACCGAAGTCGGCTGGAGCCGCCTCCCCTGCTTCAGTTTCCTCCGGGCCTGCAGCGGCCTGATCGCGGCTGGACAGGTCGTCGTCGATCCAGGTCTGGCTGATCTCGGCCGCCGCCTTCGACTGCTGGCCAGCCACGACCATGTCATTCCACCAGAGTTGCCAGCCCAGAAAGGCGAAAACGAGGACGCCGGCGGTGATGAGGAGCTCGCCTAAGACCCCCACGACACGCAGCCGCGGGCGACGCCTATGGCGGAGGGCGCGGCGGGTTACCTCGGGGGGAGGCTGATCTGCTCGCTCGGACATGGTCTCGATTCTAATCGCGGAGGTGCGTCCCCTCTGCCGGGCGCCTGACCGTGGTTCCAGCCAAAGACGCTAGAATCGCAGTCATGTCACGCTCGAATCCCCGCAACAAGCCCGCCCGCACCGAGGTCGTCCGCTCCGGCGAGGCCGGCCCGAACGCCGTGTGGTTCAAACCGGTGATGTTCGGCTTCATGCTCATCGGGCTGGCCTGGATTATCGTCTTCTACGTGAGTCAGGGAACGCTGCCCGTCGCGGGCTTCGGTTCGTGGAACATTCTGGTCGGTTTCGGGATCGCCTTCGTGGGCTTCCTGATGACCACCCGCTGGCGCTGACCTACCCCTATTCAGCCCCCGTTACGCTCCCCCACAGCGGGGTAATGACAACGGTGTAATTATCCCCATGTGCACAAACCTGTGGATAACTTTCCCGAAGACAACCGCGGCCGTCCGCTGAGTCGCTGGCCGAGTACCCCCGCTGGTCGGGCACCCCTGTGGTCGAACTTGTCGAGACCCGGTAACCCTGCCTCGAGCGGCTCGCACGAGACGCCCAAACCTAAGTCAGGAACATCGCCGCACTGAGTGCCACCAGCACGGCTCCGAAAGCCGTGATCAGCGACGTTTGCAACCGCTGCTGCTTGATGCGGCGGGTCTGCACGAAGATCAGCCCGATCACCGCGCCGGCGATCAGGCCGCCCACGTGCGCCTGCCAGGCCACGTTCAGCCCCGGCAGGAATCCGATCACCAGGTTGATTCCGACCAGGATCAGCAGCTGGGTCGCGTTGCCGCCCAGACGCCGCTGGATGACCAGGAACGCACCCATCAGCCCGAAGATGGCGCCGGACGCGCCGACTACGGGGATACGCGGGTCGGACAGGAACAAGACGCCCAGGGATCCGGCAAGGCCACTCAGCACGTACAGGGCGAGAAAACGACCGCGGCCGAGCATTCCCTCGAGAATCTGACCGAAGATCCAGAGCGTATACATATTCAACAGCACGTGGAAGATTGAACCGTGCACGAGCACGCTCGTCAGTAGGCGCCACGGCTCGAAGCTTCCTGGATAGGAGTAGACGCCGGCGTACCAGAGGAGGCTGGTGAAACCATCACCCAGGATGAACTGCAGCAAGTACACCGCCATCGTGATGACGATGATCGAGGTGGTCACCGGGTGGGAGCTGCGCGTCAGTCGGGTTAGTATGGCCGGCTTGGTGCGCGGGGCATTCTTGCGCTGCTCGTTCATGCACTCGGGGCAGATCACGCCGACGGCGCCCTGCGTCTGACAATCAGGGCAGATCGTGCGGCCACAGCGCTGGCAGAGGATGAAGCTCTGCCTGCCCGGATGCCGGTAGCAGTAGTTAGCGGCGGTTCCGGGCAGGTTTGTCATTGGGGACGGAGCCTAGACCTGCTCGACGGTGACGCTCTCGATGACAACTTCGGTCAGCGGACGGTCGCGGCCGTCGGTGGGCACGGTCGCGAGCTTCGCGACGATCGCCCGGGAGTCCTCGTCCTCGACGGCGCCGAAGATGGTGTGCTTGCCCTGCAGCCAGGTGGTCGGTACGACGGTGATGAAGAACTGCGAACCATTGGTTCCGCGACCGCCCTGGATTCCGGCGTTCGCCATCGCGAGCACATACGGCTGCGTGAAGTCGAGGTCGGGGCTGATTTCATCGTCGAACTGGTAGCCCGGGCCACCGGTCCCCTGACCGAGCGGGTCGCCGGCCTGGATCATGAAGTCCTTGATGATGCGGTGGAAGACCGTACCGTCATAAAGAGGAGCAGTGGAGGTCTGACCGGTGGCCGGGTGCTTCCACTCGATCTCGCCGGTTGCGAGACCGACGAAGTTCTTGACGGTCTTCGGCGCGTGATTGCCGAAGAGGTTGACCTTGATCGGCCCGAGGGTGGTATTGAGTGTTGCGACAGCAGTGTGCTTAGACATGAGGTCAATTCTTGCACAGGCCGAATAGTGGATTCCGATCGACACCGGCTCTACCCAGAGCCCTCCCAGACGATTGCGTGGCAAGATGGAGAGTGTTCGCCACATGACATCGATGGAGGGTCCGGATGAGCCTGTCACGCAAGCGCCGCAAGGAACTTATTCGGCTGCGTAAGAGCGCAGACGAATTATGGAACAACCAGCAGGAAGTGCTTGAGCGTGCAAACGCCATTGCACGGGAGGCCAGCCGTCAGGCTGGCATCCTCACCCGCGAAGAAGTAGTGCCGCGCGTGCGTGAAAGCTACGACCAGCTCGTGCGCCCCGGAGTGCAGGCCACTCAGGAAATCGCCGAAGGCGTGCGGCACCAGGTTGTCGACCGGGTGCTGCCCGGTATCGGCAGCGGCATCGGCACGGCCATCGGTTCCGTGATGAGCGTCGGTGACATTGCCCGGGACGCCCGTGTGCGCGCCGCGCTGAACCGCGTGCGGTTCCAAAAGCCTGTTGTGATCGAGAAGAAGGGCCCCGGCGCGGGCACGTATATCGCGCTCGGTGTCGCCCTCGCCGCCGCCGCCGGCGTCGCATACGCCGTCTGGCAGACCTTCCGCGCCGACGACGAGCTCTGGGTAGCGGAAGACGAGCCCGCCGCCGCCACTTCGGTCGAGGACTAGACCTCAGCTCAGCTCGATCAGGTATACTTTTAACCTTCCTTTCAGTTTCTTCCCAAAAACCCTGAATCGTTTGTACACCCTTCCATCCATTTTTTCCATTTCAGCCCTGATCTTTTAAGAACTTGCAAATAACCCAGGCAAG
>JBBQDC010000073.1:0-14157 GCA_038319305.1 Actinomycetales bacterium | reverse complement strand
CGTGCGCGGTGAGAAGGGCAAGCCGGCCCGCCCTGAGGTGGCCATCAACCTCGCGGCGGTCAACAAGCGGCTCCTGGCCCTGGCCCGGCAGCAGTCCGAGGACATGAAGGCGACCCTGATGCGCGCCGGGGTCAACCTGGTGCACGGTCACGGCCGGCTCGACGGCACCAGCGGCGTGATCGTGTCCACGGCCGAGGACGGCTCCGGTACCGACTTCGACCGGATCGCGGCCGACACGATCGTCGTTTCCGTCGGGGCGACCCCGCGCATCCTGCCCACCGCGGTCCCCGATGGCGAGCGCATCCTCACCTGGACGCAGCTCTACAACCTGCGGGCCGTGCCCGAGCACCTCATCGTCGTGGGCTCCGGTGTCACCGGGGCCGAATTCGCCTCCGCCTACCGCGCCCTCGGCGCCAAGGTCACCCTGATTTCCAGCCGCGACCGGGTGCTGCCCGGCGAGGACGCTGACGCCGCGAACGTGGTTGAGAACGTCTTCAAGCGCAACGGCATGGTCGTGCTGAGCAAGTCACGTGCCGAGTCGGTTGTGTGTACGGACGGCGGCGTGCTGGCCACGCTGGCCGACGGTCGCACCGTCGAGGGCAGTCACTGCCTGATCGCGGTCGGATCGGTGCCGAACACGAGCGGCCTCGGCCTCGAGGAAGCCGACGTGCAGCTCACCGAATCCGGTCACATCCGGGTCAACCGGGTCGCGCGCACGTCGATGCCGAACATCTACGCGGCCGGGGATTGCACGACCGAGCTGCCGCTGGCATCCGTCGCCTCGATGATGGGGCGCACGGCCGTGTTCCACGCCATGGGCGACGCGGTCAACCCGATCGAGATCCGTAACGTCGCGGCCAACATCTTCACGCAGCCGGAGATCGCCACGGTCGGCTGGACCCAGAAGCAGATCGAGGACGGCCTCACCCGCGGCAGCATCTACAAGCTCCCGCTCGCCTCGAACCCGCGGGCCAAGATGATGGGCATCAAGGACGGCTTCGTGAAGCTGTTCGCCACCACCACCACCGGAACCGTCATCGGCGGCGTGATCGTGGCTCCCCGGGCCAGTGAGCTGATCTTCCCGCTCGCCCTGGCCGTGGAACACCGCCTCACCGTCGACGAGGTCGCACGCGCGTTCCCGGTCTACCCGTCGCTCACACATTCGATCACGGATGCTGCCCGCGCCATGCACATCGTGCTCTGACGCCCCCCTCTCAACGCCGAGTTGCGGACATAACGCCCTCGTTTTCGCTGTGAGGGTGTTATGTCCGCAGTTCGCGGGTCAGGCGTCTACGGTGTCGGTGACGGCCATCAGCAGGAATCCGGAGGCGACTGTCGCGCCGATGATCGCGCCGACGTTGCCGATGAGGCCGTCTTTGTGGGCGGTCAGCGGCTGCTCCATCTTCATGGCCTCGAGCACGAGCAGCAGGTCACCCTTGACGACCAGGTCACCCTCGGCCACGGCCAGCTTCACGATGGTCGCTTGCATCGGGGCGTGAACGGCGTCGCCGGTGGCGGTGTTGACGGAGTGGGGGCCGCCGCGCCGGCGGGGTGCCGGGCCGGCCGTGTTCTCCGAGGTGGAGCCGGGCAGCAGGCGAACCGGCAGGCTGACCTCGATCCGGCGTCCCTCTACCTCGACGACGACGTTGTGGCGCTTCGCGGGGCCGGGCAGCTCTTCCGGCGAGCCGTTCCACGGCTCGATGTCGTTGACGAACTCGGTTTCGATCCACCGGGTGTAGATGGAGAACGGCTCGCCGTTGGCCGGGGCGAACGCGGGGTCGCGCACGATCCGGCGGTGGAAGGGGAGCACGGTGGGCAGACCCGCGACCTCGAACTCGTCCAGGGCCCGGCGGGAGCGCTCGAGCGCCTCCTCGCGGGTGGCACCGGTGACGATCAGTTTGGCGAGCAGAGAGTCGAACGAGCCCGAGATGACGTCGCCGGCGGTGACGCCGCTGTCCACGCGCACCCCCGGGCCGCCGGCAGGCTTGAAGACGTGCACGGGGCCGGGGGCTGGCATGAAGCCGCGGCCGGCATCCTCACCGTTGATGCGGAACTCGAAGGAGTGCCCGATGGGTTCCGGGTCCGGGTAGTCGAGGTGACCGCCCTCGGCCAGGCGGAACTGCTCGCGAACCAGGTCGATTCCGGTCACTTCCTCGGACACGGGATGCTCGACCTGCAGCCGGGTGTTGACCTCCAGGAACGAGACGGTGCCGTCCTGGCCGATCAGGAATTCGCAGGTGCCGGCGCCGACGTAGCCGACCTCGGCCAGGATCGCCTTGGACGCGCGGTACATCTCGTCGTGCTGCGCGTCGGTGAGGAACGGCGCGGGGGCTTCCTCGACCAGCTTTTGGTGGCGTCGCTGCAGCGAGCAGTCGCGGGTGGAGACGACGACGACGGTGCCGTACGCGTCGGCGAGACACTGGGTTTCGACGTGGCGCGGCTTGTCCAGGTACTTCTCGACGAAGCACTCACCGCGACCGAACGCGGCAATGGCCTCGCGGGTGGCGGAGTCGAAGAGTTCCGGGACCTCCTCGCGGGTGCGGGCGACCTTGAGGCCGCGACCGCCGCCGCCGAAGGCCGCCTTGATCGCGACCGGGAGACCGTGGAGGTCAACGAAATCGAGCACCTCCGCGGCATCCACCACCGGGTTGAGAGTGCCGGGCGCCATGGGCGCGTTCACTTTCTCGGCGACGTGCCGGGCGGAGACCTTGTCCCCGAGTTTCTCGATGGCGTCGGGGGAGGGTCCGATCCAGATCAAGCCGGCATCGATCACGGCGCGGGCGAAGTCGGCGTTCTCGGCGAGGAACCCGTAGCCGGGGTGCACGGCATCGGCGCCGGACCGTCGGGCCACGGAAAGCAGCTTCTCGATGACAAGGTAGGTTTCGGCGCTCGTGGTTCCGTCGAGGCCGTAGGCCTCGTCGGCCAGATGCGAATGCACCGAGTCGCGATCCTGGTCGGCGTAGACGGCGACCGAGGCAATGCCGCTGTCTTTGGCTGCTCGGATCACGCGGACGGCGATTTCGCCCCGGTTTGCGATGAGGACCTTCGTTATTGGGGGCACAGTGCCCTAGCTTATGGGGCGGAGCGGCCGGGTTTTTGGTTCTCTCCCACAAAAAGGTGCCCTAAAAAAGTGCGGATGCCTACAATCGACCTCGAAAACCGGCACGATGTCACTCGTCGGTGCGGTTCCACAGGCTCGGCCAGGCGTGCCCGAGACCGGTCACGAGCCGGCGCAGCGTCGGCAGCGAGAGCCCGACAACGGTGGACGGATCCCCGCTGATATGCGTGATGAACGGCGCCCCGAGGCTGTCGATGGTGAAGGCCCCGGCCACGAACAGAGGCTCGCCGGTGGCGATATAGGCGTCCAACTCCGCATCCTCGATGTCGTCGGCGAAGGTGACGTCGGCCACGGCGACTGCGCCGACACCCCGCCCCGCCACCCCCTCCGAGTGGTCAATCAGCCAGTGGCCCGAAAACAGCTGCCCGGTGCGGCCACGCTGCAGGTGCCAGCGTTCGCGCGCCTTCGCGGCCGTGTGAGGCTTGCCATAGATGACGTCGTCGATCACGAAGACCGAGTCGCCGCCGAGCACGAGGCCATCGCCGATGTCGCCGTTTTCGGTCAGCGCACGGGAGACCGCCTCCGCCTTGGCCCGCGCCAGCAGCTCCACGACCCGGTGGGGTGTGAGCGGCCCGCCGGCGGCCCGGGCGGCCTCGGCTGCGACGACGTTCTCGTCAACATCGGGCGCGACCGTGACGGGCTCGATTCCTGCGGTGCGCAGCAGCATCAGCCGGGCCGGGGACGTGGACGCCAGGTACAAGCGCATGGGTTTCCTTCGGTGGGGGCGGGAGCGGTGTGGGATCATCGAAGGATGGGCACCAGCAATGACATTCAGGCAGATTCGAGCGGGCACTCCGAAGAAGTGGGCGCTGTACTCGAACTCGACGTCACCAACGTAGCTCACGGCGGCATCTTCATCGCCCGACATGAGGGCCGCGTGGTCTTCGTCAGCGACACGCTGCCGGGGGAGCGCGTGCGGGCCCGGCTGACCTCGGCCAGCCACAAGAGCTTTTGGCGGGCCGAGACCGTCGAGGTGCTCACCCCGGCAGCGGAACGCCAGCCGCACATCTGGGCCTCCTCAGCCCTCGACCGCGACCCCGTCGACCGCGCTGGCGGCGCCGAATTCGGCCATATCGAGCTCGGTTTCCAGCGCGAGCTGAAGCGTCAGGTTCTGGCCGACGCCCTGAAACGGATGGCCGGCATCGAGTCCACGGTTACGGTCGAGCCGGTCCCGGTGGGCCCCAACGCGTCGCCCGGCGACGCCGCCGACGGCACCGGCTGGCGCACCCGCGTGCGCCTGCACGTCGACGAGGACGGCTCGGTCGGCCCCTACGCCGCCCGCTCGCACCGGGTGATTCCGGTCGGAGACCTGCCGCTGGCCGACCGTCTGCTGGAGGCGGCCGCGCCGCTGGACAAAATGTTCCCCGGCGCCGCATCCGTCGATATCGTCGCCCCGAGCCTGGGCACTGTGAAAATCCTGGTGGCGGAGCAGGACGACAAGGGCCGAAGCCGCCCCACCCCCAAAACGCTGATCCGAGAGGTCGTGGGTGAGCGTGAGTTCCGCCTCGACGCCGCCGGGTTCTGGCAAGTGCACACCAGCGCCGCCGAGACCCTCTACCGCGCGGTGCAGAACACCATCGACGTGGACGCTTTCGATCCTAGGGCCGCGAACCTGGACCTCTACGGTGGGGTCGGCCTGCTCGCCGCCGCTGTAGGCGACCGGTTCGGTAGCACCGTGCGCATGACCAGCGTCGAGAGCGACCCGCAGGCCACGGATTTCGCGGCCGAGAACCTCGCCGAATGGGTCGGGGCCAGCGTGCAGACCTCCCGCGTTGATCGGTTCCTGAACGCGCTGGTGCGCGATTCGAGCGCCGCCGAGCGGGCCCGCCAGTCGGCAGCCACGGTCATCCTCGACCCGCCGCGCTCCGGCGCCGGCAAGGAAGTCATCGACCTGCTCGGTGCCGTCGGGCCGGCGCAGATCGTCTACGTGGCCTGCGACCCCGTGGCTCTGGCCCGCGATATCGCCCTCCTCGCCGGTCACGGGTATACCTTGCGCCGGCTGCGTGCCTTCGACCTGTTCCCCAATACTCACCATGTCGAAGCCGTCGCGCTGCTGTCCCGATAGCTATCGTTGACCTGTACGACAACGTGAGGATCCAGGAATCGTGAACCAGTCAGAAACACCTCTCCCTTCGGCCCAGCAAACCCCTGTCGCCGTCGACCTCGGCCACCCCGTGCGGGTGGGCATCGCCGACGATCACGAGTCGGTGCGCCTGGGCATCAAGGCGGCCTGCGAGAACGTCGGTTACGAGGTCGTCTTCACCGCTCCCACCGTTCAGGAGCTCGTGGACGGCATCAACGGCCGCGCCGTGGACGTCATCGTGCTCGACCTGTCGCTGGGCGACGGATCGCGCGTCACCGACAATGTGCACCGCGCCCAGAGCACGGGCGCCTCGGTGCTCGTGCACAGCATCGCCGACCGGGTCGCCCTGGTGCGCGAGGCGCTCGCCGCGGGCGCGTCCGGCGTCATTCCGAAATCGTCTCCCACGACGACGGTCATGGCGGCCGTCGCATCCGTGGCCCGCGGCGACGTTCTCAACAACCTTGAGTGGGCCACGGCCATCGATGCCGACCGCGACTTCGCCAAGGCCCAGCTCGGCCGGCGCGAGCGGGATGTGCTGCACCTCTATGCGTCGGGCCTGCCGCTCAAAATGGTGGCGATGCAGCTCGGTATCGCGCACTCGACGGCCCGTGAGTACCTCGACCGGATCCGAGTGAAATATGTCGAGGTCGGCCGTCCGGCACCGACCAAGGTGGACCTGCTGCGGCGCGCCGTCGAAGACGGAATCCTGCCGGGCCTCGACCCGGATGGCGGAGATGGCCGCGGGTAAGCCCTCGGGCTCCGGCCCTCGGGGCTCCACCGCGGTGAACCGGAACACCGAGCTGCTCGATTCCGACCTGATCGTGGGACCTAAACAGCCACGCAACCCCACCAGTCGCACCCGGATCGAGGTCGTGGCTTCGCGTTCCGTCGCCGGTGTCGGCGTGGTCTTCGCGCTGCAGGCGATGCCGATCATGCTCGAGCAGGCCACGGTGCGGATGCCGGCCATGGGTTTTCTCACGCCACTGCTGCTCGGTCTGTCGATGGCGGCCGTCGTGGTGGCCGCCGTGACCAAGGTCGGGGTGCGAGCATCCGCCGGTTCCGTGGCGCTGCTCTATCTGGCGGCGCTGCTGGCCTGGCCGCTGCTGATGCGTGATCCCTCGGCCGTCCTGAACGGCAAACCGTGGCTCTGGTACATGTGCACCATCGCAACGGCCTGCGCCGCCCTGGCCTTCCCTGTGCTCTGGGCCGCGATCTACACTCTGGTCGTGCCGATCGTCTACGGCGTGGTGCGCTCGACGCCGTCCGGCGGTAACGCCGACCTGCTCCTGTCGTCCCTTGACGCGGTCTACGCGATCATTCTGGGCCAGGTCATCCTGATCATCATCTTCATGCTGCGGCAGACGGCCGTCGCGGTCGACAACGCCCAGATCAACGCGCTGTACCAGTACGGGAACGCCGTGCGGCAGCACGCGACGGAGGTCGAGCGTGTGCAGGTCGACTCGATCGTGCACGACAGCGTGCTGGCCACGTTCCTGGCCGCGGCGGCAGCGAGTAGCCCGAAGGCGGCCGAGCTGGCCGCGGGTATGGCCGCGGATGCCCTCACCCGACTCAACGACGCCGCCATCGTGCCGGCCGGCGACGACAGCACGGTTCCCTTCAGCGAGCTCAGTGCGCAGATCCGGGCCGCCGCCGACCGGCTGCCGGTGTCGTTCGCCGTTGACGAGTGCGAGATCAACGGGCTGCGCCTCCCGGTGCACGCGAGTGAGGCGATCCTCGCCGCGAGCGTGCAGGCCATGGTGAACAGCTCCCAGCATGCCGGCACGCCGAGCTTTGAGCCCGACCGCACCCTGACGATGAGCGGGAACGCCCAGGGTGGCTGCACCATCACCATCGCCGACACCGGCGTGGGCTTCGACCCGGTTTTGGTGCCGGCGGAACGGCTTGGCTTGCGCATCTCGATCCAGGATCGGGTGGCCAGCGCCGGCGGCTCCGTGCGCGTGTGCGCGGAAGTCGGCCGCGGCACGACGATCACCATCGAATGGCCGCCTGCCCCGGAAGGGCAACCCGAATGATCACCGTTCCGCGCGGACTCGTGCTCTCCCTGGCTGCCATGTTCTCCGCCTACCACGTCGTGCTCGGCTTCTACTCGCTGGGCCAGCCGCGCAGCCCAGTGCCGGCGATCCTGGCGCTCCTCGTCTACGGCATTGCGACGGTGTTCAGCCTCTGGCCGACGAGCCCGCTACGGATGCCGGTGTGGCTGGCGTTCTTCAACGTCGCTGTGTGCGGAATGCTGCCGCTGCTCGTCGGGAGCCAGCTCGATGGCTCCGTCGACAACGGCTACGCCACCTGGTACGTCGCGGCCGTGGGCACCCTGATGACCATCACCGCCACCCGCCAGCGCCCGTGGCTGGCCTGGGTCGGTGCGGCGGTGCTGGTCGTGCACACGGTCTTCTGGGCCGGCCCGGCGGCCCTGGGCTCGATGGGTGTCATCGGCAGCGTGGTCTGGGTCGCGGTTGCGGTTATCCTGGCGCGGGCGCTGGCCAAAGCCGGCCGCGACGCCCGCCAGTACGCCCTCGCCGAGCAGGAGGCCACCGAGTGGCAGGCGGCCCAGGAGGCGCACCTGTACGAGCGCCAGGTGCGACTCGCCCAGACCATCCGACTCGCGGCCCCCATGCTGCGCCGGATCATCGACCAGGGCGGGGAGCTGAACGACGAGCAGCGTCAGGAGTCCCGCTACCTGGAGGCGGCCGTTCGGGACGAGATCCGCGGACGCAAGCTGCTCAATGACGCCGTGCGCGACGCGGTCATGTCCGCCCGCCGCCGTGGCGCCATCGTCACGCTGCTCGACGAGGGAAGCATCGACGACATCCGCGGAGTCGAGCTGGAATCGGTGCTCAATACGCTGGCGGCCGCGATCGCGTCCACCACGGCCGACACGGTCATCGCCCGCACCGCCGGCGACGGATCCGCGACCGCGGTCACCGTTGTGGGTCTCAGCAGTGCGGACGCGAAGCTGAGCGCCCTCGGCCAGGAATCGCCCGAGCCGGAGGTCAACCTGTGGCTGGAGATCCCGCGCAATCCGATGTTGTCCTCCACCGGCCGAGGCTGAGCCGGCCGCGGCATCCCTCGAAGAAACCGTGCGCACCGGGCAGACAAATGCGAAAGGGACCAACCTTTCGGTTGATCCCTTTCGACATTCGTGCCAGGGCGACAACCCGAATGTCACCCTGACGCGCCCCCAGAACCCGACTGCTTACCCTAGTCGACGGGCCCTAGCTGTGAACTCCTAAGAGCTTCACTCGGCAAAACCAATCTTCGTTGAACCGGTTCGGTAAAAAAAGTCGGCATTTAGGGGGACCGGGGGGTCCTCTCTCGAACGACAGAACCGAATGCGTCAGACCGAGAAGCCGCGCCAGCGGCCGTCGCCGGGTGTCAGAGGCACCCGCACACCGCGCTGGCTGCGCTGCCAGGCGCTCTGGCCGCGCACGGGCGCCTGGCGCAGGTGGTCGGACTCCTCGCGCACCAGGCCGTGCAGCACGGCCGACACGGCGGCCGCCTCAGTCGGGGTGACGTCGCGGGTCACGAAGTAGAGCCCGGGCACCGCGGGAACCTCGGGCGGAAGAGAGTCAGTTTCGTCGGCTCTGCTGGGGGAACGAGGGTTATCCGTGGAATTCGATGGATCGGTCATGGCGCCCGCCTACAGCGGAATGTTCCCGTGCTTCTTGGGCGGCAGGCTCGCTCGCTTGGTGCGCAGTGCGCGCAGGGCCTTGGTCACCGCGACGCGCGTCGTGGCCGGCTCGATGATGCCGTCCAGCTCACCACGCTCGGCCGCCAGGAACGGGCTCGCCACGTTGTAGGTGTACTCGTTGGCCAGCCGGGTGCGCACGGCGGCAACATCCTCCTCGGCTGCTTCGGCCTTCTTGATCTCGGCGCGGTACAGGATGTTCACCGCACCCTGGCCACCCATCACGGCGATCTCGGCCGTCGGCCAGGCCAGGTTGATGTCCGCGCCAAGTTGCTTGGAGCCCATCACGATGTACGCGCCGCCGTAGGCCTTGCGCAGGATGACGGTGACCAGAGGTACGGTCGCCTCCGCGTAGGCGTAGAGCAGCTTGGCGCCGCGACGGATGATACCGGTCCACTCCTGGTCGGTGCCGGGCAGGAACCCAGGCACGTCGACCAGGGTGAGGATCGGAATCGAGAACGCGTCACAGAAACGCACGAAACGGGCGGCTTTCTCGCCGGCCGGGATGTTGAGCGTGCCGGCCATGGCGCTGGGCTGGTTGGCGACGATGCCGATCGAGCGTCCCTCGACCCGGGCGAAGCCGACGACGATGTTCGGGGCGAACAGGGGCTGCGTTTCGAGGAAGTCGCCGTGGTCGACGATGTGCTCAATCACGGTCTTCACGTCGTAGGGCTGGTTCGGGGAATCGGGGATGATCGTGTTCAGCCCCCGGTCGGCATCCGTCGTCTCCAGCTCGATGTCACTGTCGAACACGGGCAGGTCGGCCAGATTGTTGTCCGGCAGAAAGCTGAGCAGGGTGCGGGCGTAGTCGAGGGCGTCGGGTTCATCGCTGGCCAGGTAGTGCGCCACCCCGGAGATCGTGTTGTGGGTGAGCGCGCCACCGAGCTCTTCCATGCCGACGTCTTCGCCGGTGACGGTCTTGATTACGTCGGGGCCGGTGACGAACATCTGGCTGGTCTTGTCGACCATGATCACGAAGTCGGTCAGAGCGGGGGAGTAGACGGCACCGCCGGCGGCCGGGCCGCAGATGATGGATATCTGCGGGATGACGCCGGACGCGGCCGTGTTGCGGCGGAAGATCTCGCCGTACTTGCCGAGGGCGACGACGCCCTCCTGGATTCGCGCTCCGCCGGAGTCGAGGATGCCGATGATGGGCACCCCGGTCTTCAGGGCAAGGTCCATCACCTTGATGATCTTCTCGCCGGCGACCTCGCCGAGCGAACCGCCGAAGATGGTGAAGTCCTGGGAGTACACGGCCACCTGGCGGCCGTGGATGGTGCCGGTGCCCGTGACGACGGCGTCGCCGTAGGGCCGCTTCTTCTCCATGCCGAACGCGTGTGTGCGGTGCCGCACGAACTCGTCGAGCTCGACGAAGGAGCCCTGGTCGAGGAGCAGATCAATGCGCTCCCTGGCGGTCATCTTGCCTTTGGCGTGCTGTTTGTTGATCGCCGCCTCGCCGCTGGCGGTCACGGCTTCGTGATAACGCAGCTTGAGGTCGGCGAGCTTTCCAGCCGTCGTGTACAGGTCGGGGCCCGCAAGGGGCGAGTTCTCAGTCACGCGGTTCACTCTACCGGCCAGCCCCTGCCCCCGATCGTTGACGAATGTCTACAAAAACCGGCCGGTTTGCTGGTCGGGTGCGCTTTCCCTCCTGCGGCTCACTCTTGGCGATTCTCGGATTCGGGCCGAAATTGTGCCTTTTGAGCCGGTTTTCGGGAGAATTGCAGGAGTGAGCCACAGGGAGAGAACCAGATGGAGTTTCCGCTCAGCCGCCAGGTCGTGCCGCGTTTCGAGTACCTGGCCGAGACCGGGTCGACGAACGACGTTCTGGTGGCCCACGCCTCGGGCACGGATGCCGCAGCCTGGCCCGATCTGTCGACGGTCGTCACCGACAACCAGACGCGCGGTCGCGGCCGAATGGGCCGCACCTGGCTCGCCCCCACCGGCAAGTCGCTCGCCATCTCGGTGCTGCTCCGCCCGCGGGTCGGCGTTGCCTCGCTCCCGATCGACCACTTCGGCTGGTTCCCCCTGCTTGCGGGGGCGGCGATGACCCGGGCCGTGCGCGCGATCGTCGATGCGAGCCTGGCAACCAGAGTGACCGAACCCGACGAGGAGGTCCCTCGACACGAGGTCACCCTGAAGTGGCCCAACGACGTGCTGATCGACGGCTACAAGGTGTCGGGCATCCTCTCGGAGCTGCTGCCCGACGCGGAGGGGCTGGTCATCGGTACCGGCCTGAACGTGTCCCTCGACGAGCACGACCTTCCCACGCTAACGTCGACGTCGCTGCTGCTGGTGACCGGTTCGGCTCCCGACCCGGATGCCGTACTCGCCCGCTATCTCACCGAACTGCGGCACCTCACCCGGGCCTTCCTCGACGCGGAAGGTGACCCGGTGCGGAGCGGACTCCTGACCGCGGTGACCGAACTGTGCGGCACTCTCGGTGGGGTCGTGCGGGTGGAACTTCCCGGCGGCACCGAACTGGTCGGCACCGCGATTGCGCTCGATCCGAGCGGCCGCCTGATCGTCGAAGACCAGATGAACGGCGAACTGCAGGCTGTCGCCGCCGGAGATGTCACCCACCTGCGGTATTAATGGGTTATGACAAAGACAGCGGGCTCTAGCACGGCCGAGGTGCTTCCCCCGGCCGAGTCGGTGGTGGCCGGGCTCCGGCCACACGCCCGAATTTTGTTTTGGCCCAGCGTGGCGCTGTTGGCCGTCTTCGGTGCCACCGGGTACTTCTACGGTTCCTTGCCGGAGCCGTGGCAGAACATCGCGCTGCTGGCCGCCGCGGCCGTCCTCGTGCTGCTGCTCTGGCTGCTGCCGCTCGCATCGTGGCTGAACAATCGCTACACGATCACCACCCGGCGCATCATCTTCCGGCACGGATTCTTCGTGCGAACCCGTCAGGAGTTGCTGCACAGCCGCGGCTACGACGTGACCGTGCGCCAGAACTGGCTGCAGTCGCTGGCTCACTCGGGTGACGTGCTGATCAATGCCGGGCTGGAGCATCCGCTCGTGTTGAAAGACGTACCCAACGCCGCCCTGGTGCAACAGGTGCTGCACGACCTGATGGAGTCCTCGCGCACCCTGATGGGCTCGCGGCGCCAGGAACAGTCGGCCCTCGCCGACGAAAGCGCGCGCTGGGGATCCCGCTAGGCGGCCAGAGCCCGCTCTGAGCTATCGCGGGCACCGCGCTTCGGGGAGAAAACCCAGTGCCGGTAGAGCACGAAGCGGAAGACCGAACCGAGGAACAGACCGATCACGTTCGAGGAGATGTTGTCGGCCAGCAGACTGGTGTAGCCGAGCAGGTAGTGGCTGACCCAGAGGCAGGCGAGGCCGATGCCCATTCCGGCGAGGCTGACCGCGAAGAACTCGGCTCCCTCGCGCAGGGTGCGCGACTGTCGGTTGGCGCCGAAGGTCCAGTAGCGGTTGCCGATCCAGTTCACGAGGATGGCCAGGGTGGTCGACACGACCTTGGCGTAGATCGGCCCGGCGTGCACCAGCTCCGGGGCGAAGACGGTTGTGCGCAGCAGGTTGAAGACCGCGAAGTCCACGATGAAGCCGACCAGGCCGACAGCGCCGAACTTGCCGAGCTGGCTGGCGAAAGCTAGAAGCCGTAGGGAGGTGCGCGGTGTACTCGGCATGCATCCCTCCGGATGATGGGCAAAGATAGAAGTCGAGAACGCGAGTCTACGGCGAGGCCCAGCCTGCCGCCTGAGAGAACCCCGTACCGGAGAAAGACCGGTCGCAAGGAATTGGTGGAGCGATGAATACGACTGTGGGCGTTATCGGCGGCGGCCAACTGGCCAGGATGATGATTCCGGCGGCGGTCAATCTGGGCATCCAGATTCGGGTGCTGGCGGAGAACGAGGGAATGTCGGCCGACCTGGCCGCAGTGCAGGTCGGCGACTACCGCGACCGGGACGTGGTGCTGGCCTTCGCCGACACCGTCGATGTCGTCACCTTCGATCACGAGCACGTGCCGCAGGCGATTCTGCGCGAGCTCGTGGCCAGAGGTGTGGCCGTGCACCCGGGCCCCGACGCGCTGCTCTATGCCCAGGACAAGCTGCTGATGCGTCAGCGTCTGAGCGAACTGGGTCTGCCGGTGCCCGATTGGGCGCGGGTCGAGACCGCTGACGAGCTGGGCGTGTTTCTGGCCGCCCATAACGGTCGCGCGGTCGTCAAGACGGCCCGCGGCGGCTACGACGGCAAGGGAGTGAGACTGGTCACCCACGAGCATGAGGCCGACGATTGGTTCGCCGCGCTCACCGAAGACGGCAACGACGGCGCCCTCTTGGTGGAGGAGCTCGTCGAGTTCCGCCGCGAACTCGCACAGTTGGTCGCGCGCCGGCCGTCCGGCCAGATCGCCGTCTGGCCCGTGGTCGAGACTGTTCAGCAGGGCGGCGTCTGCGCCGAGGTCATCGCTCCGGCGCCCCAGTCCGAGGGCAGGTTGGCCAAGGCCGCGGCCGACATCGCCGTGCGCATTGCCGAGGGCATCGGAGCCACCGGCATGCTGGCCGTCGAACTCTTCGAGACGACGGATGAGCGCATCCTGGTCAACGAGCTGGCGATGCGCCCGCACAACAGCGGCCACTGGTCGATCGAGGGGTCAACGACGAGCCAATTCGAGCAGCACCTCCGGGCCGTTCTGGACCTTCCCCTCGGCGCGACCGACGTCAGGGACCCGTGGACGGTCATGGTCAATATACTCGGCGGACCGGCCGTGGAGTCCCTGTCAGCGCGCTACCCGGCCGCGTTCGAGGCCTATCCGGCAGCCAAGGTGCACACCTACGGCAAGGACCCCAGGCCCGGGCGCAAGGTCGGCCATGTAACCGTCGGCGGGGACGATTTGGACCTCGTTGCGTACCAGGCGCGGGCCGCAGCGGCAGTTTTTCAGGACTGACCAAATAGGATCGACTGCGTGACAGACAACCCTGTGCCCGAGACCGCTCCGCGTGAGGCCGCCCTGACGCCGCTTGTGGGCGTCGTGATGGGCTCCGATTCCGACTGGCCGGTGATGAGCGACGCGGCGCAGCTCCTGCGCGACTTCGACGTTCCCTTCGAGGTGCAGGTTGTCTCCGCGCACCGAACCCCGGAGAAGATGATCGCCTACGGCCAGAGCGCTCATGCTCGCGGTCTGCGGGTGATCATCGCCGGTGCCGGCGGCGCCGCCCACCTGCCCGGCATGCTTGCGGCCGTGACCACCTTGCCGGTGGTGGGAGTGCCCGTGCCGCTGGGGCGGCTCGACGG
>JBBQDC010000072.1:0-14468 GCA_038319305.1 Actinomycetales bacterium | reverse complement strand
GCCGGTGGCCCCGGGACGCCGTTCGAGGAATCCGTCCGACAACCAGGCGGCGCAATACTGTTGAGCGGTCTGCGGAAGGGTGTGGCCGCCCTCGCGAAGGGCCGCCAGGTCATCTTCGATGCGTTCGAACAGGATCGGCGCAGGAACTCGGCGCTCGCCGGAGTCCACGAAGTTATTGCGCAGCACAACGATCGTCAGGAAAGCGTTTTGGGCACGCAATAGTTTCCAGGCCGCTTCCTCGCTCAACCGCCGAAGTCGCGCGGCCGACTGCACGATCTGTGCCGCTGTGAGCCCCATCCGATGAGGATACCGCCCGGTCCCAGGAACGGCCGCACGAGGACTCCGCCGACACTCGTCCTCACAGGCCACCTATTTGGGGCGTGAAGGCCTCTGTAGCGGCCAGCTGCCTCACCAGGCTCTTGACAGAGTGGTGTCGATAATGACACCATAATTCATGCCTTCGATTCCGAGCATCGTCGTGAAGATGCGCGATGGCCCTCACAACGTCGACTTCGAAGACCTACTCAAAGTGTGCGAGAAGTACTTTGGCGCACCACGCAAACGAGGCACAAGCCACGCGGTTTTCACGACACCCTGGGCGGGCGATCCCCGCGTGAATATTCAAGACGATCACGGCAAAGCAAAGGCCTACCAAGTGCGACAAGTATTGCGGGCCATTGACAGAATGGAAGGAGAAGGCAATGACCAACGTTGACCACTACACCTATCAAGTTACCTGGTCGGCGGAGGACAACGAATTCGTCGGGCTTGTCGCAGAGTTGCCCTCCGTGTCATGGCTGGCTCCTGACCAGGTCGCGGCCCTCGTGGGCGTGCGCAGTATCGTCTCCGACATCGTCTCCGACATGGAGTCGACCGGGGAGCCAGTACCGACTCCGTTTTCAGAGCGAAAATTCAGCGGCGAATTCAAATTGCGCATTCCCCCGGAGTTGCACCGAGCACTTGCAATCAAGGCGGCCGAGGAGCACGTCAGCCTCAATCGCTTGGTCAGCTCCAGGCTGGCTGGATAGCCGGCCCCTCGTCGCGGTCGCTTCTTGCGCGCGCCGGTCGCCGAACGGCCCACAGTCAGAGCCACTCACCCCGCACTCAACGCCTCCCCTTTCGCTTCGCCGGCCTCCCGGTCGAGCTGCCAACCCGTCGAGGCGGCGCCATAATCGGCGGTCGAGCCTGTCGAGGCCCTCCTCCCGTAGCCCCATCGCCGACGAATCGTTATGCGCCGCCGCGTCCCGCAACCGAGATCGCTGGAATCAGCTGGAATCCTTTCGCCGCCGCGGAGACTCGAAGCTGGTCGTCGAAGGCAGCGAAGCTGTGGCAATCCGACTTGATCTCGCGTGCCGTTCGAGCAGAGGCCAGTTGCACGGCGTCGCTCGGGCGTGGCCCGTGGGCGCGCCCTCGGCCAGCATCCCGGCGGCCCGCAATCGATTGCGCAGACCCAGGCGCAGGCGCAGGGCCAGCGGATCGCCCTCATCGCTCACCTTCGAGCAGGCCGCCGTTGTCCCAGTGTCGGCGCGCACCGCACTGCAGGGCCTCCGCGACATCGGCCGGCTGCGTCCCGGGCAGAGTGTGCTGGTCAACGGCGCGTCCGGTGGGGTGGGCACCTTCGCCGTGCAGATCGCCAAGGCCCTCGGCGCCGAGGTCACCGGCGTCTGCAGCCCCGCAACGTGGAACTGGTACGCTCCTCGCTGGTCGGCCAGACCCTGACCACCGGCATGCTCGCCCGCAGCACCGAAACCCTCGACGAGCTGCGCGAACTCATCGAATCCGGCGCGGTCACGCCGGCGATCGAGAGAACCTACCCGCTGAGTGAAACCGCCGATGCCCTCCGCCACTTCGCCGAGGCACACGCCCGGGCGAAGAACGCGATCACGGTCTCCGCCGCCGAGTAGCCCCGAGCCTCATCACGCCGCTTCGGAAGGACCGCGGTGAACGCGTCGGGTGCGCACGGTGCGGATGATCGCATCGACCGTGTCGAGCAGCGGGAACAGCACCACCACGGCCAGAGCGATGAGACCGACAACCTGCACGCCGTCCGGCCACCCGATCGCCGCGAAATAGTCGGGATTCAGCAGTCGGTCGCCGGCGACGATCCAGACCGCGGGAACCACGAAGAGCACATCGAGCACGATCGTGGCCACGGCGTTAGCGACCGACCATCCCGTGTAATGGGCGAAGACATGGAAACTGATACTCACCGCTGAATAGAAGAGGGCAACCCAGAACACGCCCGACTCCCACAACGGTGCGTCGAGGGGCCCAATCAGCGTGCCGTTGGGGCCCTCGACGGCACCCACGGACTGCAGCACGATGACGACGCTCGTAATCACCACCAGGAAAAGCACTCCGCCGACGAGCTCGCTCACATAGCCTCGCTGGTCGGGCACGGCCGGGAGGGAGTGCAGGTCCCACTTCGCTGCGCGGCGCCCGCGCAATGCCGGGGTGCGTTCAATGATCGCGAACACCAGGGTCACGATGAAGGCGAGTGACATTGCCGTCTCGAACGAACCCCACAGGGCGCTGCCCAGTGAGTCGAGTGGAGACGCACCGGCCACGAAGGTGACGACGCCACTGAACACGAACCAGAGTGGAACGGCCGTCGAGAGCAACACCGTGAGCACGCGCACATAGTCCCGGAACAAGTCCGGCCCGATCAGGTGAGAGGGTTTGTCCGAGTAGCTCGCGGCGAGGCTTCTCGGCGGACCGAGTTCCGCGAGCACGTCGCGTTCAGCAGCGGCAGCATCCGTTCCCGCTTCCAGTCGATCCTCGATCGCATCGGCGATCGAGGCCCGCAACTCCGCTTCGATGTCCTTACGCTGGCCACGGGTCAAGCTGCGAACGGCTTCCGCCACGTAGCGATCCGTGAGAGTGGATGCTGTCGTCATGGTTCCTCCGTCAGTGCAGTCAGTGCCGTGAATGCAGCAGCGAGTTCGTCCCAGTCACCGCGAAGGGTGGCGGCAAGCCGCCTGCCTTCGGGGCTCGTGGCATAGAACTTGCGGGGCCGGGACTCGTCGGTATTCCATTCGCTGTGCACCAGCCCCTGCTTTTCGAGGCGCCGCAGCAACGGATAGAGGGTGTTCGCGTCGACCGCGAACCCGGAGGAGTCGAGCGCCGTGAGCAGGGCGTAACCGTAGTTCGACTTCTCCAGGAGCATGAGGCAGGCAAGCACGACCGTGCCGCGGCGCAATTCCTGCCGGTGGGTAGCCAGTTCCTCATCTTTCAGCACGGTCTCACGCTACTGGTTCACGCGTTAGCCAGCGCCGTGTCGGGTACGGCCACCGAAGTGGTGCGGCGCCAGGCTGCCGCAACGGCGAGGATCACGACGAGCACGATGATCTCGATTGCGGAAAAGAGATAGTAGACGGGAGTCGGCGGAGTGCCGAAGAACAGCGTTGCCACCTGAGTGAGAGCCATGAACGCAGCGGCGACCATATTGAACACCCGGTTCGGGGTCTGACGAAGCACACGTGATAGCAAGACCATCGCGATCGGCACCTGCATCAGAAGGCCCGCAGCAACAAGCTTGTCGGGTGAAAACGGCAGTCCGCCGATCGTGCCCGACTCGAGGGCAACGAGGTGTGCCGGATCGTTCAGCCCGAGCACATCGGCGTAGATGTAGTTGAACATCACGACGATCCAGAGGGTCGAGAGCAGTGTGGGGCGACTCAGAGGGGTGAGTAGCATGCGGGTCATGATGATGGGTCCTTTCGGTATCTTGCATGATTTGGTACTGTGTCTCACACACTATAGTGTCACTCGAGAAGGAGCAATGGTGAAAGCGATCATCCAGCGAAAATACGGCGGACCGGAAACCTACGAACAGGCCGATGTACCAAGGCCCGTGCCGGGTGCCGGCGACGTGCTCATCCGGGTGCGTGGAGCGTCACTGAACGCCGCAGACATGCTGCTGATGCGCGGCGAGCCATATTTCTTGCGCCTCGCCTTCGGGTTGCGCGGGCCCCGGGTTGCGATCCGCGGCAGGGATGCCGCAGGCGTGGTTGAAGCGGTGGGATCCGCCGTGCACCGGTTCACGGTCGGCGACGAGGTGTTCGCTGAGGTGAGCACGGGCAGTTTCGCGGAGTACACCGTCGCGCCGGAGCGCCGGGTCTCCCTTCGGCCCACCACGGTCTCCTTCGAGGCCGCGGCAACGGTGCCCGTCGCCGGCACTACGGCGCTTCAGGGTCTGCGGGATGCCGCGCGAGTGCGGCCGGGAGACTCCGTGCTCATCAACGGGGCAGCAGGGGGCGTGGGGTCGTTCGCGGTGCAGATCGCGCGGACGCTGGGAGCCGAGGTCACCGCGGTCTGCAGCACCCGCAACATCGACCTCGTGCGCTCCCTCGGCGCCCATCATGTGATCGACTACACGACGCAGGATTTCACCTCGGGCGACACGACCTACGACGCGGTATTCGATCTCGTGGGCAACCGCACCATTGACGAGTGCCGACGAGCTCTCACCCGGCGTGGAACTCTCGTGCTGTCCTCCGGAGCAGGCGGCCGGGTTTTCGGACCCATCGGCCGCATTCTCGGGGCCTCAGTGCGGTCGATGTTTGTCGAGCAGTCGCTCCGCCCGCTAGTGGCCAAGGCGAGCGCCGCTGACCTCGACGTGCTGCGGGAACACATCGAGGCCGGCCGAATCACCCCGGCGATCGAGCGCACCTACCCGCTCGCCGACACCGCAGCCGCGGTGAGTCACCTCATCGAACACCACGCGCGGGGCAAGGTCGCCCTCTCGGTGTGACTCGTGGCCGCCCTCGATGAGTGGCGCACGGGACCGTTCCCAGCGCACCCTGGACCGTCAGGGCGCGGCTGTCAGAGCGCGGCTGTCAGAGCGCGGCTGTCAGAGCGCGGCTGTCAGTGCGTCGTTACCCGTTCACCGTGAACGCGGCCCCGAGCAACGCCTTCTCCCGTGACGACGCACCGACCAAGAGCTCGAACTCCCCCGGTTCCACGACGCGTCGTCCTGCGGCATCCACGATGCTGCACTCGCTAACGGGCAGTTCGAGCCGCACCCGCGCGCACTCGCCGGGTGCCAACTCGACCTGACGGTAGGTCTTGAGCTCCTTGTCGGTCCAGCTCACCGAGGTGACCACATCCCGCACGTACACCTGCACGGTCTCCAGCGCCGGCCGCACGCCGGTGTTTCGCACCGTTATGTGCGCGACGATCGTGCCGGATGCCGTCAGCGCCATTTCCTCCAGCTCGAGATCCTCATACTCGATTGTGGTGTAACTGCGCCCCTCACCGAAGGCCCAATCAGGCGACTGGGTGAGGTCGGCGTAGCGGTCGCCGTGCTGGCCGCGGATCTGGTTGTAGTACACCGGCTGCTGCCCGACGTGCCGCGCGAACGAGATCGGCAGACGCCCGGAAGGCTCCACCTCGCCGACGAGAATCTCGGCGAGAGCACGGCCACCCTGCATCCCCGGGTTCGCCGCCCAGAGAACGGCTGCGGCTTGCTGGACGGATGCCGGCAGCACGAGCGGCTTGGATGCGAGCAAAACAACCACCACCGGCTTGCCCGTCGCGATCAGCGCGTTCAGAAGGGCGTTCTGTCCGCCGATGAGCTCGAGCGTCGCCGTCGACCGACCTTCACCGACGAGTTCGATCCGGTCGCCGACGACGGCGACCACGACATCCGCCTGGTCCGCCGCAGTGACGGCCTCGGCGATGAGCGCCTGGTCAGGCTCGCCCGGCACGACGTGTGGCGGGCGGGGCTGTCCATCCGGGAAGGTCGCGCCGGCGGGATCCAGCTCCAGGGTGAGGATGTCGGCGCCGCGCGCATGGGTAACGACCCAGTCATCCGCCGCAATCCCCCGAATGCCGTCGAGCACGGTGGTGATCATCTCGCGCGGCTGCCCGTCGAGCCAGCTGACCTGACCCGATCCACCGGCCCAGTCGCCCAGTTGCGTCTGCGCGTCGTCAGCCAGCGGTCCCACTACGGCGACCCGCGTCGAACGAGTAACAGACAGCGGCAGCACTCCATCGTTCTCCAGCAGCACGATCGAGCGGCGGGCCACCTCCAGGTTCAGTTCCGCGTGCGCCGCATTCCCCACGATTCCGGCCAGGTCTCTGCGTGGCAGCCTCGGGTTCTCGAACAGCCCGAGCTCGAACTTCAGGGTGAGGATGCGGGCCACAGCAGGGTCGAACGCGCTCTCGTCGAGAAGACCCTGTTCGACGGCATCCAGTGCACCCTCGAAGAATTTCGGAGTCGTCATGATCATGTCGTTGCCGGCCTGCACGGCAGCGGCGGCCGCGTGAGCGTAGTCCGGCTGCACCCGCTGCTCCCAGACCATCCGGCCGACGTTGTCCCAGTCAGTGATGAGAGTGCCGGTGTACCCCCACTCGCGACGCAGCACGTCGCTGAGCAGCCAGTCGTTGATCGTGATCGGCACGCCGTCTATGCTCTGGTAGCCGAGCATGAAGGAACGGCATCCCTCGCGGGCCACCCGCTCGAACGGTGGCAGGAACCACGAGCGGAGCTTCCGCCGGGAGATGTCTGCCTCGCTTGAGTCACGCCCTCCCTGCGTCTCCGAGTACCCGGCGAAGTGCTTGGCGGTCGCGAGGATCGCCGTCGGATCGGCCAGGCCCGCTCCCTGATAGCCCCGCACCATCGCAGAGGCAAGCTCACCGATGAGAAACGGATCCTCACCGAAGGTCTCGTTCACCCGCCCCCAGCGCAGGTCGCGAGCGATGCACAGCACCGGTGAGAAGGTCCAGTGCACGCCCGTGGCAGCCACCTCTACCGCGCTCGCCCGGGCGACCCGCTCCAGCAGGTCGGCGTCCCAGGATCCCGCCATCCCCAGCTGCGTCGGGTAGATCGTCGCGCCCTCCCAGAACGAGTGGCCGTGGATGCAGTCCTCAGCGACAAGCAGCGGAATGCGAAGCCGCGTCTCGGCGGTGAGTTCGTTCGCGCGCAGGATCGACTCCGGCGAGGTGTGCAGTATCGATCCGACATGCTTGCGGAGCACATGGTCGTCGAGGTCATCCTGCGCGTCGAGTTGGAGCATCTGCCCAACCTTCTCCTCCAGCGACATCCGCCCGAGGAGGTCAGCGACGCGTTCAGGGATCGTGAGTGCTGGGTCGTGGTACGGGAGGGAATCGGTGAATGTCTCGGTGATCGTCATTTCGTGTTCTGTGCCTTACTCTGTGGTGCTGTCTCGATCTCGGTGCGGACGACGGTCATCGCGTCGTTGACGTCGAGACCCTTCTTCTTCATCGCCCTGGCTCGCTCTCCGGCCGAACGCAGACGCGGGTTCACGTACTCGTCGATGCCGAAGTTGATCAGCGATAGCGCGACTCCGAGAATGGCGATACATAGTCCGGCCGGGACGTACCACCACCAGAAGTCCGGGAAGGCGCCGTTCTGCTGCGCCCAGAACAGGATTGTTCCCCAGTTCAGGTTGGTGATGGGGATCACGCCGATGAAGGCGAGGGTGGTGAGGCCCAGCACCGCCGCGGTGACGGTGCCGACGAAGCTCGAGGCGATGATCGCCATGAGGTTCGGCAGCATCTCCACGAGGATGATGCGGTGCATCGGCTCGCCGTTCGCTCGAGCGGCCTGAATGAAGTCGCGGTTGCGCAGCGACATCGTCTGAGCACGGAGCACGCGGGCGCCCCAGGCCCAGCCGGTTGCGGCCAGCACGGCGGCGATGAGCACGAGCGGCGGGTTCTCGAACTGCGACGCGACGATGATGATCAGCGGCAGCCCGGGGATGACGAGGAACACGTTCGTCACAGCCGACAGCGATTCGCTCCGCCAGCCGCGGGTGTACCCGGCGACGACGCCCATGATCACGGCGATCACTGTGCCCATGATCCCGGCCAGGAACCCGACGACGAGCACGCCGCGAGTGCCGTAGATGATCTGGCTGAAGATGTCCTCGCCCATGTGCGTCGTTCCGAGCAGGTGCGTCCATGATGGCCCCTGGCGGAGCATCGTGAAGTCCTTCTCGAGCGGACCGTACGGCGCCAAAACATCGCCGAAGACCGCGACCAGCACGAAGATGCCCAGGATGACGAGTCCTGTCAGCGACTTCGGATTGCGGAACATCGCGAACGACGCCGCCAGCTGCGACCAGAACGTCTTCTCCCGGGGCGGCATGGTCGCGCCCGGAGAACGCACTGTCACCGCCTCGGGGCCGTCGGCGCTTACCGGTCGGGTGAGGTTGGTCGGGGTTGTCATCTCAGGCCTCCGTCTGACGTGTGCGGGGATCGAGGATCGCGTAGGCGATGTCCGCGAGGATATTTGCGCACAGCACCGCCAACGTGATGATGAGGAACACGCCCTGCATGAGCGGGTAGTCCTTCGCGTTGGTCGCATCCAGCAGCAGCTTGCCGATGCCCGGGTAGGAGAACACCATCTCCATCACGATCGTGCCACCGACGATGAATCCGATAGACAGTGCGAAGCTGGATAGCTGCGGCAGCATGGCGTTGCGGGCGGCATAGTTCCAGAGCACGCGACGGTTCGGCAGGCCCTTGGCCTGCGCGACGGCGATGTAGTCCTCATCAAGCACGGTGAGCATCATGTTGCGCATGCCGAGAATCCAGCCACCGAGCGACGCGATGACAATCGTGATCGCCGGCAGAGCACCGTGCGCGATCACCTGCCTGATGAAGTCAAGCGTGAACTCGGGCGACGAGCCTTTGTCGTAGGCATGCGATGCCGGGAACCAGCCCAGGATCGACGAGAACACGGCGATCGCAATCAGCCCGAGCCAGAAGTACGGCACCGTGCTGAAGAACGTGGAGATCGGCACGATCACGTCTGCCTTGCTGCCCCGACGCCATCCGATCAGAGCGCCGGTCGCCGTGCCGAGAATAAATGACAGGATCGTGGCAAACCCGACGAGCCCGAGGGTCCACGGCAGCGCCGAGGAGATGACCTCGCCGACGGGCGCAAGGCCACTGGAGAAGGAACGTCCGAGGTCGCCGCCCAGGAGTAGCTGCCAGTAGTCGATGTACTGCTGCCACACGGTGGAGTCCTGGTCGAGGCCGAAAAGGATGCGCAGGGAGCGCTCGGCGTCCGGAGTGATCTGCCCGGCGTTGCGCTGCATGTACGCGGTGACAGGGTCGCCCGCCATCATGCGCGGCAGGAAGAAGTTGATGGTGATCGCCGCCCACGCCGTGAACAGGTAGAACGCGGTGCGGCTGGCAATGAAGCGAACGGGGATCTTCATGCGACGCCACCCTGGTGACCGGTCGATGCCGTCGCGAAGTGCTTCTCCGGGTCGGGTGACGCCGATCGGAGTTCCCGGGTGTATTCGTGCTGAGGGTTCAGGATGACGTCATCCGCTGGGCCGTGCTCGACCACGCGACCCTGGTGCAACACCATGATCTCGTCACTGAAGTGACGCGCTGTGGCGAGGTCATGGGTGATGTAAAGCAAGCCCAGGCCCTCCTCCCGCTGCAGATCTGCGAGCAGGTTCAGCACACCGAGGCGGATCGACACGTCCAGCATCGACACCGGCTCATCGGCCACGAGCAGCGACGGTCGGGAGGCGAGCGCCCGTGCGATCGCGACACGCTGGCGCTGTCCACCGGAGAGTTCGTGCGGGCGGCGGTCGATGACGGCATCCGCGTCCAGATGCACCCGTTCCAGCAGGCGCCTGACCTCCGCCTCGGTCTCGTTCTGCGGTACGACGTTGTCCAACCGCAGCGGACGCTCGACGTGGTACCGGATCGAGTGGTACGGGTTGAGCGAGGCGAAGGGATCCTGGAAGACCATCCGCAATGTCTGGCGGTAGCTGCGCAGGCCGCGTCCGTGGCGCGGGATCGGCTTGCCGTTCAGCAGCACTTCGCCGCTGGTGGGCATCTCCAGCTGGGTCAGGATCTTCGCGATGGTCGACTTGCCGCTGCCGGACTGGCCGACCAGAGCAATGGTCTCGCGGTCGTGCAGGGTGAAGCTCACGTTGTCGAGGGCGAGCATCGACGATGCCCCGCGCACCCGGTAGCGTTTGGAGACGTTCACAAACTCGAGCGTGGTCATCGGACCAACACTCCCCTCTCGCCGGTCAGGCGCGGAAACGACGCCAGCAGCGTCTTGGTGTACTCGTGCTGCGGGCGCTCCCAGAGGTCGCGCGCGGATGCCAGTTCGACGATCTCGCCCTCGCGCATCACCGCGATCCGGTCGCTGATCTCCAACAGCAGCGGAAGGTCGTGCGTGATGAAGATGACCGAGAAGCCGAACTCGTGGCGCAACTGAGAGATCTGACGCAGGATCTCCCGCTGCACCAACACATCCAGCGCCGTGGTTGGCTCGTCCATCACCATCAGCTGAGGGTGCAGAGCCAGCGCCATGGCGATCATCACGCGCTGGCGCATGCCGCCCGAGAGCTCGTGGGGGTAGGAGCGGATGCGCTCGCGCCCGACGGCGACGATCTCGAGCAGGTCCTCGCACGCGGCCCGGCGCTCGCGTCTGCTCAGGTTGGGACGGTGCACCTGGAACACGTCGTCGAGTTGCGCGCCGATCGTCGTGACGGGATTGAGCGCGTTCATCGCACCCTGGAACACCATCGAGATCCGGTCCCACCGGAATCGTCGCATCTCTTCGATGTCGAGCGCGTTGACGTCGATGTCAACACCGGATGCGTCGTGGAATATCACGCTCCCGCTGGTGATCACCGCAGGTGCACGCAGCAGGCGCTGCACACCGTAGGCGAGCGTGGTCTTGCCGCAGCCGCTTTCACCGGCGAGCCCGAGGATTTCGCCGCGCTGCAGTTCAAGCGTCACATTTTTCACCGCCTCGACGGGCGGATCGACGTCGTACACGACCGAGAAGTCGCGCACTGTGAGGAGAGGATCGGGCATGGGTTCGTCGCTTTCGTGGAGGTCGGCGAAGCAGGGGCGGATGCTGTGGCATCCGCCCCTGCTCGATCCGAACTATTCGGCCGGTGTCAGTTTCGTGAGAATCAGCGGGACGGTGACCTGCACAGGGTCAGCCGTCGCGTACTGGTCCTCTTCGTTCGGCCACCCCACGTAGTTGCGGGTGTTGTACTCACCCAGCACCGGATGAGTGCCAACCGGGATCACCGGCACGTCCTCGACGAATATCCTCTGGATTTCCTCCAGCGCTGCGGTGCGCTCCTCATCGGTCGCCGCGGTCGCATACGTGTTCAGCAGCTCGGTGGCACGCGGGTTCTCATAACGACCGAAGTTGTAGTCCACGTTCTCGCCCGTCAGCAGCCAGCGTCCGTCCATCGTGTCGGAGTAGAGGTCGTACGGGGTTGTGCCGCTGTCGGTCCAATGCATGATGGCGTCGAAGTCTCCGGAGCGCTTATTCGCCCACCACGTGTCGGCGTCTGGAGTGCTGACCTTCGCGTCGGCGCCGAGGCTCTTCGTCACCTGGTCGGCGATGAGGCTGATGCCGGTGACGTAGTCGTTCCAGCCCTGGGGAACCTCGAGCGTGAACGAAACAGGCTCACCATCGGGGTCGATGAGGGCGTCATCCGCCCAGGTGTAACCGGCATCCTTGAGGATCGCGCGAGCGCCCTCGACGTCCATTACGAGCTCCTTGCCCTGGTACTCAGGAGCGATGTACTGCTCGCCGACAGGAGTCGGCAGGCCGGTGACCGACGACAGTTCGGGGCCGGCCTTCTCACGGGCGATCTCGGTGTGCGCCGAACGGTCGATGACGATGTTAACCGCCTGCCGGAAGGCGAGGTCGTTGAACGGCTTCCGCTGGTGGTTGAGGAACAGAACGTCGGGCGCCATCACATTCGCCGCCCAGAACACATTGTGCTCGGGATCCTTGTCGACGAAGGCGCTCTTCACATTGGGGATGAACGCCTGAGCCCAGTCGGCATCGCCGTTCGCAAGGGCTGTGGTCAGCGCCGTGTTGTCGTTGTACGAGACGTAGTACAGGGTCGGCACGGCGAGGTCGCCGCCCCAGTAATCGTCACGGGCCTCGAGGGTGACCGACTGACTGCTGAAACTCTCCAGCGTGTACGGACCGGTGCCGACGGGCTCGGGGTTGGTCTCCGTGGTCGGGTCCGCAACGTCGGCCCAGACGTGCTCCGGAACCATCGAGGTGTGCAGCACCTGCGCCTGCTTGACGAACTTCGATTCAGCGAAGGTGAGCACAACGTTCCCGCCGTCCTTCACGATGTCAGTCAGCTGCAAGTTGCCGGTGTCGAGCGCGGGAGTGTTCCGAATCAGGTCGAAGGAGAATACGATGTCGTCGGCGGTGAACTCCTCGCCGTCATTCCAGGTCACGCCGGCACGCGGGGTCACTGTGAGCTGGGTAAAGTCGTCGTTCCATTCGACCTTCTCGGCCAACCAGGGGGTGGTCTCGTTCTCTCCGACGGCGTTGACCATCGCGAGGGGTTCGAAGATGACGTTCTTGTAGCCGAACTTGTTCGCGGACGAATCGCCCACCCAGGGGTTGTTCGACTCCGTGGCGATGACGCCGTCGGGCTTCGCGATGGTGAGTGATGCCCCGGCCTCAGACTGCGACCCGGGTGCTGCCCCACCGGCGCAGCCGGTGAGCGCGAGGGCCGCCACGAGACCGGCGCCGATGAAGGTGGATCTAAGCCTCATTGCTTCTCCTTAAGTGATGCAGCACCGTCGTGGTGCTCATTTTGCATTTACTTACTGTCTAGTAAGTAAGCTGAGGTTGACGTTACCAACAAGTCAGTAATATGGCAAGCGATAGACGCTAGACGTCATCGTCGCCGCTGAAGGGAGCACCGTGATCCAGGAAACAAAGAGCAACACACCCCGCACCAGACCGGCGACACAGCGCAAGCGCAGGGAGATCCTTGAGGCGGCCATCGACATCTTCGGCACGAAGGGCTACGCGAACGGAACCCTCGCCGACATCGCGGAACAGGTCAACATCACCCATGCCGGAGTGCTCCATCACTTCGGGTCGAAGCAGAATTTACTGCTCGAGATGCTCACGTACCGCGATGAGACCGACGTCGCCGATCTCGACGAGCATCACATCCCGGATGGGCCGGAGCTGTTCCTGCACCTGGTGCGCACGGCCTTGGTGAACTCCCGACGTGCCGGTGTCGTGCAGGTCTACACGGTGCTCTCAGCCGAGTCCGTCACGGACGAGCACCCGGCACGCTCATTCTTCGAGAATCGGTACTCGACGCTGCGAGTGCTGGTCGCGGATGCGTTCCGGGTGTTGTGCGAGCAAGAGGGCATCACCGAACCTGCGACGATCGGCGCTGCATCGGCCAGCATCCTCGCGGTGATGGACGGGCTGCAGCTGCAATGGCTCCTGCACCCGCAAGACATCGAGCTTGCGCAGACGAGTGAGTTCGCCATCCGCGCGATCGTCAACGCGGTGCTTCACCCGGGACCGGAGCTGTCTGAATATCGTCGAGGGTGACGCGAACACTCGGGGCAGACGTTGATCGCAAGAGGCCCTGTCAGAGTCCGATGAGTTCTCGGGCGATGCGCGGGTTTTCTCTGGACTGTGGCGCACCTATCGACTGAGAGCGACCCCCGGGCGGCCCCGCCACGCCGTGTCTGCCGTCCACACCGTCGCACCCAGACGCGCAGTCAGGGCCAGGCAGAGACGGTCGCCCAGTGAGAGCCCCTGCCCGGGTCGCCACATCGCGGCGGCGAGTTCGGCATCCGATCGCGTGACCGGTTCGACCACGAGGTCATAGCTCAGCAGGAGTGCACGGGCGAGGTCCCACTCCGCGCCGGCCGCGCGCACCTTCTGGGCGACCTCGGCCCAATTGGCTGCCCCGCACGCGCCGCCTTCGGCAAGTCGTTCATGCACGATGTCGGTTCCCACTTCGCCGTGCAGATAGGCCAGCAGGGCGGATGCGTCGAACACGTTCACGCGTCATCCTCGCGGAGCGAGGCAGCCCGGCGTTCCTCCAGCAGCGCCGCGACGACATCCGTGCCGGCGAGCTGTTCTCGCACGATGCGCTCGAGTTCGTCGCGGGCGGTGAGGATGACACCCCGATCGGTCTCGATCGCGATGAGAGTGGTCCCCTCCGACCAGTTGCGTCGCTCGCGAATGCCGGCCGGCAGCACCACCCGACCTCGATCTCCCACACGCATGGACTCTGTCCCACTCATGCGGAGAGAGTACCACTGCAGGCTCACCTGCGGAATAGTCCGGGTGGGGTCGGAACACGTTTGCGGTCGACTGGCTTCGAGCGAGCCGCGCGACGCACGGGAATGCAGGATCGCTTCCAGCCGGCCGCGAGGAACCACCCAGCCTCGGGTTTGGCAGACCGAACCACATGGTTCGGATAGTCAAGAACACTACGAAGGTCGCGGTCATCACGGCTGCGACGGTGATGGCACTGCTGCTGGGTCTCCAGGCAGAATCTCTGGTCACCACGAGCGGCGCTATCGTCACGCCGATTCTGGTCACAGCCGCCATCGTGTTCATGGCACGCACGTTCCGGAGCGACGAGGAACCGGTGGCACCTCCCCGCCCGTGGTGGCGCGCCACAGCGAAGCCGACCTCCGGTTTCGTGGTGAGC
>JBBQDC010000071.1:0-14474 GCA_038319305.1 Actinomycetales bacterium | reverse complement strand
GCCCGCCAGCTGCCCGACAAAGCCATCGACCTGATCGACGAGGCCGCCAGCCGGCTGCGGATGGAGATCGACTCCGCCCCGGTGGAGATCGACGAGCTGCGGCGCAGCGTGGACCGGCTCAAGCTGGAGGAACTGGCGCTGAAGAAGGAGAAGGACGACGCGTCGAAGGCGCGGCTGGAGAAGCTGCGCGGCGACCTCGAGGAACGCGAGCTGAAGCTGACCGAGCTGCAGACGCGCTGGGACAAGGAACGCGCATCCCTGAACCGGGTCGGCGAGCTCAAGGAACGGCTCGACACCGCGCGCAGCGGGGCTGATCGGGCCGAACGCGAAGGCAACCTGGAGAAGGCGTCCCGGCTGCTCTACGGCGACATCCCCAAGATGGAGAAGGAGCTCGCCGCGGCCGAGCAAGCGGAGTCCGACGGCCCGCGCATGGTCAACGACCAGGTCACCTCCGAGGACATCGCCGCCGTGGTTGCCATGTGGACCGGCATCCCGGTGGGCAGGCTGCTGCAGGGCGAGACGGAGAAGCTGCTGAACCTCGAGGCGGAACTCGGGCACCGTCTGGTGGGGCAGAAGCAGGCCGTGCGTGCGGTCGCTGACGCCGTGCGCCGCAGCCGGGCCGGAATCTCCGATCCGGACCGGCCGACCGGCTCGTTCCTCTTTCTCGGGCCGACCGGCGTGGGCAAGACGGAGCTCGCGAAGGCGCTCGCCGAGTTTCTCTTCGACGACGAGAAGGCGATGGTGCGCATTGACATGAGTGAGTACGGGGAGAAGTTCTCCGTATCCCGACTGGTAGGGGCTCCTCCCGGCTACATCGGCTACGAGCAGGGTGGGCAGCTGACCGAGGCCGTGCGCCGCCGCCCGTATTCGGTGGTTTTGTTCGACGAGGTGGAGAAGGCGCATCCGGAGGTTTTCGACGTCTTGCTGCAGGTGCTCGACGACGGCCGGCTCACGGATGGCCAGGGCCGCACCGTGGATTTCCGCAACACGATCCTGGTGCTGACCTCGAACCTCGGTTCGGCGTTCCTGATCGACCCGCAGCTCAGCCGGGACGAGAAGGAGGAGTCCGTGCAGGCGCTCGTGCGCCAGACTTTCAAGCCCGAGTTCGTCAACCGTCTCGACGACATCGTCGTGTTCGAGTCGCTGTCGATGGAGGACCTCGGCCAGATCGTCGGGCTGCTTGTGGACCGGCTGGAGAAGCGGCTGGTCGAGCGCCGGCTCGAACTCGGAGTGACGCCGGATGCCCGCACCTGGCTGGCCGAGCGAGGTTACGACCCGATCTACGGCGCCCGCCCGCTGCGCCGACTGATGCAGACCGAGATCGACGACCGTCTGGCAACCGCGATCCTGTCAGGCACCGTGCGGGACGGCGACACGGTGCGCGTGGACCTGGCGCCGGACGGGGAATCGCTCAGCGTCGCATCCGTCTCGGTGCTGTCGGTGCACCCAGCCGACCTTGATGACGACGCGTTGCTGTAGCCTCGCTCGATCTGGTTTCCGGTTCCCGTCTATTGCGCGCCCAGCGGAATCCGGTGGGAATACGGTGGAACGGGTCCCCGTGCCCGGTGATGGTCAGGGTGCTGACTTAGGCTCGGAACATGCGTGCAACAGTGATTTACGGGGAGCGGGACATCCGCCTCGAAGAAGTAACCGATCCGATTCTCTCCAGCGGCGGTGACGCCATTGTGCGCGTCGTCGCAGCCTGCGTCTGTGGCTCAGACCTCTGGCCCTACCGCGGCATCCAGCCCACCGAGGAGCCGAAGCGAATCGGCCACGAGTTTGTCGGCATCGTCGAGGAAATCGGTGCCGACGTCAGCCGGGTCAAGGTCGGCGACTTCGTCATCGCGCCGTTCTACGACTGTGATAACACCTGCATCAACTGCCAGAACGGCACCAGCACCTCCTGCTTGCACGGCGGGTGGTGGGGCTCGGACGACCAGCTCGGCGGCTTCGCCGACGGTGCCCAGGGCGAGAAGGTGCGCGTGCCGCACGCCGACGGGTCGCTCGTGGCCACGCCGACTCTGCCCACCGACGACCAGATTCCCGGTCTCCTGACCCTGGCCGACGTTATGGGCACCGGGCACCACGCCGCGGTCTCCGCCGGCGTGACTGCGGGCAGCACCGTCGTCGTCGTCGGCGACGGCGCGGTCGGCCTGTGCGCCATCATCGCCGCCAAGCGTCTCGGGGCCTCCCGGATCGTCGCCATGTCGCGCCACCCCGAACGGCAGCTCGTGGCCCGCGAGTTCGGCGCGACCGACATCGTCGAGGAGCGCGGTGAAGCCGGCGTGGCCCGCATCCGTGAGCTCTTCGACGGCATCGGCGCGGACTGCGTGCTCGAGTGCGTCGGCACCAAGGAATCGATGGAGCAGGCCATCGCGTCGGCGCGTCCCGGCGGAATGGTCGGCTACGTGGGCGTGCCCACCGGCGGCCCGATCGAGGTTCGCCCGCTATTCGGGCGGAACGTGGGTCTGAACGGCGGCGTCGCATCCGTTCGCGGGTACGTCGAAGAGCTGCTGCCGGAGGTGCTCTCGGGCGCCATCAACCCCGGCCGCGTGTTCGACCTGCAGCTGCCGCTGACCGAGGTTGCCGAGGCCTACGCGGCGATGGATGAGCGTCGTGCGATCAAGGTGCTCCTCCGCCCGGAGTGACGGCTGAGCTCCGACCGGTGATCGAGCGTGTTGGGGCGGGGATCTCGACACGCTCGATCACCGGGTGCGGCGCTACTGCCGGGGTTGTCCTCGGCCCCTCCAGTAGCAGTCGACGGGCTGTCAGCCCGATGACCGCGCTGTACGTGGGATAGGCGAAGCGCACCTTTGCCAGGGTGGCAACGTCGATTCCGGCGGCCATCGCCGTGGTCACGGATTGGATAACCTCAACGGCGTTTTCCCCGGTGGCATGGGCTCCGAGAATCAGTTCCCGCCGACGGTCGGCAATCAGTTTCAGGAACCCGGGCTCCCGGCCGTCGATCACGGCGCGGTCGAGGTCGGCGTAGGGCACCGTCGCGACGACGCAGTGTGGATCGCGAGATCTCGCCTCCACCTCGGTCAACCCGACGCCCGCGTAGTCGGGGTCGGTAAAGCCACCGGCCGGAAGCAGGTGGTGCGGCGTTCTGCGGTTGGCGTCCAGAACCGCATTTTCGGCCGCGGCCTCACCCTCGAACTGGGCGGCCTGCACGAGCATGTCTCGTCCGTTCGCGTCGCCGACCGCGAAAATGTGCGGCACGATGCTTCGAAAGTACTGGTCCACTGGGATGGCCGAACGCACGGTGGTGATGCCGGCCTTGTCGAGCCCGAGGTCGTCGACATCCGCCGGCCAGCCCGTGGACATGATGACGGCGTCAAAATCGGCAGATTGCGCTGCCCCTGCCTCACGCCAGGCCAGGTTGAGGGTTCCGTTGGCATCCTGCTCGATTGCGGACACCGTCTCGATTCCCGTGTGCACGGCTACCCCCTGCTGGCGGAACGCCGCGGACACCGTGTCGGCGATGTCGGAATCCGACGCCATCAGAATTCGCGGGGCGATGTCGAGCACGGTCACCTCGGAGCCGAAGGAACTGAAGACCGTCACCAATTGCGCGCCCGTGTTGCCCGCGCCGATCACGGCGACCCGTCTGGGCAGTTCCGGCAGGCTCAGAATGTCCTCCGGGACCGTTGCGAAATGCGCTCCCGGCAGGGGCAATCGGCGGGAATGCCCGCCGACGCAGACCAGGAAGTTGGCGGCGGTGAGGATGCGGCCGGTCTCCAGCGCCACGGAGTGCGGATCGACGAATCGAGCTCGACCTTCCAGCACTAATTCGATTCCGGCAGCGGCGAATCGGTCGGCTTCGCTCTTGATCGAGCGCACCCGGTCCACTCGCGACTGTACCCGGGCTACCGTAGTAGCCCAGTCGATGTGCGGGTCGCTGACCTCGATCCCGTAGGTGTCCGCCGTGCGCACCTCCCGCATGAGGCGCGCCGCCTTGGCGAGCACCCTCGTCGGCACGCAGCCCGTGTTCACGCAGGTTCCGCCGAGCCGGTCTGCCTCCGCTACGGCAACCCTGGCACCCAGCTCTGCGGCTCGGAGCGCGGCGGCCGTTCCGGCCGGCCCTGCGCCGATGATAACCACGTCGAAGTGGTCGGGGGTGCTTTCGGTCATTGTGGTCTCCGCGCCGTGGTCGGAGCCGGTCTCGCAACCGGGCACCGAGAAGGGATGGTCAGAGTGCTTTTCTACCTGACGGGGCTGAACAGATACTGTGCCGGATGGTTGCTCATCGGGCATGGCGGGCCGGAATCGAGATGCCGGGAGAAGTCCAGTCGTTGACGAGGGCCGTCGGGTCGAAGCCGCGCGGGCTCCACCGCCCGGCGAGCACGGGCAGGAGGGGCAACGCTGACCCATCCACTCCAACGGGGTGCGCGGCAGACTATTCCGCGGCTACTCCCCGATGAGGCCGGCGCGCACCTCGCGGCGCAGCACCTTGCCGATCAGTGACCGCGGGAGCTCGTCGACCTGCACGACGGTGCGGGGCACCTTGTAGGCGGAGAGCCGGGTACGGCAATAGGTGCGCAGGGCTGCCACGTCGAGAGTGGCGCCCGGCGTCAGCACGACCGCGGCGGCGACGTCTTCGCCGCCGTTCGCGTTCGGCAGCCCGACTACGGCGGCGTCTGCGACATCCGGATGCGACAGAAGGGCAGCCTCGACCTCGGTGGGGGCCACATTGAAACCACCCGTGATGATGAGCTCCTTGATGCGGTCGACGACCGTGACGAAGCCGTCCGCCGACACCCGCACGATGTCGCCGGTGCGCAGCCAGCCGCCGTCAAGCAGTGTTTTTGCGGTCTCGGTCGGCTGGTCCCAGTAACCGGAGAAGACCTGGGGGCCACGGATGAGTAGCTCGCCTTCTTCTTCGATTCCGCGGTTCGCGGTGGGGTCATCCGGATCGACCACCCGGATCTCGGTGCTCGGGAACGGCACGCCCACGGTGCCGGGGCGGCGGGTCGGGCCCATCGGGTTGCCGACGGCGATGGGGGAGGCCTCGGTCATGCCGTAGCCCTCGACCAGGAGCCCGCCGGTGGCGGACTCCCAGCGCTCGACGATCGACACCGGCAGGCTCATTGCGCCCGAGATGGCGAAACGGATGCTGCGCAGGCTCACATCCTTTGCCGCCGCGGCCTTCACGAGCCGGTCATAGATCGGCGGGACGGCCGGCATGAACGTGGGTGGTGTGCGCCTGGCCGCATCGAGCAGCAGACCCTCGTCGAACTTGGGGAACAGCACGAGCCGGGCGCCGGTGGCCATCGCGAAGGTCAGGCACAGGGTCAGGCCGTAGGCGTGGAACATGGGCAGGACAGCGTAGAAGACCTCCTCGCCGGGACGCAACCCCTGCACCCAGGCCTCGCCCTGCAGGGCGTTCGAGCGCAGGTTGAAGTGGCTGAGAATGGCACCCTTGGGGGTGCCGGTGGTGCCGCTGGTGTACTGGAGCGCGGCCGTGTCGGTGACCTTCGGGCGCGGATGGTTCGCCCGCAGTTTGCGTGAGCCGACGATCCCGGCCCAGGTGAAGGCATCCTTGCCCAGTGGGCCCGAGGTCAGGGCGTCGCGCGAGTCGCGGGCCTTCTGGATCGGCAGCTTGAGCAGGAGCCGCTTGGAGAGAGGCATCGCCTCCGTCAGGTTGACGGCGATCACGGCACGCAGGCCCAGGTCGGCCGGGAAATCGGTGACGGTCGTGTAGACCTTGTCCCAGACGATGGCGACGCGGGCGCCGTGGTCCTCGAACTGGTGCCGGAGCTCGCGTTCGGTGTAGAGCGGATTGTGCTCGACGACGATCGCGCCCAGGCGCAGCACAGCGTAGAACGCCACGACATGCTGCGGGCAGTTCGGCAGCACGAGCGCCACCCGGTCGCCGGCCTTGACTCCGAGGCGCAGCAGGCCGTTCGCGGCGCGGGAAATCTGCTCGCCGAGCTCGGCGTAGGTGGTGGTGGCGCCGAAGAAGTCGAGGGCCACGCTGGGGCCGAACCGGCGCGCGGAGGTCTCGATCATGTCCGAGAGCGTGTCGGTCGGTTCCTGGATGGTGTTCGGAACGCCGGGGGCGTAAGAGCCGAGCCAGGGTTTGTTCTCGAAGACGTTCATCGCGCTGCCAGCTCTCGGATCAGGGCCGCGACGAAAGCGTCGATGTCGGCCTCCTCGGTGTCGAAGCCGCACATCCAGCGCACCTCGTTGGTCGCGGGGTTCCAGTCGTAGAACCGGAAGTGTCCGCGCAGGCGGTCGGCCACGCCGGGCGGCAGGGTCGCGAAGATCGCGTTGGCCTGGGTGTTCTGGGTGAAGGACACCCCCGTGATGTCGCCGGCGGCCAGGCCGGCCTCGAGGGAGGTGCGCAGCCGGGCGGCCATGGCGTTGGCGTGGCCGGCATTCCGCAGCCAGAGGTCGCCGCCGAGCAGCGCGATCAACTGTGCCGAAATGAAGCGCATCTTCGAGGCCAATTGCATGTTCAGTTTGCGCAGGTAGATAAGACCGACGGATGCCTCCGGGTTCAACACCACGACGCACTCGCCGTACATCATGCCGTTCTTGGTGCCGCCGAAGCTCAGCACGTCGACACCGGCGTCGCGGGTGAAGGCGCGGAAGGGCAGCCCCAGGGACGCGGCGGCGTTGGACAGCCGGGCACCGTCCATGTGCAGCTTCATGCCGTTGGCGTGCGCGTGGTCGGCGATGGCCCGCACCTCGTCGACCGTGTACGCGGTGCCGAGCTCGGTGGTCTGGGTGATCGAGACGACGAGCGGCTGCGCGCGGTGCTCGTCGCCCCAGCCCCACGCCTGCTGGTCGATCAAAGCGGGAGTGAGCTTGCCGTCGGGGGTATCGACGGTGAGGAGCTTGATGCCGGCCACCTTTTCGGGCGCGCCGGCCTCATCCGTGTTGATGTGAGCGGTCGAGGCGCAGATCACGGCGCCCCAGCGCGGCAACATCGATTGCAGGCCGATCACATTCGCGCCGGTGCCATTGAAGACGGGGAAGGCTTCGACACCCGCGCCGAAGTGCAGGGCGAACACCTGTTGCAGCCGATCGGTGTAGACGTCTTCGCCGTAGGCGATCTGGTGTGCGCCGTTGGCGGCGACGATCGCGTCGAGAATCTCGGGGTGTACCCCCGAGTAGTTGTCGGAGGCGAACCCGCGAGAAGAAAGGTCATGGAGTTGAGTCACCTCTCCATCTTCGCGCATCCGCCTGATGAGTACCTCAGCCGCGCAGGGCCTGGCGGAACGTGACGCGGGCGCCCATGCGAAGCAGGGAGTTCGAGTAGATGCGTGAGCCCAGCAGGATGACCACGGCTGTCGAGGCGAGCAGGACCATCAGCGAGAGCAGCGGCTCCCACCAGGCGATGCCGCCGAGGAAGATGCGCATCGGCATGCCGACCGGGGCCGAGAACGGGATGTAGGACATGATCGCGAGCACGGTGGGGTTGTCGTTGAAGAAGATCACCAGAAAATAGGGGATCATCACGAGGAACAGCACCGGGGAGGTGGCCGAGCCCACGTCTTCCTGGCGGGAGACCATCGAGGCGGTCGCGGCAAACAGGGCCGCGAGCATGATGAAACCGAATGCGAAGAACACGGCGAACCAGACGATCGACGGCCCCACGGTGCCCAGAAGACCGATCTGACCGGTCGTGGCCATGCCGATCGCCACCAGTAGGCCAATTGCCACGATCTGCCCGAAAGCCATGATGCTGTTGCCCACGACCTTGCCGCCGAGGAGGGCGCGGACCGGGATGGTGGTCATCAGGATCTCGACCACGCGGGTCTGCTTTTCCTCCACGACACTCTGCGCGATGGTCGAACCGAACGTGATCGCGGACATGAAGAAGACCAGCCCGAAGCCCAGGGACACGAGGTAGACCAGGCCACCGCTCTGCTGCGTGGACGGCTCAAGCAGGCTCACCGTGGGGGTGATGCTCAGGGCCGCGAGAACGCCGACCGGCGGGGAATCGAGGGCGATGACGCGCACGCCGAGCGGGGCATCCGTTGCCGTGCCCGGCACGACGGCCGCGGAAACCGTTTCGGCCCGCACCAGGGCCTCCGCCTCGGCCACGTCGTCGGCCTCCACCATGCGGAACGACTGGGTCTGCTCGACGATCTGCGCGGCGGTACCGACGACGGCCACCTTCGGCAGGGTCTGGTTCTGGCTTGCGATGCTGCCGGCAACCACGGAACCGATCGAGATCAGCAGCAGGATGCCCGTGGAGACCAGGAAGGCCTTGCTGCGCAGCCGCGCCATGATCTCGCGGGTGGCGACGAGCCACACGCTCCGGGCGAAGCTCGGGGCTGGGTGCCGGGGGCGCACCGGTGCGCGGTCGGTGGCGGCCCGGTCGCGCGGGGGGATGCTCACTGCACGACCTCCGTGAAGATGGTGGCGAGGCTGGGCCGTTGCTGGCTGAATGACGTCACCGGGGCCCGGTCGAGGGCCTGGCGCAGCACGGTCTGACTGGCGGCATCCGTTTCGGCCTCGAACACGGCGACCCCGCCGGAGAGGTCAAGCACGGAGATGCCGGGCACGGCGCGGATCCACTCCGTGTCGGCGTCGGTGCAGAGCTCGAACCGGGGGCTGCTGTGCTGCTCGCGCAGCTGCTCGCGCGGGCCGTTCGCCCGGATCTCGCCGTCGGCGATGATGACGACGTCGTCGCAGAGGCGCTCGACGATGTCGAGCTGGTGCGAGGAGAACAGCACCGGAGCGCCCTGGGCGGCATAACCGGAGAGCACGCTCATGACGACCTCCACGGCGATCGGGTCGAGGCCGGAGAACGGCTCGTCGAGCACCAGGAACTCCGGGTCGTGCACGAGCGCAGCTGCGATCTGGGCGCGCTGCTGGTTGCCGAGCGAGAGGGACTGCACCAGGTCGCCGGCGCGCTCGCCGAGGGCCAGCCGGTCGAGCAGTTCGATGGTGTTGCGGCGGGCGGATGCCGGGCTCAGCCCGTGCAGGCGGGCCAGGTAGACGAGGTGCTCGCCGACCTTCATCTTCGGGTAGAGGCCGCGCTCCTCCGGCATGTAGCCGAAGCGGCGCCGGTCGTCGCTGGTCAGCGGAACACCATCTTGCGAAACCGTGCCGGAGTCGGCCGACAGCACACCCAGGATGATTCGCATGGTGGTGGTCTTGCCGGCGCCGTTCGCGCCGACGAAGCCGGTCAGGCGTCCGCTGGCGACGCCGAAGCTCACGTCGGTCAGCACCTGTCGGGTGCCATAGCGCTTGTTGATGGCCCTAATCTCGAGCATGCCTACCCCTCCGCAGTCTGGATTCCCACGCTAGCGCGCCGCGGGTTGTTCGGGTGCCGGTCATCTTCCGCCGGGGAGCCTCCGAGTGACCTGATCCCGGGTGTCAAGCAGCATGTCCAGCGCGGCGGAGAGGTGCGCGTCCGTGGGCAGGGTGGCTTCCTCGGCTGCGAGCAGCACTGTGCGTCGCATGAGTTCCTTTGCGAAGGCGCCGGTGACGCCGGCGGAGCGTGCGGCGGCAGCCGTCACGGCCCGGTGAGACAGCGGCAGGGCGGAGGCATACAGCTCGAACAGCCGTCGACGGGAGGATTCGTCCGGCACGGGGATCTCAACGGCGAGGTCCACCCGACCGGGCCGGTCGGCGAGAGCATGCTCGAGAACCTCGACGCGGTTCGTGGTGAGGACGAACGCGACATCGGCGTCGCCGTCCAGGCCGTCGAGCGCATCGAGCATTGCGAACAGGAGCTGCTGCGGACCGGCGGTTGTGCCTGGTGTCGCACTGAGCAGGTGCCGTACCGTCAGGGTCTTGCCTGAGCCAGGTGGTCCATAGAGCAGCACTCCGCGCTTGAGGTGCTGCCCGGCGGCACGCAGGGTCTCGCGGTGCGTGCCGATCCCGACCACGTGCCGCACGATTCCGTCGAGCACGCCGGGCGGGAGGATGACCTCGTGCGCCGGAACCACGGGACGCGGGAGGAAGTCGACCCCCGCCGAACCCATGCCGAATTCGTTGTTGCTGAACGAGAGCACCTGGCCGCGCAGCACGCTCCGGTCGAGCATCAGGCGACGCAGCGCGGTCAGAAGGGCGGCCGCCCCGGCCCCATCCGCCGCGAGAATTTCGAGCCGGGCGCTGCCGCGGCCGAATTCGGGCTTCGCGCCGCGCTGCAGCACGGCCACCCGGTGCCCACCCACGGTGAGCAGGCGCACCCCGAACGAGACCACCCGGCGTTCGGTGTCGGGCCCGGTTGCGGAGGAGATGCAGTCGACCGGTCCCTCCGCATAGCGCAGGAAGGGGGTGCTGATCAGTTCCTGGAACGAGCAGTGTTCACGTTGCTGGCCGCCGGTGACCCCGAGCAACCTGATCCGGACGCCTCGGCCTGCCCGGCGAGCTCGTCCACGTCTGCCCCCGCATCGTCGATGGTGCCACCTCTGAGTACAGGTTAGCCGGTGCCGGGGCTGCCGAGCCGGAACTGCGCCGTTCCGGCCCGGCGGTCAGCCGGCCTGGCTCGCGGGCGGGGCCAGGGCGATGCGGGTGTTGTTGACGGATGCCGACGTTACGTCCCACAGGCCCACAACCTCGGCCGCGAGCTCGGTTTCGATTCCGTCGAGGGCCCGCACGACGAAGACGACCGCCGCGGCATCCGTGCCTGCCTTCGCGAAGCCCTGCCCGACCGCACGGGTCCAGGTTTCGGCGGCGGCCTTCGCGGCGGCATAGTTCGCGCCGCCGGGGGCCGGTTTGTCGACCGACACCGACGACACGATCGCCAGGCGCCCGGCCGGAGAGGCCAGCAGGTCTGCGTTGAAGGCGCGGGTGGTGTTGCGCAGCGTCGTGACGACGTGGCGGTGCAGGAAGTCCCAATCCTCGTCGGTCTGGCCGGCCAGTCCGCCGCCGCCGCGCCAGCCTCCGACGAGGTGGATCAGGCCGTCGATGGAACCGTGCGCGGCGTGCACGACCTCGGTCAGGGCAGTCACCTGTGCGAAGTCGCCGAGGTCACAGACGTACGTTTCGACGCCGGGGACCTCGGTTCGCAGACCCTGCAGGCGCTCCGGGTTGGAGCCGACCGCGATCACGCGCGCGCCGGTATCCGTCTGCGCGGTGGCGCCGGCGCGACCGGCCGCGCTGGTCGCACCGGCATGGAGCACGGTGCGACCAGCGACGGCGCGGCTTGCGGTGGCTCCGCCAGTCGTGTCAGTCACGCCCGGTGAGTCCGGCCGTCGACTCGATCACGGGTTTCATCTTCTTGTCGAGCGCCTCGAAGAACATGGACAGCGGGAACTCGTCGTCCAGCACGAGGTCGGTATAGCCCTTCGGAGCGCCGGCGAGCACGTCCAGCGGCAGACCGCGAGCCCACTGCGACGCCGGGTTCGGCGTGAGCGTCTGCGCGATCATGTCGTAGGCGGCCAGCCAGTGGGCCTTCTTCGGCCGGTCGATCGACGCCCAGTACAGGTCGTCGATCTGCTTGCCGAGGGCGATCACGACGTCGGGCACGGCGTCCCAGTCGAAGGTGAGCCGGGTGTCGGTCCAGTTGAGCACGTGGTGCTGGTGCATCCAGGCGAACAGCAGTTGCCCGCCGAGGCCGTCGTAGTTGCGCACCCGGGTGCCGCTGATCGCAAACCGGAAGATCCGGTCGAAGATCACGGCGTACTGCACGAGTTTCGCGTGTTTGCGTGCCTCGGGGCTGGCCTTCTCGTCGCGTTCGATCGTGACCGATTCGCGGAACGCGGTCAGGTCGCAGCGCAGCTCCTCGAGAGAGTAGAGGAAGAACGGCATCCGCTGCTTGATCATGAACGGGTCGAACGGAAGGTCGCCGCGCATGTGCGTGCGGTCGTGGATGAGGTCCCACATGACGAAGGTTTCTTCGGTCAGGTGCTGGTCGTCGAGCAGCGCCGCCGCGTCGGCAGGCAGCTCGAGCCGCGTGATCTCGGCGGCCGCGCGCACCACCCGGCGGAACCGGGCGGCCTCACGGTCGGCGAAGATCGCACCCCACGTGAACGTGGGAATCTCGCGCATGGCCACGGTCTCGGGAAATAAAACGGCCGAGTTGGTGTCGTAGCCGGGCGTGAAGTCGAGGAACCGGATCGGCACGAACAGACCGTTCGTGTACTCCTGCTCGAGGTCGTCGATGAACTCCGGCCAGATGACCTCGATCAGCACGGCCTCGACGAAACGGTTCGCGCTGCCGTTCTGCGTATACATCGGGAACACGACGAGGTGACGGATGCTGTCGACCCGGTGCTGCTGCGGCTGGAACGCCATCAGGGAATCGAAGAAGTCCGGCATCCCGAAGCCCTCGGCGCGCCACCGGGTGAAGTCCCGGTTGACGGCGGCGAGGTAGGCAGAATCGTGCGGGAACAGCGGGGCGAGTTCGTCGATGGTGGCGGTGATCACGTCGACGTGTGCAGCGGCATCCGCGTGGGCGGCGACCACCGGGATCGAGCCGTCCTGCGCCTGGCTGGCCTGCAATGCGGTGGCGGCAGACTTGAGGCGGAGCCAGGCCGGGTGGGTGGCCGGGTTGGCGGTGGTGGTGGCGGCATCCTCGAGAACCTCGGGCTCACCGACCAGTGCATCGTGCGCAATGTAATTCGACATGGGAACCTCCGTTCTTCGTGAGTGCCGCGGTCGCGGCGGGGTGGTGCGTATTGGGGGTGCGAATGGTGCCGGGTGCGGTGGTGAAGGTGGTGCGTGCGGTTTCAACCGACGCCACGGTCCAGAGTAGCGGGAGGGCACGAGCGTTTTCTTGCCATATCTCGCAACGAATCGCCGTTTTCCCCTCGTCTGGCCGCCGAAAATCCCCGTTCCGGTCGAGAGGGGCCGTTTCGACTGTCACTCTCGACCGGAACGGTCACGGCCGCGGAGGATGCCGATCTCGTACGAGGTGACGACGATGAGGGTGACGGCGACCAGAGGGAGCACGAACCACAGCATGACGGTGGTGAAACCGTCGGCGGCATCATGCTCGGTCGAGGCGAGCACGAGATACAGGGTGTAGGCGATGTAGAGCGACACAAACAGCGCGCCCTCCCACCGGGCGATGAGGAACCCCGTGAAAGCCAGCGGCAACAGGACGACGGAGGTGGCGAGCATAAGCGGCAAGTCGAGGGCGATCGCTGCCGCCGGCACCGGGATCCCCTCTCCGAAGATGATCGCGGGCAGGCCCAGCACCAGGCCGATATTGAAGATGTTGCTGCCGACGATGTTGCCGACGGCCATGTCACGCTCCCCACGGCGCAGCGCGATGATCGAGGTCGCGAGCTCGGGCAATGAGGTTCCGATCGCGACGACGGTAAGCCCGACGATGAGGCTGCTGACGCCAAGGCCGGTCGCGATGCTGACCGCGCCGGTGACGAGCAACTGAGCTCCGAGCACGAGCAGGCCGACACCGGCAACCAGCAGCAGTCCCGCGAGCCAGAGGGGAACAGGTTTGCTGTTGAGGGGCATCGTGTCGGGCGGTGAGGTTGGGTCGGGGACCTCGCGTCGACCCACGACGATGCTCAGGACCGTGTGGAAGGCAAGACCGGCGAGCAACAGTACGCCGTCGAGAACGCCGATTTGGCCATCGAGGCTCACAACGACGAGCAAGACGGTCAGCCCCAGCATTACCGGAATATCGAATCGAACGAGCTGCCGTTTGATGACGAGCGGGCTGATGATTGCCGAGAGCCCGAGGATGAAGAGGATGTTGACGATGTTGCTGCCGACAACGTTGCCGAGCGCGAGGTCGGGCTCCCCTTCGATGACCGCGCCAACCGTCACCGCGAGTTCGGGAGCCGAGGTCGCCGCCGAGACGACCACGAGGCCGATGACCAGCGGTGAGATGCCCACGCGGAGAGCGAGCGTCGAGGCGCCGCGCACGAGAGCTTCACCGCCCGCAAGTAACAGAATCAAGCCAGCGATGACCATGACGATGTCGAGAATCTCCACGGGCCTAGCCTACGGTGCCCGAGACTCACCTTCTGCTCGCGTGGTGGTGAGCGACCCGGGTGCCAGGCCTGCACTCTCCCCGTTCACACCGAGTGGGCCGACGAAGAAGCTAGCGGGGGTAGCTCGACCGGCAGGGTGACCCGCGCTATCGTCGCAGCGACCATACAGCGAGGAGCGCCGCCGATGGAATTTGAGCAGGTGATCTCGGTGGTCGTGCGGATCGTCGAAGCGGCGGGCGCCGCCATCATGGTGCTCGGCGGGGCAGCCGCCGTGATCGCGTCCGTGCCGGCGGTGCTGCGGGCCGACACTCGGCAGGGAGCCTACGACCAGCTGCGCCGCAATCTGGGCCGGGCCATCCTGCTGGGACTCGAAGTGCTGATCATCGCCGATATCATCCGCACGATCCTGGTGGATCCGACCCCGCAGAGCGTGCTGGTGCTCGGCTCGATCGTGGTGATCCGGGTGCTGCTCAGCTTTTCGCTCGAGGTGGAGATGGACGGCGTCTGGCCTTGGTCCCGTTGGCGCCTGAGCGGTAAGCAGAACCTCACAGAGGGCACGAACGGTCGCGGGTTTTGGGGTGGGGGCGGCCCCCCCCCCCCCAAACC
>JBBQDC010000070.1:0-15093 GCA_038319305.1 Actinomycetales bacterium | reverse complement strand
CGCGACGACGGCGTTCAAACCCTCGCGTCATCAAACGCAAGGTCTCAAAATGGCCCGCCAAACGCTTCCACCACGCGCACTGGCCACAACCCCTCCACGAGCCAGAAATCAACACTCAAACGCTTAACTGAACGGTATTGGACTTAGCCTCGATCCACCGGTCGAGTTGAGGTTGTAGCGGCGCGTTAATCCGAGAATGCCACTCGGATCAGGATAAATAGAACTTACTTAGGGTTCATTTCTGCCGATTCGAGAGGCATCTCGTAGATGCAACTTTTCCACAGTTCCAGCCGCTTGTCAGCCACCGCGGATCTCTAATGTGATGATGCCTAAATAATTAGCAACGTCTACTGCTAATGGCTGAGTGCGTAAGCCATGAACAAGGGGAGTCATCATGAAACAAAGCCTGACCGCGCGGGCAGTTGCGGTCTTTTCCGCCACTGCCTTACTGGCCGTACCTGCCTTGGGGGCTCTGGCAAACGAGACTAAGCCGGACGCTACCGTCGCGGCGACAATCGAAGCGGCGAACCAACGAGCGTTCGATGCGATTACGGGAGGCTTTGCGGATGTTCTCGACGCAGAACTCAGCGCAACAGGCGTTGGGCGCGACAGCATAAGCCTGGCCCCGGACTACTCCGCGAACGCAACTGTGGAAGACATCGGTAACGGTGTCGACGGTGTGCGTAACGACAACGGCTCCGTGATCGTCCCCGTTGAAAAGACCGACGGGTCGGTCGCAGTGAACATCGTGATCGAAGACAGCAATGCCCCCGCCGACTACAGGTTCGACCTCGGCCTCCCTACTGGTGCCACCCTGAACGTGCAGCCCACTGGGGCTATCGTCATCGTCGACTCCGACGGTGTTTTTCTGGGCGGGGTGTCAGCGCCGTGGGCGAGAGACGCTGCTGGCCGCTCCCTCGATACGCACTACAAAGTCGATGGTTCAGTTCTCGTCCAGACCGTGGTGCACAACGACTCTCTCGCTGACTACCCAGTGGTGGCGGATCCGTGGATCGGTGTCGCACTGATCGGAAGCTGGAAATGGGCACCGTACCTTAGCGGCGAGAAGCTTAGTGTGAATCCGACCCTATGGGCCCGCGCCCTCGTCCCGGCGCAGCTTCCTGCGTGGGCCGGCTGGGATGAGTTGATTACCAAAACTCCGAAGGCAAACCTCACGAAGTGGCGGATCACCCTGCAGGGACAGTACATCTGCCACGGCACGGGTGGCGTCATCGAACCTGTCTGGGATCTCTAAACCACCCGACCGGTGGTATCGACATGGACAATGCTAACCAAGCTTTGCAATCCGTAGGAGGAACTATGTCTCAGCAACGTCTCGGCTTAATCATTGGTGGCGCCGTCACCGCAAGCGTCGGAGTGCTTCTGCTAATCGGAGGGTTCGTCGCCTTCTCGATACTCGTTGCATCTGCCGAGGGCAGCGACTCAAGCGGGGACGGCACCTTCGCGGTGACGGCGTTTGTTATCGGCGCAGCGGCTGCCGCGATCGGGCTCGTGCTGCTCATCGCAGCGCTAATCCGCCAGCACCGCGGATGACTGCGCGCCACCGGATCTCGTCCCGAACGGTTCCGGGAACTGGGCGTACCTAAGCCTCTGATCCATCGGTCGAGTTGAGGTTGTAGCGGCGCGTTAATCCGAGAATGCCACTCGGATCAGGAAAAATAGAACTTACTTAGGGTTCATTTCTGCCGATTCGAGAGGCATCTCGTAGATGCAACCCCACAGTTCCAGCCGCTTGTCAGCCACCTTCGTCGACACAAATCTCGTGTCGGCCGCGGGGCTGGTCCCCGCGATGGCGTTGGCGGTGAAAACCGGCCTCAGCGACCTCGCCGATGCGTGGCTGACACTGCCGGGGTACTTCGGCGCGAACTCGGGATTGAAAGTGACCGCGTTGGTCGCGGGGATGCTCGCCGGGGCCGATTCGATCGATGACATGGCGTTACTGCGACACGGCGGTATGAAGAAGCTCTTCGTCGGGACGTATGCCCCGTCGACGTTGGGGTCGTTCCTTCGGTCGTTCACGTTTGGTCACGTCCGTCAGTTGGACGCCGTCGCCTGGCGATGGCTGGTCAGCGTCGCCGCACACACCCCGATCGTGGCAGGAATCGACGATTATGCGCTGGTGGACATCGACGACACGATCAAGGAAGTCCACGGTTACCAGAAGCAAGGCTCCGGTTACGGGTATTCCGGTGTGCGCGGTTTGAACGCTCTTATCGGCATCGTCTCCACAGCCCAGGCGGCCCCGATCATCGTCGGCTCCCGGCTGCGGAAAGGCGCGGCAGGTTCCCCGCGTGGCGCGGGCAAGTTCGTTGGGGATGTCCTCGCCACCGTGAAACGTCTCCGCAGCCAGACGGCTGCCGGCCTGGTGCTGCTGCGCGCGGACAGCGCGTTCTACGGGCACGCGGTCGTTGCCGCCGCGCACCGGGCTGGCGCGAAAGTCTCCATCACGGCGCGGATGGATCCGGCCGTCAAACGCGCCATCGGCACGATCACCGACGACCAATGGACCACGATCAACTACACCGACGCGATCCGGGACGAGGTCACCGGTGCCTGGATCTCATCCGCCGAGGTCGCGGAAGTCGCGTTCACCGCTTTCAGCTCACGCAAGAAAGCCGAACTCATCGTGGGGCGCCTGGTTGTGCGCCGGATCCCGGAACTGAATCAGAAAGCCACCGAAGGGCAGCCGACCCTGTTTGACACGCACCGGTTTCATGCGTTCTTCACCACCAGCGACTTGGATACCGTCACCGCAGATCAGACCCACCGGCAGCATGCCATCATCGAGCAGATAAACGCCGACCTTAAGGACAGCGCGCTGGCCCACCTTCCGTCAGGTGCGTTCACGGCCAACGCGGCCTGGCTCGTGCTGGCCACGATCGCGTTCAACCTTTCGCGCGCCATTGGTTCGCTGGCCGGCAGTGATCTGGGCAAGGCGCGCAGCGGGACGATCCGCCGCAAACTCATCAGCATCCCCGCCCGCATCTCCACCTCGGCACGCAGGATCACCCTGCACCTGCCAGCCAACTGGCCGTGGGAGCCCGGATGGACGACCGCGTTTGCAGCGGCCTGCGGCCCGCCGCAAACCGCCACCACCTAACCACCAGCCACCCGGCGAACGAAGACTTGGAACACCGCCGGCAGCAAGGCCGGCAGCTTTGCCCTGCCCGCCACCAAAAACCAAGTTCTGAATTCAGCGACACCGATCAGTCAAGGCGGACCGGTGGATCGAGGCTTAGCGTAGAGCGTAATCACCGAGGGTCACCACAGCGTCGTCGCCCGGCGCCTGCGCTGCCGATCGTTATCCGCCCGGCCGCAGCACATCCCCCGGTCAGAAGGAGTTCTCGGCGCCGGATGCCGCGCATCGCTCCGGCCGGTTCCAGCCAACACGCCGAGTCCCAGACCGGTTTGTGCCGCCCGGGGTTCCCAGCCCGCACGGACCGACGACACAAACCGCGTGCCTAGACTTGCCCGGTGACGACGTGCACTGGTCGGGCTTTTCGCCGACCGGTCGCCGCAATCGAAAGGAACCACCATGAACAAGAACACGATCTTCCCGGCATCTGCCCCCTCCCGCACGAAACGCGTCGCCCTCGGCGCCGCATCCGTTCTGACTGCCGGAGCACTGCTCGGCGTCGGCGCTCAGGGAGCCACCGCGGCACCGCTCAGCCCCGCCGGCACCTCCAGCTCCACCTCCAGCGCGGAGTCCAGCGAGGGTTCCACCGCCCGTTCCGATGCCTTCCTGGCGTCGATCCATAAGGAGCTGCGCGCCGACGTGTCCAATGGAAAAAGCGCGCAGGTAAAGGCGCAGAAGCTGGCCACGACCATCACGGGCCACGCTGAGCTCTTCGCAAGCCTGCCCGCGAACCTACAGACCGACCTGACCACACTGGCGGACGCCACCGCCGCCGAGCGGGCCGACGCCGTGCAGACGATCGAGAACACCGCCCTGGCCGGCGGCTACGGCGAGGAGATCACGCAGATCGCCGAAGCCGTGCAGGCGAACCCGAAGCACCCGTTGGCCGCCGGAATCCGTGCCGCTCTCGGCAGCGACCTGGGCAGCACTTCCGGTGGCGACCAGGAGCAGGGCGAGAGCCAGGATGCCGGGCCATCGATGACGAAGCTGGCCCTGAGCCTCGCGAACGCCCCCGGGCTCTTCGAGAAGCTGCCGGCGAACCTGCAGTCCGACCTGACCACGCTGAAGGACGCGCCCGCCGCCGAGCAGGATGCCGCAGCCGCCGTGATCGGGATGGCCGCCGTGGACGGCGAGTACGGCGACGAGATCCAGAAGATCGCCGTGCGCGTTCAGGCTCACCACGACGGCATGCAGGCCGGCGCCGAGGCTGATGCTGGCACCGAGACTGACGCCGGCAACTAACACGCCGCAGCACAACCGGATGGCCGCACGCAGCACGCGCGTGCGGCCATCCGTCTGCCCGGTCGACGTGTCGGTGCCCTCACCCAGGTGGGATTAGAAGTCCCAGTCGGCATCTTCCGTGTTGACGGCCTTGCCGATGACGTAGGAGGAGCCTGACCCGGAGAAGAAGTCGTGGTTCTCGTCGGCGTTCGGGGAGAGCGCAGACAGGATCGCCGGGTTCACGTCGCACACCTCCTTGGGGAAGATGGCCTCATAGCCGAGGTTCATCAGGGCCTTGTTGGCGTTGTAGTGCAGGAACTTCTTCACGTCTTCGGTCAGACCGACGGTGTCGTAGAGGTCCTGCGTGTACTGCACCTCATTCTCGTAGAGTTCGAAGACGAGGTTGAACGCGTAGTCCTTGATCTCGTCGCGGCGCTCCTGGGAGGCCGCCTCGAGGCCCTTCTGGAACTTGTACCCGATGTAATAACCGTGCACGGCCTCATCGCGGATGATCAGACGGATGAGGTCGGCCGTGTTGGTCATGCGCGCACGGCTGGAGAACCACATCGGCAGGTAGAAGCCCGAGTAGAACAGGAACGACTCGAGCAGCACCGAGGCGACCTTGCGCTTGAGCGGGTCGTCCCCCTGGTAGTAGTTCATGACGATCTCGGCCTTGCGCTGCAGGTTGACGTTCTCCGTCGACCAGCGGAACGCCTCGTCGATGTCCTTGGTGTTACTCAGGGTGGAGAAGATCGACGAGTAGCTCTTGGCGTGCACGGACTCCATGAACGCGATGTTCGTGTAAACGGCCTCTTCGTGCGGCGTGATCGCGTCGGGGATGAGCGACACGGCGCCAACGGTGCCCTGGATCGTGTCCAGCAGGGTCAGGCCCGTGAAAACACGCAGGGTGAGCTGCTGCTCAACCGGGGTGAGCTGATTCCAGGACTGCACGTCGTTTGACAGCGGGATCTTCTCCGGCAGCCAGAAGTTATTGGTCAGCCGGTTCCAGACGTCGACGTCTTTCTCGTCTTCAATTTTGTTCCAGTTGATCGCGTCAACGTGGGAGACGAGTTTGAGCTTGTCAATCATTGATAGTCCTTATTCGCAGAGCAGTCGCGGGGCACAAGAGAGGTACATAAGACTTACAGCATGCAGCTGACACAGCCGTCAACTTCAGTGCCCTCGAGGGCCATCTGGCGCAGACGGATGTAGTAGATCGTCTTGATGCCCTTGCGCCAGGCGTAGATCTGCGCCTTGTTGATGTCGCGGGTCGTGGCGGTGTCTTTGAAGAAGAGCGTCAGCGAGAGGCCCTGGTCCACATGCTGCGTGGCAGCGGCGTAGGTGTCGATGATCTTCTCGGCGCCGACCTCGTAGGCGTCCTGGTAGAAGTCCAGGTTGTCGTTCGTCATGAACGGCGCCGGGTAGTAGACGCGGCCGAGCTTGCCTTCCTTGCGAATCTCGATCTTCGCGGCGATCGGGTGGATCGACGAGGTCGAGTTGTTGATGTACGAGATCGACCCGGTCGGCGGCACGGCCTGCAAGTTCTGGTTGTAGATGCCGTGTTCCCTGACGGATGCCTTCAGCTCGGCCCAGTCCGCCTGGGTCGGGATGGCAACCTCGGACGTGGCGAACAGCTCGGCGGCCCGTGCGGTGGCCGGCTCCCAGACCTGGTCGGTGTACTTGTCGAAGAACGCGCCGGACGCGTAGGTCGAGTCCTCGAAGCCGACGAACGCGTGGCCGCGCTCAATGGCGAGCTTGTTCGAGGCCCGAACGGCGTGGAACAGCACCGTGTAGAAGTAGATGTTGGTGAAGTCGATTGCTTCTTCGCTGCCGTAATAGACCCGCTCGCGAGCGAGGTAGCCGTGCAGGTTCATCTGGCCGAGGCCGATGGCGTGCGACTTGTCGTTGCCGTCTTCGATCGAGCGTACCGAGGAGATGTGGCTCTGCTCCGACACCGAGCTGAGGCCGCGGATGGCGGTCTCGACGGTCTTGCCGAAGTCGGGCGAATCCATCGACAGGGCGATGTTCATCGACCCGAGGTTGCAGGAGATGTCCTTGCCGATCTGGTCGTACGACAGGTCTTCGTTGTACGTGGTCGGGGTGTTGACCTGAAGGATCTCCGAGCAAAGGTTCGACATGTTGATGCGACCCTTGATCGGGTTCGCCGCGTTGACGGTGTCTTCGAACATGATGTACGGGTAGCCGGACTCGAACTGGATCTCGGCGAGCGTCTGGAAGAAGTCGCGGGCCTTCATCTTGGACTTCTTGATGCGCGGGTCGTCGACCATTTCGTGGTACTTCTCGCTGACCGAGATGTCCGCGAACGGCACTCCGTAGACGCGCTCGACGTCGTAGGGCGAGAACAGGTACATGTCCTCGTCTTTCTTCGCCAGCTCGAAGGTGATGTCGGGGATGACGACGCCGAGGGACAGCGTCTTGATGCGCACCTTCTCATCGGCGTTCTCACGCTTGGTGTCGAGGAAGCGCATGATGTCGGGGTGGTGCGCGTGGAGGTACACCGCGCCGGCCCCCTGACGAGCACCGAGCTGGTTGGCGTAGCTGAAGGAGTCTTCGAGCAGCTTCATCACGGGGATGATGCCGCTGGACTGGTTCTCGATCTGCTTGATCGGGGCACCGGACTCACGGATGTTGCTGAGCAGCAGGGCGACGCCGCCGCCGCGCTTGGAGAGCTGCAGCGAGGAGTTGATGCCGCGCGAGATCGACTCCATGTTGTCTTCGATGCGCAGCAGGAAGCAGGAGACGAGCTCGCCGCGCTGCGCCTTGCCCGAGTTCAGGAACGTCGGCGTTGCCGGCTGGAATCGTCCGGCGATGATCTCCTCGACGAGGGAGATCGCGAGCTTCTCGTCGCCCTGGGCGAGACCCAGCGCGGTCATCACGACGCGGTCTTCGAAGCGCTCCAGGTAGCGGTTGCCGTCAAAGGTTTTGAGCGTGTAGGAGGTGTAGTACTTGAACGCGCCGAGGAAGGTCTGGAAGCGGAACTTCTTCGAATACGCCAGCTTGTTGAGGTCGGTGATGAACTCGAACGAATACTGGTCGAGCACGGCCTGCTCGTAGTATTCCTTCTCGACCAGGTAGTCGAGGCGTTCACGCAGGGTGTGGAAGAACACCGTGTTCTGGTTGACGTGCTGCAGGAAGAACTCCCGCGCAGCCTCGCGGTCCTTTTCGAACTGGATTTCCCCGTTCGGGCCGTACAGGTTGAGCATGGCATTGAGGGAGTGGTAATCCATCGCCAGGCCGGGTGCCGGGTGAGCCATCGTCTTCACGGCTGTTGCTTCCAAAATGATTCCAATCCGTCGTGGACGATGCGCACATCATCCGGAGTTCCAAATACTTCAAAGCGAAACATATGGGGCACCTTGCACTTCTGTGCGATGATGTCCCCGGCGAGGCAGTAGGCCACACCGAAATTCGTGTTCCCGGCGCCGATCACGCCGCGGATGAGCGAGCGGTTCTGCTCGTCGTTCAGGAATTTGATCACCTGCTTGGGCACCGCTCCCATGTTGTCGCCGCCGCCATACGTCGGCACGACCAGCACGTAGGGATCGCTGACCTGGAGCGGCTCATCGCGCGCGTAGATCGGGATGCGAGCGGCCGGGCGGCCCAGCTTCTCAATGAAGCGGTGCGTATTGCCCGAGGTGCTGGAGAAATAAACGATGTCGGTCATGGAACACCCCCTGTGGTTGAGAAGTCGGCACGCCAAACGACGCGAACGGTTGCGACGCAGCCCTTGGCGCCGCGGTGCTACGCGAGGCGCTGCGCCAGTTCGTTGATCTTGTCGGGGCGGAAGCCCGACCAGTGGTCCTCGTCGGTGATGACCACGGGAGCCTGCAGATAGCCCAGAGCCTTGACGGCTTCCAGGGCGTTTTCATCGACCGAGAGGTCGAGGATTTCGTACTCGATGCCCTTGTTGTCCAGGGCGCGGTACGTCGCCGTGCACTGCACGCAGGAGGGCTTGGTGTAGACCGTGATTGCCATAGCGGGCCTTTCTCGTCGTTCAGGAATCAGTATTCAAACTCAGTTCAAACATCAGTGCTTAAAATCGGTTTTCATGTGAAATCTGAAGTTCAAGACGTGCTGTGTGTTGAAGTTCAATACTACATCTAGTGCTGCTCAAAGGGAACAGCCACTACATGCAGTAGTTACAAGTATGTAGTTATCCACCGACATTCCACCGGTTTGTGCACAGCCCCACCGATGCGAGTGGGGCCGAATCACGCGGAATACAGCGGAGTTATCCACAGGCTGCGGAGCCGCGCAACTTGACCCTGTGGAAACCCCGTCGGCGTGTCGCGCCACGCACCAGACACCAGGCACAGCGAAAGGGCCGGCTCCGTGAGGAGTCGGCCCTGTGCCTGAAGCTGCTGTGATGCAGGTGTATTGCGGGTTGCTGACGTTACTTGGTCAGCGGGGAGAGGGTCGGGTCGTTCGCGTATGCCTCGGCCGCGTTGTCCTTGGTCACGATGACCGGGGGCAGCAGGAAGGCCGGAACGGTGATCTTGCCGTTGTCGTAGGACTCGGTGTCGTTGACCTCGGGGGTGTCACCCTTCTGGAGAACGTTGACCATGTCGATGGCCTGGGCAACGAGAACGCGGGTGTCCTTGTTGATGGTGGAGTACTGCTCGCCAGCCATGATCGACTTGACCGACTCGGCCTCGGAGTCCTGACCGGTGACGACCGGGATGTCCTTACCGGCCGCCTTCACCGAGGTGATGACCGCACGGGCGAGGGTGTCGTTCGGGGAGAGAACGCCATCAAGCGTCTTGTCGCTGTAGCTGCTGGTGAGGAGGGCGTCCATGCGGCTCTGCGCGTTCTCAGCCTTCCAGCCGGCGGTTGCCGTCTGCTTGATGTCGGTCTGGCCGGAGCCAACGACGAGGGTCCCGTCGTCGATCTTCGGCTGCAGGATGCTCATGGCACCGTTGAAGAAGACAGCCGAGTTCGCGTCGTCCGAGGAACCGGAGAACAGCTCGATGTTGTACGGGCCTTCAGCCTTCTTGGCTGCGAGTCCGTCCAGGAGCGCCTGGCCCTGGAGTTCGCCGACCTTGAAGTTGTCGTAGGCCACGTAGTAGTCCACGGCTTCGGTGTTCAGGATGAGACGGTCGTAGGCGATCACGATCGCGCCGGCGTCACGGGCCGACTGCACCTGGGTGGCGAGCTGACCACCATCAGCGGCGCCGATGATGATGACCTTGGCACCGTTGGTGACCATGGCCGAGATCTGGTCCTGCTGGTCCTTGACGGTGGTCGATGCGCCGGCGTACTGCACGTCGCCCTCGTAGCCGGCCTCCGCGAGGCCGTCTTCGAAGAGTCCACCGGCGAGAACCCAGTTCTCGGAGGTCTTCGAGGGGAGCGCAACGCCGATGACCGAGTCCTCGGCGAAGCCGGCAGCAGCGCCGTCTCCAGTATCGGTGGCCGTGCGGGTGGAGCAACCAGAGAGTGCCATCAAGGCCACTGCAGCGATCGCAGTTGTCGCAAGAATCTTTCGCATTGTGATTACTTTCTACTCGTTATGGTTTGGTGAAGGGAAAAAATGGAGGCCACGTGACGGCTAGTTGGCCCGGGTGGACTGCGGCCTGGCGGTCTCCGGGGTGCCCGTGTCGGGAACGACCAGGGGCGGCTCTGACGGGAATTCGGTCGTCTTCTTCTTGCGGGTCAGGAGGCCGATGATCGACGGACGACCCTGGCTCTTGTTCCACACGTCGACACCCACGGCCACCAGGAGCACCATGCCCTTGATGATCTGAACCCAGTCGGAGCCGACACCCAGCAGCTGCAGGCCGTTGTTCAGCACCGCCATCACGAGACCACCGATGATGGAGCCGACGACGGTCCCGATTCCGCCGGACACGGCCGCACCACCGATGAACACGGCGGCGATCGCGTCGAGTTCCCAGCTGAGGCCGTCCTGCGGGCCGGAGGCCACCGAGCGGGCGACGAAGATCATTCCGGCCAGGGCCGCGAGGATCGACATGTTCATCATCACGAGGAAGTTCACCCGACGGGACTTGACGCCCGAGAGTTCGGCGGCGAGCTTGTTTCCGCCGACCGCGTAGACGTGCCGGCCGAAGATCGTGTTCCGGGTCACGAAGGCGTAGAAGAGAACGAGCACACCGAGGATGATTCCCGACACGGGGAAGCTCGTGCCGACCCGGCCACCGGCGAATAGCACGGAGGCGTAGACGATGACGGCACAGAGGAGGACGACCTTCAGGATGCTCACCCAGAGAGGTGCGGGCGTGGAACCCATGATCTTTTGAACCCGACGGGCACGCAATTCGGAGTAGACGACCGCGAGCGCGATGATGAGGCCGAGAAGCAGGGTCAGGTTGTTGTAGCCCGTGTTCGGGCCGACTTCCGGAAGGTAGCCGGAGCCGATGGTGGTGAAGCCGTCGGGAACGGGAACCGTGTTGGCGTTACCGATGACCTGGTTGCCACCGCGGAAGATGAGCATGCCGGCCAGGGTGACGATGAAGGCGGGAACCCCGACGTACGCAACCCAGGCACCCTGCCAGGCACCGATCAACATTCCCACGAACAGCCCCAGCACGATGGCCAGGGGCCACGGGATGTTCCAGTCCCTCATCGCGGTGGCCACGACGATGCCGGTGAAGGCAGCAACGGACCCGACCGACAGGTCGATGTGGCCGGCGATGATGACCATGACCATGCCGATGGCGAGGATGAGGATGTAGGAGTACTGACTGACCAGGTTGATCAGGTTTCCGGACGACAGCGTCAGTCCGTCGGTCAGGTATTGGAAGAGCAGGATGATGGCGATCAGGCTGAACAGGATGCCGAATTGCCGCAGGTTCGAACTGCCGCTGCCGAAGATCTTCTTCAGATCACCGAGCGCGCTCCTACGGGTGCTCGTGTCTTCGCTCATATGCTCTGAACCTTCTTCCTTGCGGAGGTCATACTTTTCATCAGGGTTTCGGGATCGGCGGACTCCGCCGGGATGCAGTCGGTGATCGCGCCCTCGAAGACCGTGTAGATGCGGTCCGCGAGGCCGAGGAGCTCCGGGAGTTCAGAGGAGATCAGGATGACTCCCTTACCCTGCTCGGCGAGCTGCTGGATGATGCCGTAAATCTCATACTTCGCGCCGACGTCGATGCCGCGGGTGGGCTCGTCCAGGATCAAAAGGTCAGGGTCGGTGAACATCCACTTGGCCAGAACGACTTTTTGCTGGTTGCCTCCGGAGAGCTTGGACACACCGGCATTGACGCTGGGCGTCTTGATCCGCAGGCTCTTGCGATATTCCTCGGCGATTCCGAATTCTTTCGAGTCGTTCACAACCGGTCCGGCCGAGATCTTCGAGAGCTTGGCCGAGACGATGGAACGCTTCATATCGTCGAGCAGGTTCAGGCCGAGCGCCTTGCGGTCCTCGCTGACGTAGGCGAGACCATGGTCGATCGCGTCGGCCACGCTCCGCAGCACGATTTCCTTGCCGTCCTTGAACAGCTGGCCGGAGATGAAGTTGCCGTAGGAGCGCCCGAAGATGCTCATCGCCAGTTCGGTGCGTCCGGCGCCCATCAGGCCGGCGATGCCGACGATTTCGCCCTTGCGCACGTTCAGGTTGGAACCCTTCACGACCATCCGCTCGGCAACCTGCGGATGCTGCACGGTCCAGTCCCGCACCTCGAAGAAGACCTCTCCGATATGCGGGGTGCGGTCCGGGAAGCGGCTCTCCAGGCTGCGTCCGACCATGCCCCGGATGATGCGGTCTTCGTTGACTCCGTCAGCCACGACATCCAGGGTTTCGATCGTCTTGCCGTCGCGAATGATCGTGATCGAGTCGGCAACCTGTTCGATCTCGTTGAGCTTGTGCGAGATCATGATCGAGCTGATCCCCTTGCCCTTGAGCCCACGAATCAGGTCCAGCAGGTGCATGGAGTCCGACTCGTTCAGGGCCGCGGTCGGCTCATCGAGGATGAGCACCTTGACCGACTTGTTCAGGGCCTTGGCGATCTCGACCAGCTGCTGCTTGCCGACGCCGATGTTCTTGATCAGGGTGTCAGGGTCGTCCCGCAGGCCGACGCGCGCCAGCAGCTCAAGAGCCGTCTTCTTGGCGGTGATCCAGTCGATCGCACCCCACTTGGTGGGCTCGTTGCCGAGGAAGATGTTCTCGGTGATGGAGAGTTCCGGGATCAGCGCCAGTTCCTGGTGGATGATGACGATGCCCGCTTCTTCGCTCGAGCGGATGTCTTTGAAGTGCACGTTCTTGCCCTGGTAGATGATGTCGCCCGTGTACGTGCCGGAGGGATACACCCCGGAGAGGACTTTCATCAACGTGGACTTGCCGGCACCGTTCTCGCCGCAGATCGCGTGGATCTCGCCACGGTTGACCGTGATGGAGACGTTCGACAGGGCCTTGACCCCGGGGAACTCCTTGGTGATCGATCGCATCTCAAGGATTACGTGGTCAGTGGACATCGTTGGACTCCTCACGCCCGGGGCCGCTGCTGATCTCCCATGCCGACAACGGAAGGGACGCGCGAAAGGTCATCCCGCTCCCGCTCAGCAGGGCGGCAGCGGAGCTGCCGGGCAGGTGAAAAAGTATGCTCACAAGCTTGACCTCAATGTCATGCGTTTAGAAAAATAGGGTGGAAATCAGGTCTATGTGACCGATCACATTGACACTATAGTCCCGGTGGCAGTCCCGGTGTCAAGTTACGTTTTGTCACGCTTGCATAACACCCCGTGCGGCTCCGGCGAGAGGGACTATGCGCCGAGCCCGACTGGCTTACGGGCGGTCTCGGCAGCGCGGCAAACCCTGTCTGTGATGTTGTGCGAATGTAGTGCCCTACTGACGAACGCGATCATCGTACTCCCGGTCGAACAGCGAGTGTGAATAAGGTACTCGACGTGATATCGAAGCCGGTTCGCACTTCCCTGCGCAGAGGCCCGCACATTTAGAATGCCGGCGGCGCGGTCGAACCGCGCACGATGAGCTCGGGAATGATCGGGTCACTCCGCTCGATCGGCACCCCATCACCGAGGTTGCTGAGCAGGAGGGCGATGCACCGGCGCCCGAGTTCGGCGAAGTCCTGGCGCACCGTGGTGAGCGGCGGCCAGAAATGTGCCGCCTCGGGAATATCGTCGTAGCCGACGATGCTCATGTCGCGGGGCAGCTCAAGGCCTGCCTCTCGGCATGCGTGCATGAACCCGAGCGCCATCTGGTCATTCGACGCGAAAACGGCGGTGAAGTCGCGCATCCGGAGCAGTTCCTGGCCGGCGCGATAGCCGAAGTCGGCGGTCCAATCACCCAGGATCGGAGCCATCGTTGGCACGTCCATCTCCCACATCTCGTCCAGAAAGCCGCGCATCCGGGCCTCGGCCTCGATCCAGTCCTGGGACCCGGCGAGGTGGTAGATCCGCCGATGGCCGAGGTCGATCAGGTGCCGTGTGGCCTGTCTGGCGCCGGTCATCTGGTCGACGGACAGGGAGTTGTCGAGGCGGCCGGTGGACTGCAGCGTGACGAACGGCACATCGATCGCCAGCTGTTCGAGGGCGTCGAAGACCCGCACCTGCGGCGCGATCACGACGATCCCCTCCACGGACTGATTCATCAAGTGCTCCAGCGCCGCCTCGATCGACTCCGTATCGACGGTCGTGAGGTTCGCGGTGTTCACGTAGTAACCGGCTTCCCGGGCGGCGTCCTGGATCGCGGCGATACTGCTCGCCGGGCCATAGGCGCTCTCCGATGAGAGCAGGCCAATGGTGCGCGAACGCCCGCGCGACAGCGCGCGGGCCGCCCGGTTCGGCCGGTACTGCAGGTCTTCCATGACCTGCAATACCTTCGCCTTGGTGGAATCGCGGATGCTGGGGTGATCGTTGAGCACGCGCGAAACGGTCTGATGAGAGACCCCCGCCAGGCGCGCCACATCACGGATGCTCGGGGCACGCCCCTTGGGCAGATCGAGAGTCACTGGCAGACCTTGCTCGGCATGTGCACGGTCACAATTGTGAGCGCAGAACCAGTATGCACTCTCTGACGCCTTCGGGAACACAGCGTGCGACGCCATTCCTCGGCTTCGCTCAGGCGCTCTCGGCAACCGAAAAACGGTCGGCAGGCCGATGGCGGCCTGCCCCGCTCTAACGCGCTACAGGGCCGCGAGCGCCCGGTCGATGTCGTCGATGAGGTCGGCGACATCTTCGATGCCCACGGAGAGACGGATGATGTTGTCCGCCACTTCAAGCTCGGTGCCGCGCACCGACGCATGGGTCATCTCGGAAGGATAGTTGACCAGCGACTCCACTCCCCCGAGCGATTCGGCCAGCTGGAACAGGTGCGTCGACTCGGCGAAGGCCCGCGCCGCGGCGGCGCCGCCGCCGAAGGAGATCGAGAGCATGCCGCCGAACCCGCTCATCTGCTTCTTCGCCAGCTCGTGGCCCGGGTGCGTTGACAGGCCGGGGTAGTAGACCCGGTCGATCGCCGGGTGCCCCTGAAGGTGCTCGGCGATGGCCTGGGCGTTGCTGCAGTGGCGGTCCATCCGAACCGAGAGGGTCTTGATTCCACGCACGGTGAGCCAGGCATCCATCGGGGCGGAGACGGGGCCGGCGGCGAACTGCAGAAACTGGGCCTTCTCGGCGAGCTCGTCGTCGTTGATGATCAGGGCGCCGCCGAGCACGTCGGAGTGTCCGCCGAGGTACTTGGTGGTCGAGTGCACGACGACGTCGGCGCCGAAGGCCAGCGGCTG
>JBBQDC010000069.1:0-15139 GCA_038319305.1 Actinomycetales bacterium | reverse complement strand
CTAGAAGTTCGGCAGGAACTCCTGCCAGACGGCCCGCCGTTCTCCCCGGGGATCCGATTCGATGCGATCGACCTCGTCGATGATCAGGGTCAGCCGGTCTGACGCCGAGTAGGTCGGCCACGTGCCGCCGGGCCGGCCGGTGCACGCGAAGCGCAGCCAGTGCAGACGCATCCGTTCTCCCGCGCTGATGAAGATGTCGCGCCCGCCGAGCAGGCTCATGGCCCGGGCCGCGGCGCCGTCGACGTGGTCGAAGAGGGCGAACAGCTCGATGCCGTGTGTGGCGCCGATACCCAGCAGGTGCATGAGCCGCGGGGCCAGGTCGAACCGGTACGCGTACACCGGTGCGAACCGGGAGTGGAAGTCGCCGATCTGCAGGCTCGGATACCAGAACACGAAGTCCCCGCTGAAATCCGCCGGTGACCGTTTCGCTGGCAGACTTGCATAGACCAACCGCATCGCGTCGTGCGAGCTCACGGGGGCGTGGTCGAAGATGGCGGCGATGCGCATCGGGGACTGCGGCAGGATGTTTACCCGTCCTCGGAACAGTGACCCCTCCCGCTCGTTGGTGCCGATGATCAGCGGCACCCGGTGCGCAGTTCCATGCCGAAAGGCGTCGAGGGTCCGCTCAGGCAGGAAATCCCCGTCGATCACGGGAATCAGGCAGAAGGTGCCCGGGTTCGCGTCCGGCGTTCGCGACTGAAGAGCAACCGCGGCCCGGGTCAGGTCGGCCACCGCGGCGCTGCTCAGAAGCTCATTCTCTGTCAGAGCGGCGGAGTTCGGCCTGAACGAGCGCAGCTCCGCCACGAACTCCGCGGCCCAACCGTCGGTCAGCGCGTGCGAGAACGACGCGCTCGTCGGAGGGCTCTGCGCGATGGCTCGGGCAAACAATCCCTTGGCGGAGGGCGTCGCCATCAGGTGGAGCACCGCGTTGGCGCCGGCTGATTCCCCGAATACGGTCACGTTGTGGGGGTTCCCCCCGAACGCGCGGATGTTGTCGTGCACCCACTGCAGGGCGGCAACCTGGTCGCGTAGCCCGAGATTGCTCTCGAGGGGCCGCTCCGGTGTCGAATACCGGGAGAAGTTGAGGTAGCCGAGGGCACCCAGACGGTAGTTGAAGCTGACGTAGACCACCCGCCCGGTGCGCACGAAGCTCTCCCCGCGTCCGGTGAAATCCTGGGAGGATCCCACGCTGTAGCCGCCGCCGTGGATGAAGACCATCACCGGGCGGCCCAGCCGCTTGCGTGACGCCGATGCCGGCCTCAGCACGTTGACGCTCAGGCAGTCCTCGCCGGCCGGCACGCGCGGCCCGGCGCCTTTGAACTGGCTCCGGTAGGGCTGCGGTGCCACCCGACCGTACCGGGAGGCGTCCCGCACGCCCTCCCACGCAACCACCGGCTGCGGGGCCCGAAACCGCAACTCACCCACGGGTGGTGCCGCATAGGGGATGCCGCGCCAGGCCAGGATCCCGTTGTCGTCCACCCCGCGCACCATCCCACCCGCGACGCGCACATCCAGCCGGCTCCGAGGGGAGATCGGCGCCACGGGGGTCAGAATCGCGGTCATGGTGTCCTCACTTCCGGCGCGTGGGCGCCGCTAGCGGTACTCCGGATTCGGCTGGAATCCGAACCGCTCGCCCTGATCCCACTCCGCGCGGAGATTCCCGTAGGCAGGGATTCCACCATTGGCTTTCACGATCGCGGCCAGGTGCATCAGGTTCCACGTCATGAAGGTGGTGTTGCGGTTCGTGAAATCGTTTTCCGGCCCGCCAGAGCCGGGGTCGAGGTAGCTCGGCCCCGGCCCGACCTCGCCGATCCAGCCGGCATCCGCCGCCGGGGGAATCGTGAACCCGATGTGCTGAAGGCTGTAGAGAAGATTCGACGCGCAGTGCTTCACACCGTCTTCGTTGCCGGTGATGACGGCCCCGCCCACCTTTCCGTAGTAGACGTACTGGCCCTTGTCGTTGTACTCGCCCGACATCGCGTAGAGCCGTTCGATGACGCGTTTTGTGACCGAGCCGTTGTCGCCAAGCCAGATCGGCCCACCGATGACGAGGATGTCCGAGGTGCGCACCTTGTCGAACAGGGCCGGCCAAGCATCCGTCGCCCAGCCTTTTTCGGTCATGTCGGGGTAGACGCCCGTGGCGATGTCGTGGTCGACGGCTCGGATGGTCTCGACGTAGACGCCCTGTTCGTGCATCAGGTTGATGCTGAGGTTCATGAGGCCCTGGGTGTGGCTGATTTCCGGGCTGCGTTTGAGGGTGCAATTGATGAACAGGGCTCGAAGGCCTGCATAGTCGAAGGATGCCTGGGTGTTACGGGTCGCAGTCATGGCGTTAGTTTTGCACCGGCCCCAGCGCGCGGCTAGGGCGGTAGCAGGTGCAGCGGATCGAGCCTCGATCGGGTTTACTGTGAGGATGATTTCCAGAGAGCGCCGGGTGCTGATCGTGGCCATTCTGGCGTCGTTCGTGGCCTTCCTGGACGGCTCCATCGTCACCGTCGCGTTGCCGGCGATTTCGCGGGAACTCGGCGGCGGGCTGGTGCTGCAACAGTGGGTGGTCGACGGCTATCTGCTCTCGCTGGGTGCCCTGATCCTCGTGGCCGGGTCACTCTCCGACACCTTCGGTCGGGTGCGGGTACTCAGGATCGGGCTGGTCTGGTTCGGGATCACCTCGCTAGCGTGCGCGGTGGCACCGTGGGGGAGTGCGCTCGTACTCGCCCGGGTGCTGCAGGGCGTGGCGGCGGCCCTGCTCGTGCCGAGTTCCCTGGCGTTGATCACCTCCACTTTCGCGGGGGCAGCACAGGGCCGAGCGATCGGGGTCTGGACCGGCTGGACGGGGATCGCGGGCATTACAGGTCCGGTGCTCGGCGGCGTCCTGGTGGATACGCTCAGCTGGCGCTTCATCTTCGGGCTCAACGTGATCCCCATCGCGGTCACTCTGTTCCTGCTGGCCGGGTTGCATGAGCCCGTTCGCACCCGGCCGGCGGCACCCATCGACGTGTGGGGTGCCGGCCTGGCCGCGCTCGGACTCGGCGCGCCGGTCTTTGCCCTGATCGAGCAGGGACGACTCGGCTGGTCCAGCCCGGTCGTGTTCGTGCCCCTCATCGTCGGGATACTGGCCTTCGCCGGATTTCTGTGGCGGGAGGCCCGTGCGCCGCATCCGATGATGCCCCTCGGCCTGTTCGCGATCCGCAATTTCGGGGTCGGCAACCTTGCCACGGTCGGCGTCTATGCGGCCCTCAGCCTCGGCTTCTTCGTCTTCACTGTGTATCTGCAGCAGGTCGGCGGCTTCTCGGCGACCGCGGCCGGATTCGCGGGCATCCCGACAACCATCATGCTGCTGCTCTTCGCGACCCTGTTCGGCACGCTGGCCGGCCGCTACGGCCCGCGGATGTTCATGGCCATCGGGCCGGTGGTCGCGGCGATCGGTTTCCTGCTGTTGCGTGGGGCGGTGCCGCCCATCAACCTCTGGGTGCAGGTCGTGCCGGCCATCGTGGTGATCGGTCTCGGACTGGCCATCACCGTGGCGCCGCTGACCTCCGCGGTTCTGGGCTCCATCCCGCCTGAGCAGGCCGGGATCGGTTCGGCCATCAACAATGCCGTCTCCCGGGTGGCCGGTTTGATCGCGGTGGCGCTGGCCGGAACGATCATCGGAGCCACACTCGACGTGGCCGGATTCCAACGGGTGATGGCGGTCGTGGCGGGCCTGATGGTCGTCGGCGGGATCGTTTCCTGGCTCGGAATTCGCACCCGAGACAGGCTGGCCGCACCGGAGCACCGTGAATAGCTGTTATAGTTTTCAAGTTGTCGTTGAGCGCTTAGCTTGTTGACAGCCTGCGCTCGTAGCTCAACGGATAGAGCATCTGACTACGGATCAGAAGGTTGGGGGTTCGAATCCCTTCGGGCGCACAGTAAAAAATCCCCCGTAATCGTCAAGATTGCGGGGGATTTGTCGTTGGTCCGCGCTGACCGGGATCCGTTGCCCAGGTAATTAGCGGATGGCCACCAGCTGCCGCGGCTGGTGTACCGGCTCGCGGCGCACATTGGTGCGATCACAGCCGGAGCAGGTCAGTACGTAGACGGGGAGTGCGTGGTGCTCGGCGTGCGCCGGGTTCGGCGTCAAGCGAGCCGCCGAATGACAGAAGGGACACGTGATTCTCATGGCTGAGGCTCCAATTCCTGTACCCGCCACGATCTGCAACGCGTATTCCGACGTTAACTCAGGTCTCAATCGTGCAGTACCCCCTTGACAGGGGCGGGAACCTATGTACGTTTAATCGTCTTCTCGCTGCCTGGTGCTATGTGGGCTCGATGTGCTCGATCAGGAAGTCCGTACCTGGGTACACGACACTCTCGTGCCCCTCGCCGAACCGCACGAGATAGGGCGGTTCGCCGTTCGGCCCGCGAGCCTCCATGATCTCACCGTGGCGGTCTGGTGCTTCCACCGTTTTCCCCCGAATGATGATCCGGTCTCCCTGCGCTGCGTGCATGGGAATCACCTCCTCGCGGTTACCGTACGCCCGCCCGTGCAAGCTGCACAGGGGGAGGGGAGACGGTTCGCCGGCGCGGGTCAGTCCTCGCCGCGCAGGCGATCGCAGAGGGCGGTGAGCTGCGTGAGCTCGTCGGTGCTGAGCTTGTCGCCGACGCGGTCGGTGATCGTGCCCATGTGCTGAAGCGCGACCCGCCGGAACAGGTCGTAGCCGGCATCCGTCAGCTCGATCAGGGCGCCGCGGCCGTCGGTGGGGTCGGTGTGCTTCTGCAGATAGCCCCGCAGGGCCAGCCGATCGACCAGGCGGCTCACGCTCGGCTGGGTGAGCAGCACGTGCCGGTTCAGGTCCCGGAGCCGCAGGCGCCGATCGGGGGCACGGGACAGGTTGAACAACACGTCGTACTCGTTGAAAGAAATCTCATGAGACGGGAAATCGGCGGCGAGGCTGCGCATGATGGCAACCTGGGCGCGGAACAGGGACTCCCAGGCGGCCACTGCCACGGCTCGATTGGTCACGCGTCCTCCACACATCCTTGATCTCCAAGAATAGGGACTCCCTCTCGGGCTGCCTCATTCACTCGTGGCAAATTCAAAGAAAAATAACGAACATATAACTAGCATGTCGTTACGCGTTCGTTATATATTCGGAGTGCGTCAACCGTTTGCTGTGGCGGATGGCGCGAAATGTGATTGCAGGACACTCTTGGTGCAAGGGAAGAGGGCCGGTCGTAGCTCCTATGACCGGCCCTCTGTCACGCCAGCGCTCAACGTCGCCATCCAGGCGGCGTCGATCTTCAGAAGAGGTCCGGGCTTGGCGTGCTCGACTGGCGGATCGACACGTCGGCGTGCCGGTCGAAGCGGTAACCCACCCCGCGCACGGTGCGCACGATGTCTTCGTAGCGGCCGAGCTTGGCGCGCAGGCGACGCACGTGCACGTCGATCGTGCGCTCGTTCGGCGCGTCCTCTTCGTCGGATGCGTTCCACAACTTGGCGATCAGTTCGGCGCGCTCGATGGTGCGGCCCTCGCGAAGCACGAGGTGCTGCAGCAGCTCGAATTCCTTGTAGGTGAGCGCCGCGGTCTCTCCGTCGAGGATGACCCGCTTGCGGGAGATGTCCACCACCACGCCGCCGGGTGCACGGTCGGGGTCCACCGCGACGTTGCGGTGCCGGGCCAGCGCGGTCGGATCCTGCAGGGCGAGGCGCACGACGTCGACGTCGCGGCCGCCGGCTCCGGCGGGTGCCAGGGCGACCGCGGCATGGGTTTCCGCCGTCGGCGCGATGGTGCCGGTCAGGGCTTTGAGAGCCTCGACTATGCGGCTGAGGCTGGTTCCGGCCGCGGCCGCCGTGGCCTCGTCGATACCGACGTAGAGAACGAAGCCGCGGGCCTGGGTTCCGTCGGGTACGGCGCGGATGCGGGGCACGGCCGGCGCCGGAGGGGTCTGGAGTTCGAGGCGGGCGGCCTGGGCCGAGCGGGCGGTGTCAATGTGGGCAAGCGACATGAGAATGATCCTTGGCTGGGATGCTGCAGGAGAACCCGACGCTTCGTGGCGGTTCCAGGTTCAAAAAAGTTCGGCCGGTGAGCGGCCTGGAGGGAGTCGGAGAGACCCGGAGTTCGACCAGCCGGCCGCGAGATGTCAGCGGGGCGGGAACTCGGCGATGTGGTCGCTGGTTAGCGGGACATTCGGCAACACGGAGAGCAGCTGCCGGGCATCATCATGCCGGCAGTCCCGGGGGCCTCGAAGGAGGTCTGGGGGTGTGCGCTCGTTGTCATAGTTGCGAGTAAAGCCCACTGTTACGGCGTGTGTCAATTCTGTGACCGTGAATGACGCGGCGTGACACGAATCACGTTCGGTGACTCTGCGGCGGATCGGAGGATCCGCCGCAGGTCTCGAAAATACGAAAGATTTGATGATGAAACTTGATTACATCAAAGATTCTTGAACTTGACGGGCCTGAGTGCAGACCTGGTCGCAGGACCTGCATTGCGCGCCGTTCGGCGGGACGGTTCTCGTCCGGGCTACACCAGGCCGTAGAGGCGGTCGCCGGCGTCGCCGAGGCCGGGAACGATGTAGCCGTGTTCGTCGAGCTTGTCGTCGACGGCGCCAAGAACGATGGTCACTTCGCGGCCTTCCAGGGCCTTCTCCACCGCGGCGAGCCCCTCAGGAGCGGCGAGGATGCAGATGGCCGTGACGTCGACGGCGCCGCGGTCGAAGAGGAACTGGATGGCGGCGATCAGCGAACCGCCCGTGGCCAGCATCGGGTCGAGCACGAAGCACTGGCGGTCGGAGAGGTCGTCGGGCAGCCGCTCGGCGTAGGTGGTCGGTTCGAGGGTTTCCTCGTTGCGGGCCATGCCTAGGAAGCCCACCTCTGCCGTGGGCAGCAGCTTGACCATGCCCTCGAGCATGCCGAGCCCGGCGCGGAGGATCGGAACGACGAGAGGCTTGGGGTCGCTGATCTGCACGCCGCGGGCCTCGGAGACTGGGGTCTGCACGGTCACTTCCTCGACCCGCACGCCGCGGGTTCCCTCGTAGGCGAGGAGGGTCATCAGCTCTTCGACAAGTGCCCGGAAGATCGGCGACGGGGTGCTCTTGTCCCGGAGAACCGTGAGTTTGTGGGTGATCAGGGGGTGGTCGGCTACGTGGACTCGCATAGGCTCAATCTACTAGTCGGGGAAGGAAACCGGATGGGCGAGGTCGATCGCCGGCACAGCGAATGGATGCGGCTTGCGCTCACCGAGGCTCGCGCGGCCCGTGAAACGGGCGACGTGCCCGTCGGCGCGGTGGTGCTGGATGCCGTCGGCACGGTGATCGGGCGGGGGCGCAACGAGCGCGAAGCGCTGCAGGACCCCACCGGCCACGCCGAGATGGTCGCCATCCGTCAGGCCGCCGCGTCCCTGGGCGACTGGCACCTCACCGGCTGCACCCTCGTGGTGACGCTGGAGCCCTGCGTGATGTGTGCGGGCGCGATCCTGGCGGCGCGGGTGCCCGTAGTGGTTTTCGGCGCGTGGGACGAGAAGGCCGGTGCCGCTGGATCCGTCTACGACGTGCTGCGGGACCGCCGGCTCAATCACCGTGCCGAGGTCTACGCCGAAGTCGACGCACACGAGTGCGGGGAACTGCTCAGGGCGTTCTTTCTGGATCCAGCCCGTCGAGCCATTCGCTGAACATGGCTCGGGAGGCGCTCTGCATGCCCCTGGAGTAGCGTTCGCGGTCGCGGCGAAGGTGACCCAGATCGAAGCCTTCGGAGGCCACCTCCGCCTCCGAGGCGGCTAACCACACCTCGTGCATCTCGGCGGTGACCTCAGGGTGGAACTGCACGGCCAGCGCCCAGTTGCCGATGGAGAAAGCCTCGTTGCCGTACTGGGGTGAGCCGGCGAGCCGGGTGACGCCGGCGGGCAGGTCGAATGTGTCGCTGTGCCACTGGAAGACGGGAACGCCCCTGATGTGCCGCAGCGGGGAGCTCGCCCCGGCCGCCGTGGGCTCCACAGACCGATAACCGATCTCGTTCGTCGGCCCGCGGTAGACGCGGGAGCCCAGCGCATTGGCCATCAGCTGGGCGCCGAGGCACACGCCGAAGACAGGCAACGACGCCCCGAGCCGATGCTTGAGCAGCGTAATTTCGTCGTGCAGCGCCGGGAATTCGTCGGCTTCGTAGACTCCCATTTCGCCGCCGAGCACGACCAACAGGTCGGCTTCCTGTGGGTCCAGGCCGCGCACGTCCTCCCTCAGGGTGTCGACGTAGCGGATGGAATAGCCGTGATCCCGCAGCACAGGTTCGAGGTTGCCGAGGTGGATGGTCTCATCGTGCCGCAGCACGACCGCGGTGTGGATCACTCACTGCCTTTGATGACAATGGCGTCGGTGGGCGGTTGACGTCGGTTGGGATCGACGTACAGGTCCGGCTCGAGGTAGATCACCCGGGCCGTCGGTACAGCCTCGCGAATGCGCGCTTCGACCGCGTCGATGCCCGCCGCCACGTCGGCGAACCGACTGTCGGCCACGAAGGCAATCTTGGCAGCGACGAGCATTTCGTTCGGGCCGAGGTAGAGGGTCTTGATGTGGATGATCTTCCGAGTTTCCGGGCCGGCCAGGATGGCGCGCTCGATGGCAGTGGCATCCACTGTGCCGGCGCCTTCGCCGACGAGCAGGCTCTTGGTCTCAACGCCGAGGACAACGGCGACCAGAACGAGCAGCACACCGATGAACAGGGTACCGAGGGCATCCCAGATCGAGTTGCCGGTGATGATGGTGAGGCCGACGCCGAGGAAGGCGAAGACCAGGCCGGTGAGAGCGGCGATGTCTTCGAGCAGAACCACGGGCAGCTCGGGCGCCTTCGAATGCCGCACGAACTGCACCCAACTCTCGTTTCCACGCACGAGGTTCGATTCCCTGATGGCCGTGCGCAGGGAGAAGGACTCGAGGCCCATGGCCACGAGCAGCACCACGATCGGCAGCCACGGCACCTCGAGCGGGTGCGGGTTCTGGAGCTTCTGCACGCCCTCGTAGAGGGAGAACACGCCGCCAACCGAGAACAGGATGATCGACACGACGAAGGCGTAGACGTAGCGTTCCCGCCCATAGCCGAACGGATGCTCCGTGTCGGCTTTCTGCCGGGCCCGGCGTCCGCCCACCAACAGCAACACCTGGTTGCCGGAGTCGGCCAGGGAGTGCACGCCCTCGGCGAGCATCGAGGATGAGCCGGAGAACGCCCAGGCTACGAATTTCGTGATCGCTATGCCCAGGTTCGCGGCGAGTGCCGCCATGATGGCCTTGTTCCCGCCCGAAGTGCTCATGGGGCAATCCTAGAACGATCGCCACTCCGCCCGGCTCAGACCCAAGGCGCGAAAGTAGACTCGTCTGATGACTTCGACTGCATCCACCGAACTGCCCACGATCGCGTTCCTCGGCGCCGGCTCCATGGCGAGGGCCGTGCTGACCGGGCTCCTGCAACCGGGTGTGACCGTGGAAGGCGGCATCCGTGCCACCAACCGGTCCGCCGCCAAGGCCGCCGAACTCCAGGCGATCGAGGGCGTGACCGCCTGGGCCACCGCCGATGACCCCGAGGCCAACCTCACGGCCGTGGCCGGCGCGCGCATCGTGATCGTGGCAGTGAAGCCCGCGATGGTAGCCGACCTCCTGGCCGAGATCGCCGACAGCCTGGAACCCGGAACGCTGGTCGTGAGCGTCGCCGCCGGCGTCACCATCGCAACGTTCGAATCCCTGCTGCCCGAATCGGTGTCGGTCATCCGATCGATGCCCAATACGCCGGCCCTGGTCGGAAAAGCGGTCACGGGGCTGAGCGCGGGCACGCGCTCCAGCGACACCGACCTTGAGCTCGCCACCGCCCTCTTCGCCACCGTCGGTGACGTGCTGGTCGTGCCGGAGGAGAAGCTCGACGCCCTCAGCACGATCTCCGGGTCAGGCCCGGCGTACGTCTTCTACCTGATCGAGCAGCTCACCGCCACGGCTCTGGACAAGGGATTCACTCCGGAAGAGGCCGCCGTCATGGTGAACGGCACCTTCCTCGGTGCCACCACCCTGCTGGCGGCATCCGACCTGTCCCCGACGGAGCTGCGCCGACAGGTCACGAGCCCCAGCGGCACCACTGAGCGCGCAGTCTGGGAGCTCGAAAAGGGCGGCCTCAAGGAACTGTTCGATCGGGCGACGGATGCCGCTCTCGCCCGGGCCCGCGAACTCGCCGGTCACTAGCCCCCCGAGTCTGCTTCGCCGAAGGGTGTCCACCCGCGGAGCAGGCCCGGAACGCCCGGTCTAGAACTCCCGGTCTAGAAATCCAGGGACGCGAACCGCTCGATGTCGGACTTGGTTCCCGAGACGATGATGAGATCCCGGTCGGTGACGACCGTCTTCTCGGTGGCATAGGTGAAGGGGCGGCCGGGGCTCTTCACTCCGACGACGGTGACGTTGTACTTGCGGCGCAGGCCGGATTCGGTCAGGTTCAGACCTCGGATCGGCTTCGGCGGGATCATCTTGACCAGGGCGAAGTCGTCGTCGAACTCGATGAAGTCCAGCAGGCGTCCCGAGACGAGGTGCGCAAGGCGTTCGCCTGCCTGCGCCTCGGGAAAGACGACGTGGTTCACGCCGATGCGCTCGAGGATCGTGCCGTGCGATTTAGAGATCGCTTTGGCCCAGATCTGAGGGATCCCGAGGTCGACGAGGTTCGCCGCGATGAGCACGCTGGCCTCAACGGATGAGCCGACGGCGCAGACCGCGATGGAGAAGTCCTGAGCTCCGATCTGGCGAAGCGCATCCATGGAGGTGGCGTTGGCCTGCACCGCGTGCGTGACCCGTTCGGACCATTTCTGCACGAGGGCCTCGCTTTCGTCGACGGCGAGAACATCGCGGCCGAGGCGGTCGAGTTGCCCGGCTGTGGCCGCGCCGAACCGGCCGAGGCCGATCACGAGCACAGGAGCGTCGTGTTTGAAGCGGTCAGCCAACGATGGGTCTCTCTTCCGGACGGGAGAACAGCTGCCTGCTCTGGCTCGCGGCGAGGGCAGCCGCGAGAGTCACTGTACCAATCCTGCCCATGAACATCGTCGCCGCGAGAACGTAGACCCCGGCGGGAGGCAGATCGGCGGTCAAGCCCGTCGAGAGGCCGCAGGTGGCGAACGCGGAGATCACGTCGAACAGCACCAGGTCGAAGGGTGCCTTGGAGATCTGCAGGATCAGGATGCTGGATACGGCCACGGTCGTCGCGCCCCACAGCACCACGCTGACCGCGAGCCGCAAGATGTCGCTGGGGATCCGGCGGCCGAACGCTTCCATCTGGCTTCGTCCGCTGGCCTCGGCGAAGGCCGCCAGGAAGAGGATGGCCAGGGTGGTCACCTTGATGCCGCCCGCGGTGGACGCTGAGCCGCCGCCGATGAACATCAGCATGTCCGTGGCGAGCAGACTCGACCCGTGCAGGTCACTGACGTTGATGGTCGCGAAGCCACCGGATCGGGTCATCACCGACATGAAGAGCGACTGGAAGATCGTGTCGCCCGCGTTCAGCGACCCAAACGTTTTCGGGTTGTCGAACTCGAGCGCGATGTACATGGCGATGCCGGCCACGATCAGCGCCACCGTCGTGAAGAGGGTCAGCTTCACGTGCAGCGACCAGCGCCGGGGGCTGCGCCAGCCCCGTGCGAGGGCGTAGATGACCGGGAATCCCAGGCTGCCGAGGAAGGCCCCCAGCATGAGGGAGCTGAGGAACCAGTAGTCGTTGGCGAAGGGGGTAAGGCCGCCGACGTTGGGGGAGAAGCCGCTGTTGGTGAACGCCATGGCGGAGTAGTAAATGCTCTGCCAGAGGGCTTCTCCGGTGGATGCCCCGACTGCCAGGATACGTGGGAAGAGTAGGGCTGTCACGACCAGCTCGATCACGAAGGCGCTGATGGCGACCGTCACGAGCAGGTTGCCGACCTCTCCCAGGCGAATGGCCTGGCCTTCATTGACCGGTCCGGCGTGGATGCGGGAGGGGTTCGTATCACTGGCGGCCATCAGCCGTGCGCGCAGGCCCAGGCGTCGGGAGATGACCATTCCCATCAGCGAGGCCAGGGTCAGCACGCCGACCCCGCCGATGTTGACGCCGACCACCACCAGAACGTTGCCGAAGGCCGACCAGTGCGTCGCCATGTCCACAGTCGTGAGGCCGGTCACGCAGATCACCGACACAGCGGTGAAGAGAGCGTCGTGCAGGGGCGTGATTGTGCGGTCCGCAGAGGCGATCGGCAGGGAGAAGAGGAGGGTGAAAACGAGGACCAGGGCCGTGAAGACGAGGATCGCGAAGCGGGATGGCGAACGGCGAACCAGACCGTCCACGGAGTCCCGGAGCCAGGCGTACCAGTTGGTCGGGCGGGGCGCGAAGGCGGAACCCGCCATTCGTGTCTGCACTGAAACCTCCGACTTATCCGCGACGAACGGCTGTCGTCATGGTATCCCCCACCGGGAATGACTAGCCTTGGGGCATGGCAGACATCTTCGGCGTTGTGGCGGATTCGACCCGACGCGAAATTCTACGCATTCTCCTCGAGCGATACAACCAGTCGAATACGGCCGGTGGCGAACTCAGCGTGTCTGACATCGTCGACAAGCTCGGCCTGAGCCAACCGACCATCTCCAAGCACCTGAAGGTGCTTCGCGAAGCAGGCCTGGTTGGCGTTAGAGAAGCTGGTCAGCATCGTTATTATCACCTGGACTACGCGCCGCTCGAGGAAATCGAAGATTGGCTGATCCCCTTCCTCAGCGTCGACTTCGACGCCACGGTCGGGGAGATCGCCGAGGAGGCCGAGGGCCTCAAAGAGGAGCAGCGGGCATTCGCGGTCGCCATCGGAAAGGCATTCGCCGATACGTCATTCCAGATGGCGCATGCGGTCAAAGACGCCAAGCCCCGAAAATGGCGCAAAAACGACTGAGCGCTGCGGCCGTCACACACCCGAATGCGCACACCGCGTAGGAGAGTGTTCTTTTTCCGGTAGACTGCTATTTACCGTGTCTGTCGCGAATCCCGCGGCAAAACCAATTCTTTTGTGAGGTCCGTGTGGGTTCTGTAATCAAGAAGCGACGCAAGCGTATGGCGAAGAAGAAGCACCGCAAGCTGCTTCGTAAGACTCGTCACCAGCGTCGTAACAAGAAGTAGACGGTTCTGAACCGCTTATCATTTTTACCAGCGTGAGCGCTAGGCCCCTGGGGTCTAGCGCTTTTTGCTTGTTCGGGTGGCGGCCTTGATGCTGCCGCGCTTGAGGATCATCACCGGCCAGTGGCGCGCCGCAGCATATCGGCGGAGCTTTGCATCCGGGTTCACCACCACCGGATGGCCGACCAGGTCTAACAGCGGAATGTCGTTGTGGGAGTCTGAGTAAGCCCAGCAGGCGGCCAGATCGGCGCCGCTTCTGGCCGCCTGGGCCTCGGCAGCGATTGCCTTCCTGGGGCCGTGGCAGACGCCATCGGTGAGGCGGCCCGTGAAGACGCCGTCGACGGCCTCGAGCCGGGTGCCGAGCGCGCCGGTGAGGCCCAGCCGTTCGGCAATGACGTCGGCCACCTCCTGGGCGGTCGCGGAGACGAGCCAGACCTCGCGCCCGGCCACCAGGTGTGCCCGGGCCACAGCGACCGTTTCCGGCCAGAGCCGCCGCAGGAGGCGGGCGTCGAAGATCTCCGTGCTGAGTGCCACTAGTTCGTCGCGCCTGTAGCCGACGACCACTTCCAGGGCGCGCTCCCGGATACTCGCCAGATGCACTCCGTTTTCGCCGACCGCGATGAACCGGGCCTGCTTCCAGGCGAAGGAGAGGACGTCCCGGCCGGTCACCAGTCGCCGCCGCCAGGCACCCATCCCGAGGTGGTACAGGCTGGCGCCGCGCACCAGGGTGTTGTCCACGTCGAAGAACGCGATTGCTGGGGCGATGGTGTCTGCAGACATGTGTGCAGTCAAGTCTAGTTGCGTGTTGCGCTGACGAGCCAGCATAGGCTGGAGGCATGGCTACTGCACTCCTGACCCTGATCGGCAAGCCCGGCTGTCACCTCTGCGACGACGCCCGGGATCTGGTCGAAAGCGTCGTGACCAAACTCGCCGAAGACCCGGCCGCCCCCGCGATCGTTCTCGAGGAGCGCTCGATCCTCGACGACGCCGAGCTGCATGCCCTCTACGTTGAGGACATCCCGGTGCTCCTGCTCAATGGCAAGGTGCACAACTACTGGCGTATCGACCCGCTGCGATTGCGCACGGCGCTTCTGGCCGTGCGATGATCCGGCACATCGTCTCCTGGCAGCTCGCCCAGGTCGACCCGGTCGAGAAGGCCGCCGCCGCGGCCGGCATTGAGTCCCGCCTCGAAGGGCTCGTTGGCGTCATCGAGGAGATCCGCTCGCTGAGAGTGGATTTCGATGTCGCCGGCGGCACAAACTGGGACATCGTACTGATCGCCGACTTCGAGGACTTGGACGCCGTCAACCGCTACCAGGTGCACCCGGCGCACCAGGCGGCAGGAACCTTCATCCGGTCCGTCGTGTCGGCTCGGATGGCCGTGGACGTCGTCGTTTAACCCGTTCGGTTCGGGGTCTGCTACGGCTCGAGACGCGTCGGGCCGCGGAACAGGTAGGTGACCTCGCGGATGCTGGCCTGGTGCAGCATCAGCATGAGCACCCGGGCGAGGCCCATGCCGAACCCGCCGTGCGACGGCACCCCGTAGCGGAAGAAGTCGAGGTAGCCCCCGATCTCCTCGGGGTCGACGCCCTTCTCCTTCGCCTGCTCCACCAGGATGTCAATGCGATGCTCGCGCTGCGCACCCGTGGAGATCTCGGTGCCGTTGAAGATCAGGTCGTAGCTCTTGGTGATGCTCGCGTCGCCTTCGTGGCGCATGTGGTAGAACGGCCGGATGCTTGAGGCGTAGTCGGTGAGGAAGACGAACTCGTGGCCGTAGGTGTCGAGCACGTAGGCGGCGATCTGGCGTTCGCCCTCCGGGTCCATGTCGTCATCGGCGCGGGGCACCTCGTAGCCGCGCTCCGCGACGATGCGCTTCGCTTCGGCGAGCGGGATGCGCGGGAATGGCGTGCTCGAAACGGTAACCTCGACATCGAACAGGGCCGTGATCTCGTCGCCATGCTTCAGCTTGACCGCAGTGAGGCCCGCGACGAGGAGGTTCTCGTGCAGAGTCATGACGTCTTC
>JBBQDC010000068.1:0-15412 GCA_038319305.1 Actinomycetales bacterium | reverse complement strand
CGGGTGACCGAATCTTCAGCATTCCGCACCGACCGGTACGAACTCACCATGGTTGACGCCGCGATCCAAAGCGGCACCGCCGGCCGGGAGTGCCAGTTCGAGGCGTTCGCCCGGCGCCTGCCCTCCGGCCGCCGCTACGGCATCGTGGCCGGCACGGGACGTCTGCTCGACCTCATCCGCGACTTCCGGTTCACGGATACCGAACTCACCTGGCTGAGAGACAACAAGGTGGTGCGCGAGCCCACCCTCAACTGGCTCGCCGACTACGCCTTCCGCGGCACCATCTGGGGCTACCAGGAAGGCGAAGCCTATTTTCCTGGCTCTCCCCTGATCGCGGTGGAGGGCACCTTTGCCGAGTGTGTCATTCTGGAAACCCTCATCCTCAGCGTGCTCAACTACGACAGCTCCGTCGCCAGCGCCGCCGCACGGATGGTGTCGGTGAGCCTGGGCCGCCCGCTCGCTGAGATGGGTTCGCGACGCACAGGCGAGTACTCCGGCGTCGCCGCCGCCCGTGCCGCCTACATCGCCGGATTCGCCTCTACCAGCAACCTGGAGGCCGGCCGCAGCTGGGGTGTACCGACCATGGGCACGGCCGCCCACTCCTTCACCCTTCTGCACGACAGCGAAGAAGACGCCTTCCGCGCCCAGGTCGCGGCCTTCGGGCCGGAAACCACCCTGCTTGTGGACACTTTCGACGTTGCCCAGGGCATTGAACTGGCCGTCAGGGTGGCCGGGCCGGCACTGGGATCGATCCGGATCGACTCCGGTGATCTGCCGACCATGGTCGCGGAGGCCCGCGGCCAGCTGGACTCGCTTGGTGCCGTCAACACGCACATCACCGTCACCAGCGACCTCGACGAGTTCTCCATTGCCGCGCTGTCCGCGTCGCCCGTGGACGCCTTCGGCGTGGGTACGTCGGTAGTGACCGGTTCGGGCTCCCCTGCCGCGGGGATGGTCTACAAACTCGTCGCGCACCGCGACGACGCCGGGGAGTGGGTCAACGTGGCCAAGACCTCGGCCGCGAAGGTCTCGGTCGGCGGCCGCAAGCGAGCCATGCGCCGACTCGATGCCTCGGGTATTGCGCGCGCCGAGGTCATTTTGATCGGCGAGAATCCGGCCGACTCCACCTCGCCCGCCGAGCCATCGGGCCGGGACCGCGTGCTGCTGGTTCCTCTGATCACCGACGGTGTGATCGACGAACGCTACCTTGGGGCGGCCGGCACGACCCGTGCCCGCGCCCACCACGCATCCGTCATGCAGGAACTGCCGATCGAGGCCTTCCGTCTCGGACGCGGCGACGCTGTCATTCCGACCCTGTACCGCTAGGTCCGAACAGGCCGTCAGGCCTTCAGGCCTTCAGGCCTTCAGGCCTTCATTTTCTCGTAGATGGCCTTGCACGCCGGGCAGACCGGGAACTTCTCCGGGTCGCGTCCGGGCAGCCACTTCTTGCCGCAGAGTGCGCGCACTGGCTTTCCGGAGATGGCCGACTCGAGGATCTTATCTTTGGGCACATAGTGCGAGAAGCGCTCGTGGTCGCCCGGCTCAATGTGCTCCTGGTTGAGGAGTTCTTCGAGCTCGCGGTCGAGCGTCGAGGTGCCGCCGCCGGGGCCGGGGTTTCCGGGCTCTGCGATGCTCGCGCGAAAGTGATCAGTCATGCGTCCAGTCTAAACAGACCCGAGGGCGCATGGGCAGGTCTGCTCAGGCCCGGTTGGCAGAAGAGATCATCTCCGGACCACGCCGCTCGAACGCGAGCGAACCCATCCAGACCCCACCCACGAGCGTGATCAGGCCGATGCCGACACCCAGGACGAGAGCCGGGATGTTCCAGACCGGGTCAACGAAGATGCCCAGCAGTGCGCACGCGAGTGCAGGGAGCGACAACAGGATCGATCCGGCGAAAGTGAACGTCTGGATCAGCGCGGCGGCCGTGTCCGACGCCTGAGGCTGGGCGAAAGGGCTGTCTCCCGGTTTCGTGGCCGGGTAGGGGAAGCGCGCCGACGAATAGCTCGAGAGCCCGAGCCCGGTCAGCAGGATGCTGGTGCTCACCCCCAGGATGGACGGCATCACCGCCCAATCACCATAGACCGAGACGCTGACCGCAGCCCCCGCCGCAATCATCGGGATCCCCACGAAGAGTGCGGGAACCAGGCGGCCCATCCGGTCCTCGAACCCACGGGTTCCGGAGGCCACATGCAGCCACACAGCGGTGTGGTCCATGGCGACGTCGTTGTGCAGGGTCCAACCCAGGAACACACTCATCAGCGGCACCGGCAGCAGCGCGAGGTAGGAGATAGGCACCCCCGCGAAGGACAGCGGCAGGATCACGATCAGGGGAATGACCGGGATGATGATCACCGACATCCAGTAGCGGGAGTCGCGTCGCCAATAGGTGAGGCTGCGGGCGGCAATCGCGCCCATCGGGGTGTGGGGCATGCTGTCGAACCACCCGAGCCCGCCGTATTGGCGGACCTGAGCCTCGCGACCGGGCGTGACGAGCATTCGAGCCACCAGACCCTGCCAGGCCAGCCACAGTAGATATGTCGTGAGCGAGGCCATCAGCAACTTGAGCACGGCCGCGCCCCAGAGACCTGTGGCGGCATCCCCGGGAACGGCCCAGGCCGCGCCGAGGGGGGTCCAGCCGAGGATTCCGGCCAGCCCGCCGATCAGGTCGAGCCCGTACAAAGCCCAATCGAAGTTGAGCGCCAGAAGCACGACAGGGACGGTCATCACCAGAAGCAGCACCCCGATGATCCCGGTGAACTCCCGGGATCGACGCGTCGCGAGCAGAAACGCCGCCACTGACGTGCTCACCCGGGAGGCGAGCATGCAGGTGGCCAGTAGCAGTGCCGCGGAGGCGAGGGCGAGCAGCGTCTCGAAGACGCCCCGGGACCAGGTCACGACCGTGCCGAGCAGCACGACCGCCAGCACGAACGCGGGTACCCCCACCAACGAGGACAGCGCCAGGCCGAGCGACAACCGCCGGGTAGGAATGCCCATGGTCGCGAATTTGCGCGGGTCCATCGTGTCGTCGATCCCGAAGACGAGCGGGAACAGTAGGAAGCCGAGCACGACGAGCGAGCCGGCGACGATCATGCCGTCGCGAATGGCCACGGCCTCACCCGTGAAACGGAGCCCTACAAGCAGCACAAAGAGGCCGACGGCCAGAGCGAGGCCGTAGAGCAGGCCGACCACGATGCCGACGACCTGCCAGGGGCTGCGCCGGAACAGATTGGCAAGCAGGCGGACTTTCAGTCCGAGAAACTGTGCAACCACTCCATGCCCTCCGCCGCCTTGCGTCCACCGGCCAGCTCGATGAACCGTTCCTCGAGAGTCTTCTCGCCGCGAACCTCATCGATGGTGCCGGATGCCAGCACCGCACCCTGCACGATGATGGCGACATGATCGCAGACGCGCTGAATGAGATCCATACCGTGGCTGGACAGCACGACCGTTCCGCCGCTGGCGACGTATTTCTGCAGGATCTCCGTGACGTTCACGGCGGAGACGGGGTCAACCGACTCGAAAGGCTCATCGAGCACCAGTAGCCGCGGCGAGTGGATCATCGCACAGGCCAGTGCGATCTTTTTCGTCATTCCGGCCGAGTAGTCGGCGACGAGACGATTGAGCGCATCCTCGAGGCCGAAGGCGGTTGCCAGGTCGGCCGCGCGCTTCCGAACGGTGACGTCGTCGAGGCCCCGAAGCACCCCGGAGTAGTAGAGCAGCTGGGCTCCGGTCAGGCGGTCGAATAGGCGCAGCCGGTCAGGCAGAACGCCGATGACGCGTTTGGCGGTGATCGGGCTCCCCCAGACATCGATACCGTTGACCGTGACGGTGCCCGCATCCGGGCGGAGCAGCCCGGTGACCATGGAGAGCGTCGTGGTCTTGCCGGCGCCGTTGGGCCCGACGATCCCGAAGAATGACCCGGCACGAACCTCGAGGTTGATGCCCGATACCGCAACGGTCTGGCCGAAGCTCTTCTGCAGGCCGCGGACCTCCAGCACCACCGGCGAAGAGGGATCGAGCACGGCCGGCGCGAATACAGCGGCGCGCTTGCGGGGCGCACGTTTGACGGCTGGCCGTTTCCTGGACCCGGTTGCGGCCGGCAAGGGCTCCATCCTTGCCACGGATGTTTCGTCCACAGCCGCTTCAGCCACAGGCAGTGCTCCGACCAGTGCCGGATCGGCCTCCTCGACCGGCGACGGGATAAACTCCGGCAGAGTCTGAGTGGCAGACTCAGGGTCAGGTTCAACAGGCTCAGGTTGGACTGGGTCAACGACAGCAGGTTCGGCGGCTGCCGACGCGGCAGTAGCCAGAGCCGCCGCGCGTGTCGCCGCAGCCCGAGCGGCACTGGCCTTCGCGGCGCTGGACCGCGCCGCACCGGTCTTCCCGACGGACTCTGACTTCGCCGCAGCCGTGCGCGCGGACGAAGCACGCGCGGCGGCCGTGCGCGCAGACACGGCTTCGGCTTTCGGAACCTCAGCGGTCCCGGAGGGGGCAGCGTCGGTCTTCGGCGCGGCGGCGGGCTTTTCCGGGGCCGTCCGCGTCGTGGGCTTTTTCGGAGTCGGTCTGGGCACGGGTTTCTTCGGAACAGACTCCGCGGGGGTGCCCTGTTCCGCCTCAGTAGCTACCTTCTCAGCCGCCTTCGTGCGGGCCACGCTCGGACGGACTGCGGCCGGACGGGGGGTAGCCGTGGTGCGCGCCGGCGCCTTGCGAACAGGGGCCTTGCGCACCGGGCTTGTGCGCACAACGGCTGGCGTCGTGGCCTGTTTTTCAGTGGGATCTGGAGCGGAGGGGCCCGCTTTTTGCTCGTCGGGCTCGGATGTCGGGGGCGCTGGAGTCACCTCGCTAACCTACCAAGGACGCTCTGACATCGCAGGTTTGGGGGGTGACCGGAGAAGACCCTCAGGCGCTGCCCAGCCACGGACTCCCGGGTCACGAAACCAGCACGGAAAGGAGCCGCCCTTTCCCCGAACAGTGGGCTTAGGGTACTCTGGAGTTGGCATAACGGTGTGTCCATACGTGAACTTACAAGTGAACCCTAGGCAAACTCAATCCAACAATGAGGGAGTCTGGGTCACTCGAATTCTTTTTTGAGGAGACAATCGTGACCACCCAGGTAGTCATTTTGGCAGCAGGCATGGGAAGCAGACTCGGTCGTTCGCTTCCGAAGCCACTCACCGAACTCAACGACGGTCGAACCATCATGCAGCAGCAGTTCGACAACATTGCCCACGCCTTCGGCAAGAAGGCGAAGGTGACGATCGTCGTCGGTTACAAGCTCGAGCACATCATCGAGGCCTTCCCGCAGGCATCCTTCGTTTACAACGAAGAGTACGACCAGACCAACACCTCGAAGAGCCTGATGCGCGCTCTCCAGGCGTCCACCACCGGCGGTGTGCTCTGGATGAATGGCGACGTCGTCTTCGACCCTGCCATTCTCGACCGCGCTGCCGCGATGGTTGCTCGCGACCAGTCCTTCGTCACCGTCAACACCTCCAAGGTGTCCGACGAGGAGGTCAAGTACACGACCAGCGCCGAGGGCTACATCAGGGAACTCTCCAAGACCGTCACGGGCGGGCTCGGCGAGGCCGTTGGAATCAACTACATTTCCAGCGCATACAAGGCTGTACTGCTCCACCACCTGACCAAGGTCGCCGACCAGGACTACTTCGAGCGCGGAATCGAACTCGCGATCGAAAAGAACAACCTGTTGGTCGAGCCTCTCGACATCTCCGATTTCTATGCGGTCGAGGTTGACTTCGCGGAGGATCTCGAACGGGCGAACCTCTTCGTCTAGGGGCGTCGTGCGCGGGGGCGCGCGTCGCGCCCCTACGATAGACGGCGTGAGTAGTTATGCGGAAGTGCGCCCCGAGCAGCGCACGACGTTCGCCAGGTACCGTCATTCCCTCTGGTTGCTCACTCAGCGGGACCTGCGGGTCAGATATTCAACGTCGATGCTCGGTTACTTCTGGTCGATTCTCGACCCTCTGGTCATGGCCGGCATCTACTGGTTCGTCTTCACCCAGGTCTTCCAGCGCACGGTCGGCAATGAGCCCTACATCGTTTTCCTGCTGTCGGCGCTGCTGCCGTGGATGTGGTTCAACGGCACCGTCTCCGACTGCACACGTGCGTTCCTGCGCGAGGCGAAGCTGATCCGGTCCACGCGCATCCCCCGCACAATCTGGGTGAACCGGCTCGTGTTGTCCAAGGGCATCGAGTTCGTGGCGTCCATCCCGGTGCTGCTGCTCTTCGCAGTGGCTGCCGGCGCCGAGGTGAGCGCGGGGGCGGTGCTTTTCCCCCTCGCGATCCTGATCCAAACGATCCTGACCACAGGGATCGGGCTGATCGTCGCTCCCCTCGTGGTCTTCTTCCGCGACCTCGAGCGGGCCGTGAAGCTCATCCTCCGGTTTCTCTTCTACGCGTCGCCCATCATCTACGGCACGGCGGACCTCCCCGCGGAACTGCAGTTCTGGGCTGGCTTCAATCCGCTCAGCGGCCTGTTCAGCCTGTACCGGGCCGCGTTCTTCCCCGAGCAGCTCGATTGGACCCTCGTGCTGATCAGCGCGGTGATGTCGGTCCTCTTCCTCGTCGTCGGTCTGGTTGTCTTCACGCGCACCGAGCGCGCCGTCTTGAAGGAGATCTAGTGTCGGCACCGGTGATCACCCTGACGGGTGTCGGCATCCGTTTCCGACGCAATCGACGCGGTCGGCGCTCGTTCAAGGATCTGTTCGCCGCCCGGAGACGGCGCATCCGCCCCGGCGAGTTCTGGGCGCTGCGGGACGTGTCGTTCACGGTGCAGCGCGGCGAGGCGATCGGCGTGGTCGGTCGCAACGGGCAGGGAAAGTCGACCCTGTTGAAGCTGGTCACGGGCGTCGTGCTGCCCGACGAGGGCTCCGTGCGCGTGACCGAGGGCGTGGCACCCCTGATCGAGATCACAGGTGGCTTCGTAGACGATCTCACCGTGCGAGAGAACGTCTACCTGACTGCGGGCCTGCACGGCATGACGCGGAGGCAAATCGCCGACCGCTTCGATGAGATCATCGCCTTCGCCGAGATCGCCGACTTCGTCGACACCCCCTACAAACATCTGTCCAGTGGTATGAAGGTGCGCATCGCGTTCGCCGTGATTTCCCGGCTCGAAGAGCCCATCCTGCTCGTGGACGAGGTGCTCGCGGTCGGCGACAAAGCGTTCCGGGAGAAGTGCTATCGCCGGATCGAGGAACTCCTCGCCGGTGGACGAACTCTGTTCTTCGTGTCCCACAACGAGCGGGACCTCAAGCGGTTCTGCACCAGAGGCCTCTACCTCGATAAAGGCGCGCTGGTTCTGGATGCCCCCATCACCGAGGTGTTGGCGCTCTACAACTCGCAGTACGGAATCAAGCCGGCCTAGCGGACCGAAGCGATCACGGCATCCAGGTCGGCCAATTCGTTCCGGGAGGGCGGCAGGTGAGCGGAATTAAACCCGGTCATCAGGTCGCCGGGCTCCATACAGAGCACCGTCGCGAGCCGGATCAGGGTGTGGAACGTGGGGTTGCCGAGTCCCCGGTCGATCCGCGCGTAGTTGGACACGTTGAGACCTGCCAGGTGAGCGACGGCTTCCTGATTGAGGGACAGCTGGCGCCGCCGACGACGCAGGCGAACACCGAGGATGCGGGATGCTTCTGACTTCGGCTCAGGCATTCTCTTTGTATAGGCGCGCTCCGCGTTTTCCGCCAGTGGTCCAGCTGAGACACGTAAACTCTTCGGGACAGCGAAGGAGGCCACTCTGATGGCCAGAAAAAACAAGCCGATTGTCTCCGAGACGGGCGGCCTGCCCACGGGCGGTCAACTCCCCACCGGGATCGTCACGGGCTTCGATCGGGTGATGGCGATCCACCGTCCTGCCGTTCTCGCACACATCCGTTCCGTGCGTCGCCGTTCCCCTCAGGCGTCGCCCGTGGAGATCATTCAGATTCTTGAGCGGCGCTATCTCGCCGCCGTTACCACCGGGGGCGCTGCGGTGGGCGCGACGGCGGTCATCCCGGGGGTCGGCACCGGCATCACCCTGGCCATCTCGGGGGTGGAGACGGCCGGGTTTCTCGAGGCCACCGCCCTGTTCACGCAGTCGGTGTGTGAGGTGCACGGCATCGCATTAGAGGACCCCGAGCGGTCTCGAGCTCTCGTGATGACGATGATGCTCGGCCGCGAAGGCTCGGACCTCGTGCGCCAGCTGGCCGGGCAGGTTGCCGGCAACGGCGTTCCGCGCACCGCCTACTGGGGTGAACTCGTCACAACCAGCATTCCCCGGGCGATCATGGGGCCACTGACCGATCGTCTGAAGAGCAGCTTCATCCGGCAGTTCGCCGCCAAGGGCGGCGCCAGCTTCATCGGCAAGGCTCTACCGTTCGGCGTGGGAGCCGTCATCGGGGGCGCCGGCAATCACATTCTGGGCACCCGGGTCGTGCGCTCGTCCCGGCTCGCGTTCGGCCAGCCCCCGGTCGGTTTCCGCGAGGAGCTCGACCCGCGGTTGAGGATCGGCGATCGGGTATCACCGGCCCGCCACCTCCCCGGAATCACCCGACTGTCCCTGACCGGCCTGGCCGGCCGGCTGTCCCCTCGGCGACGGATGCCCGACTCACCTGACCCGCAGACCTCCGACGGCGAGCCCGCAACGGGGACCGGCGGTGCCTAGGGGGCCCTCGACAGAAGGCCGATCCAGCGCCTCTTCTGCGGCTAGAGCCGGTCGATGTCGGCGGGCTCGTCGGCGGGCTGGACCGCGTCTGCATCAATCGCGGGTTCCGCCACCTCCATGACCACGGCCTGCGGGTGCACGGCGTCGAAGTGCTCCCACTCGTCCATCAGGTGCTGCACGGCGGCCTGGAAACGCTCCGTGGCGATTCCCGGGCCCGTGTCGCCGAAGTAGCGCTCGACCCAGACCTCGAGCCGGTCCTGGGCCTCGCTGTCGTGGGTGAGGTCGTCGAGCACGTCGAGGATACTCCCGGCCCGGTCGACATCCAGCCACTCGCAGTCGGAGAGGTAACCGCTCGAGTCGATCTGGGCGGACGGATCAACGGGGCGAGTCACCATCAGGGCCTTGCCCGAGGCCAGGCGGTCGTAGACCATCGCCGAGATATCGACGATCGCGACATCCGCCGCCGACAGCTGCCAGCCCAGATCGGGGCTCGCATCGTAGACGTGCCGGGCCGAGGCGTCCCGCGCGTTCGCCGCCGCGATGGCCGCGATGATGGCCTTGTTCGCCGCACCGTACTCGCTGCTCACCACGCCGCTGCGGGGATGCGGACGGTAGATCACCCGGTGCCGGCCCGAGCCCAGAAGCGCCGTCACAAGGGCGACGCCGTGGGTCGCGATCGAGCCGTACGCGGCCGTGGGCCGGTCGCCTTCCCAGGTTGGAGCGTAGAGGATGACCTGTCGCTCGTCCTGGGTGAACGGCGTCGCCCCGGAATAGTGGTCGGCCTGGGGACGGCCGATCTTGAGGGCGCGCTTGTCGAAGTCGTAGTCCCAGAGCACCTTGTCGAGGCGGGCGAGAGCGGCGTCGCCGGCGACGAAGGCGTAGTCGTAGGCCTTGATCTGGTTCGTGACCATGTACATTTTGTCGCTCTCACCGTGGTTGATGAAAACGTGCCAGCAGCGCCCGTAGCGCATCATCTGGAAGTTGCGGGTGTTCTGGTTCACGTAGAAGACGATCCGGATGTCCTGCTGCGCCAGCACCTGCTCCAGGTCGACGACCCTGCGAACGTAGGCAACCGGAATCGGCGATTCGTCGATCAGCGCGAGGGCACCTGCCCCGCTGCGGCTCAGCACAAGAACGGGCCAGGTTTCGGCGAGTTTCGCGAGCGGCTTGTACCACTGCCGCATCTGGTAGAGATTGACGCCGCCATCGGCGAAGTAGACCGCGATCTTGAAGTGCTGCAGGGGCAGCGGTTCCCGCGTGGACAGCTTCCCGTTCAGCCGCCGCTGTGCCTTGCGCGACGCCGTGACGTCTCTGACCAGCTTGAGTCCAAGCCTGACGTCTCGTTGTATATCCACCCCTCAAGAGTACCGACGATGCCACTCACCCGAGGCCGCTGACCCCCCGACGGGGGACTTTTCGATAGGATCGTTAGACGATTGGTGGTCGGCCGGCCATCGTCATCCGCCACACCGTGCGCGCCTTGAGCGGACGTCGTTCCCCGGGGTCAGTGGTCCACCCCTCGCGGAACCCGGCGAGCCAGGCGCGCAGCGCGCTCGGATTGCGGGCCCAGCGCAGCAGCTGGATCAACAGCCAGGATCCGGCGTAGACGGGCACGAGCAAGGCCGGGAGGTTGCGGCGGGCCAGCCAGACCCGGTTGCGGGCGTTCAGTCGGTAGTAGTCGGCGTGCCGGGTCTGTGCGATCACCGGATGATTCGCTTCCAGCTCGCCCGAATACCAGGCGCGCAGGCCCAGGTCCCAGACGCGCCAGGCCAGCTCGATGCCCTCATGGGCGTAGAAGAACGGCTCGGCCCAGCCCCCGGTAGCATCGAAGGCAGACCGAGGCAGCAGCACTGCCCCCTCCCAGACCGAGAAGACGTTGCTGGAGTAGGTGGCCTCGCCCTTGCGGATGCGCGGGATCCAGCGTCGCGGAGACGCGATCCCGGTCGGGTCTACCACCCGAGGCTGCAGGAGACCGATGGTTGGGTCCGCGCGCAGCACGGAGACGGCATCACGCAGGAACTGCGGGTCAGGGATGCTGGCGTCGTCATCGAGGAAGAAGAGGAACTCTCCGGTGACGTGGGAGACCCCGCGATTTCGACCGGCCGGAATGCCCAGGTTTTCGGGCAGGCCGAGGGTCTTCACGTCGTGCGGCAACCCGGTCGGCTGCCAGCCGTTGCCCACACACACGATATCCAGGTGCACGTCCTGCTGGGCTAGCAGGCTTCGGATGCCGCGGGCAAGGTCGTCGGGACGGGTGCCCTGGGTGAGCAGCACGACCCCCACGGTCGGTGGGGCGCCGGTGACCGGCGAAAGGTTAGGAGCGGACACGTTTGGACGCCATGATGGCCACGAAGTGCCCCACCAGTGAGAGGAAGGCCAGCGGTACGAGCGCCACCAGTACGAACCGGTCGACCGTCGGTTCGCCGAGGAAGCTGCCGACGACTGCGGCGACGAAAATCAGAATGGTCAGTTCGACCGAGTGGTATAGCCGGTGGAACGGGAGGAACCGGGCCAGGCGGCGGGCACGGGCGATGAAGCTCGACGTTGGGGCCTGCTCGTGTTTGCGGTCGGCGAGCTTGGTCATGCCGGCGTTCGCGCGGGCAACGTGGACCATGTCGTTGAGTGCTTTGTTCAGCACGATGATCAGGGCAAGCAGGAGTGCGAGCGTGGTCCACAGGAAGTCGGCCGGAGCCTCGAACGGGTAGAAGGCGCACCGGATTCCGAAAGCAATGGGGATGAGAGCCTCGGTCGTGTAGTGCCCGACCTTGTCGAGGAACACGCCGGCCGGGGAGGACTGCCGGCGCCAGCGGGCGACCTCGCCGTCGGAGCAGTCCACCAGCATCTGCAGCTGCCCGAGCAGGAGAGCGAGCAAAGCGCCCCAGACGCCGGGAATGAGCAGCGCGGCCGCCGTGGACCAGCCGACCAGAATCATCAGGCCCGTGACGCCGTTCGCCGAGATGCGGGTCTTCAGCAGCATCCAGGTCAGATACGGGGAGATGTCGCGCAGGTAGAGCGACGCCGTCCAGTGCTCGGCGTTCGCCCGCAGCCGCACCTCCGGCGGCTGCGCCACCCGGCGGAGTTCGTCGATCGAGGAGGGTCGAGCCGCCGCGGGATTCGCTGACGTCATTGTTGCCTTCCGGTATGGGCCGAGATATTGGTGGTGAGTTTCAGATACCCGAGCAGGAAGCCGATTCCCCAGCAGAAGTGGATGCAGGGCAAGACTACGAGAAACCACAGCCCGGCACGAAACCCGTCCGGTCGGGTCACCAGGGCCGTGGCCAGCGCGACGAGAAGCAGATAGGCGGCGGGAATCAGGAATCCGAGCAACAGCCACGGGGTACCCCCGGTGACCAACTGCACCAGCCCGGCCAGCCCGGCCAGAGTCCCGACCGTGACGCCCAGGACCATGACAGGCGGTGCGAAGTAACGGATGCCGTTGTCCTCGGGATACCGCCGGGCCAGTTCCCCGCGCCAGAGTCCGGTGGACACCATCTGCCGGGCCAGCCGGGCCAGGCTCGGCCGGGGCCGGTAGACGACCCGGAGCCGGGGCGTGAACCAGACAGTGCCGCCCTTCTCGCGCAGGCGGCGGTTGAGTTCCCAGTCCTGGCCGCGCTTGATGCCCTCATCGAAGAGGCCAACGCGCACGATGCTGTCCATCCGGAAGCAGCCCAGGTAGACGGTTTCCGCGGGACCCTCCGGGCCGCCGACGTGCAGAGGCGTTCCGCCGAGACCGATCTTCGTGCCGTAGGCGCGGGCGACGGCCTTCTGGAACGGGCTGTCGCCCTGTGCGTCCATGACACCGCCGACGTTGTCGGCCGCGGTGCGCTCGAGGGTTTCCACGGCGATGCGTGCGTAGTCCGGCGGCAGCACCGAGTGGGCGTCGACCCGGATGACGAACGGGTACTGAGAGGCGCGGATCGCGGTGTTGAGGCCAGCCGGCGTGGATCCGATCTCATTCGCCACGATACGGATGCGCGGATCGACCGCTGCCATCTCCTCGACCAGCTCGGTCGTGCCGTCAATGCTCGGGCCGAGGGCCAGGGTGACCTCGAAGGGCCCCTCGTAGTCCTGGCGGAGCAGGCTGGTCACGGCGGCGCGCACATGGGTCACGTCGTTCAGCACCGGCATCACGTAGGAAACCCCGCGCAGGGATTTGTCTCCGGAAGAGAGATCCTGGCTGGTCATAGTTCCATTCTTCTGGACGGATGTTAGAGCCTACCAGCCGCGACTTTCCGGCTGGAATCGGACCGGCATACGACAGCTGCGCCGCCGGTGGATCACCGGCGGCGCAGCTGTCGTTCTTTGGAAGGAGCGCGTGGTCAGCTGGAGAGTGCGCCGACCGTGACGGAAACCGTAACCGACTTACCGTCGCGCACATAGGTGAGATCGGCCGTCTCACCGGCCGCGAGAGCCCGAACCTGGGCGGTCAGGTCCTTTGCGTCGGTGATGGGCAGTTCGTTGAGATTGGTGACGACGTCCCCCTTCCGGAGACCGGCCTTATCAGCCGCACCGCCCGGGGAAACCTCGCTGATCAGTGCGCCGACGGTGGTGCTCTCCGGGCTGCCGGCCGCGCTGGTGACGCTGGCCCCGAGCAGACCGTGGCTGGCCGTGCCGGTGGCGATAAGTTCGTCGGAGATGCGCTGGGCCAGGTTCGACGGGATCGAGAAGCCGACGCCGATGCTGCCGGCCGCCGCCGAGTCACCGCCCGCGCTGGCGATGGCCACGTTGATTCCGATCAGCTCGCCCTTGGAGTTGAGCAGGGCTCCACCGGAGTTGCCGGGGTTGATCGCGGCATCCGTCTGAATGACCGAAAGCGAGATGCTGCCGGTGGAAGGAGCCTGCTTCTGGCCGCCGTTCTGGTCGGGAAGGTCGAAGAAGAACGGGCTCTGGTTCTCATCAGGTGCGGAGTTGTCTGGCGTCGACGGCGCAGCCGAAGAGGCGATGGAGATGCTGCGGTTCAGGGCGCTGACGATGCCGTCGGTGACGCTTCCGGAGAGGCCGAGCGGTGCGCCGATCGCGATGGCCGTGTCGCCGACATTGAGCTTGCCGGAATCGGCCCAGCGAATCGGCGTCAGCCCGCTCGCACCGTCGAGTTTGATCACGGCGAGGTCGGAGATCGGGTCGGTGCCGACAATACTGGCGGCGTAGAGTTTGCCGTCGCTGGCGGTGACCTGGATGGTGGCGCCGGCTGCGGCGCCATCGAGGGTGACGACGTGAGTATTCGTGAGAATGTAGCCGTCTTCGCTCAGGATGACACCGGAGCCGGTTCCGCCGGAGCTTCCGTCGGACGCTTCAATGGTGACGACGCTGGGCGTGGCCTTGGCGGCCACCGCGGTGATCTGGTTGACGCTGTCCGTGTTGTTGACCACGACGGAGTTGGGGCCGTCAGCCTGGCTGGCCGGAATGCCGCTGGTCTGGTTGGTGAGCACGAACGCGGTCACCCCGGCGCCCGATGCCCCACCCACGAGCGCACCGATGGCGAGCGCCGCGATCAGGGCGATATTGCCCGAGCGTCGGGGCGCCGTGCGCTGGGTGCCAGCCGTCTCGGTGGGGTAGCCGCTGTTCCCGCTCTGCTGGGCGTAGGACTGTGGAACCGTGTTCGGTGCGTACGCGTTCTGGGTGGGGTCACCCTGGATCGGTCGGCCGAAGGCATCCGTGGCGTAGGCGAACGTGGGCTGAGTACCCGTGAGCTGGGAGCCAGTGGGCTCGGCGGCACTGGGCTCGGAAGCTGAAGCGGGCTGGTTGGGTGCCGTCAGGTCGGCAGGAGCCGGCGCCTGCTGTTCGGAGGCGGTCGACGTGTCGGGAACAACATCGGTCGGCTGCTCGTCGGCGGGGGTGCTGGAGGAAGAGCTGTCAGCGGCAGGGTGCGCTGGGGCCGACGCCTCGCCGGCCTCATTCACTTCGAATGGGACTGCATCTTCGGGATCGGGAGTGCTTCCGGGTACCTGCGGGTTGTCGGTCATGGTGTGCTCCTTCCAAGCGATTCCACCTTGACTCCTGAACCTGAACGAATGGTATGTGCAGGCTGGGAGCATTCAATGACGACGCCGTGACTTGATCGGGTCCGGCCTGACCCCACCGGTCAACAACCCGGACCTGACGGATTCGTCGTACACTCCCGGCCGACGAGCACCGTCTGGGCGTCCCCCACGATCACGCCGAGCGGGCTCGCCGAAACTGACAGCGTACCCCGAACCGGGCGCCAGGCAAGGCCCGCGAATCGGTACTCGGCCGAGTACCCCACCGCGACGACGACGACGTAGCTCCCCGAACCGGAGAACGTGTGACTGGTCGCGGTGTCGGAGAATTCCGGCAGGCCCAATGCCGCCCAGGTTGCGCCGCCCGAGTTCGTTCGTGACTGCGCGCCGTCGCCGTAGGTCCAGTGGTAGCCGACCGGGGTGAAACGCACCTCGGCCGGATGGCCGAGCAGCGTACCGGTGCGGGTGTGAACGGATGCCGACGCGATAAAGTTGGCAGGCATCCCCGCCACGCTCCAGCCCCGCGGTTCCATCGTCTGCGACGGCGCGGCCGGCTGGAAGTTGACCAGGTCGGTGACCCGCACCACGAGGTTCGGATCGCACGGCGAACCCGGGATGCAGTTGACCGTGAAGCCGTCGCGCACGAATGCCAGCGGATCGACAACGGGTGCCGCACCCGCTTGGCCTCCACCAGCACCGGAACCGCCCGCCCCACCTTCTGCACTGCCACCGGTCCCGTTTCCGGATCCCTGCCCCTCACCCC
>JBBQDC010000067.1:0-15813 GCA_038319305.1 Actinomycetales bacterium | reverse complement strand
TCAAAGGGCCTTTATGTGTAGCGGGAGCGGGAATTGAACCCGCGACACCACGATTATGAGCCGTGTGCTCTAACCAACTGAGCTACCCCGCCACGACCTGTCGGCTGCAAGAGCTTCCAAGCCAGAGCCCCCTGTGGGAATCGGACCCACTACCTCTTCCTTACCAAGGAAGTGCTCTACCAATGAGCTAAGGGGGCAAAGCATCCGTCTGAACGAAAACTAAGCCAAATTTCGGCAACCGGTAAATATTATCATCAAGTCAGCCTGCCCGATGACCGCAGGGCGGAATCGGGAACCGCAACCCCCGGCAGCGACCACGCGGTGAAACTCGGCCCCGCCGTTTCGATCCGGACGCTCCCGCCTGCCACGCTCAGTGCGGCGCCGCCCAGAAGCCAGGTTGGTTCCCCCGCGACGGCCTCCTGCGGCAGGGTCACCGCGCACGCGGCGCGAGCAGCGACCATCAACACCGACTCCTCCGCGCCCTCACGCACGTAGACGAGCACATCCGCGCCGACGTGCACCCAGCGCATCCCCCCACCGTTCAGGGCCGGGTGGGCGGTGCGCAGGTGAATCAGTGCCGCATGCAGGTCGATCGTGGCTGCCACCTCAGGGTCGCCCGCCGTATCCCAGGGCATGGGGGTGCGCGAGCCCTCACCGTCGTCGCCGACCAGGCCGAATTCGTCGCCGGCGAAGACCACCGGGATACCCGGCAGGGTGGCGCTCAGCCCGAAGGCGACGGCCACTCCCCCGTCGATCGCGTGGGTGCGAAACCGGGGCGTGTCGTGCGTGTCGAGCGCGTTCATCGTGGCTAGGCGAGTGCGCCAGGGATACCCGGCCGTGAACCGGAGGTGGGCGTCGACGAACTCTCGCCCGTCGCACTGCGGGATGGTGCCGTACGGCAGCCCGAAGAACGAGGAGGGACTGTGGGGCTTCGAGAGCCAGCTCCACACCGGACGGGTGAAGGTCGTGTAGGTCATCGCGCCGTGCCAGCCGTCACCCTGAAAGTCGCCCGCGGCGTCGTTGGTCGACTCACCGAGCAGGATCGTGTCGGGGTTCTCGTCCATCATGGTGCGACGGATGGTCTGCCGCACCTCCGCGTTCAGGTCCTCCCCCGCGAGGCGGCCGGTCATGTTCGCCACATCGATGCGCCAGCCATCGAGGTGGTACGGGGCCCGCAGCCACTTCGCGACCACCGACCCGGGTCCCTCGATGAACCGGCGGCGCAGCTCCGACGAGGTCCAGTTGAACTTCGGCAGGCTGGGCACGCCGAGCCAGGACGCGTAGTGCTCGTTCTGCTCGTCGAGCCAGTAGTAAAAGGCGCTCTCGGCAGCATCCGGGGTGCGGTGCGCCGCCTCGAACCACTCGTGTTGGTTGCCGGAGTGGTTCGAGGTGAGGTCACCGATCACCTTGAAGCCCCGTTGGTGGGCGGCCTCGACCAGCCGCACGAGGGCCGCATCGCCGCCCAGGGCCGGGTCAACCTCGTCGAAGCTCTGCGCGTCGTAGCGGTGGCTCGAACCGGCCGGGAACACGGGCGTCAGGTAAAGCAGGGTGACGCCGAGCCGTTCGAGGTGATCCAGGTGCAAAACGATGCCGTCGAGGTCCCCACCGTAGAACTGGTGCGACCGGGCGGGCTGCCCCGCGGCCACCGGGTCGCTCCACGCCGCGGGGATGCCCCAGGTCGGCTTCTCGCGCAGCGCGGCGGCCGGGGAGCGCCCGAAGCGGTCCGGGAAGATCTGGTACATCACGGTCGCCGCGGCCCAGCCCGGTGCCGCCGGGTAGCTGAGCAGCTTGAAGTCCTCCGCGTCGAGGGTCTCACGGGAGTGCGCCCCCGCGGCATTCACCCACCAGTGTCCGCCGTCGACCCGGTTGATCAGGAACCGGTAGGCGTTGACCGGGTTCAGGATCTCGACCTCAGCCTCCCACCACTGCCAGCCATCCGCCGCGCCGAGCAGCCGGGCTTCGCGAAAGCGCGGCTCCCGGTCCGGCGTCGAGCGCACATACACGGATGCCACGGCGCCCCACGCCTCCGGCACCCGCATCCGCACGCGAACCGTGTCGCCGGGCTGGGGTGCCTGGTCGGAGACGTACAGCGGCGACCCGTCGTGGTGCGGAAGCATGCTGGGCTTACTTCACCGATCCGGCGGTCAGGCCGCCCACGATGTACTTCTGCAGCCACAGGAACAGGGCCATCACGGGCAGGGCGGCAAGCACGGCGCCGGCCGCGAAGACCGAGTAGTTGCTCGAGAACTCCTGAGACACGAACTGGTACAGGCCCACCGCGAGGGTCTGCTTCTCGGGCGTGATCAGCACGATGCTCGCGATGACGAACTCGTTGGTTGTGCCCACGAACGAGAGCAGCCCGACCACGGCGAGGATCGGCGCGACCAGCCGCAGGATAATTGTGAAGAAGATCCGGGCGTGCCCGGCCCCGTCGATCTTCGCGGCCTCGTCGATCGATGCCGGGATTGTGTTGAAGAAGCCGTACATCAGGTAGGTGTTCACCCCGAGGGCTCCGCCGAGGTAAACCATGATCAGACCGATCTGTGAGTCGAGCCCAATCAGCGGGAAGATGTCGGAGATGCCGTTCAGTAGCAGGAAGATGGCCACCACGGCGAGTAGCTGCGGGAACATCTGCACCAGCACGAGCATCAGCAGCCCGGCGCGGCGGCCGGCGAAGCGCATGCGCGAGAAGGAATAGGCCGCGAGCGCGCCGAGGAACACCGTGCACACCGAGGTGATGGTACCGATCATCAGGGTGTTGCCGTACCAGGCCGCATAGGGCTGTTGCGGAAGGTTGAACAGGGTCTCGTAGCTGCCGAGATCGATCTCGCTGAACAGGCCGTTGGCCGTGATCAGGGTTCCGCCGGGGTGCAGGGACGCAGACAGCACGTAGAGCAGAGGGAAGGAGCAGAAGACGAGCATGACGGCGCCGACCAGGTGGCGCCATCCGGTGTCTTTGAACCACCGGGCGACGTTGAACGGCCGCTTCGTCGGGATGTACTGGTCGCTGGTTTCCGGGGCTGCAATTCGCATCTCAGTTCAACTCCTCTAGCGCCTTGGTCTGTTTGAAGCTGATGATCGACACGATCGCGACCAGGAGGAAGATGATGATCGAGAACGCGCTCGCAAGCCCGTAGTCCCGGCTCGCCCCGACGAAGGCCACCTTGTAGACCATCGAGATCAGGATGTCCGTGGCTCCCACGTTCACGCCCGCCGTCACGTCCCTGGGCCCGCCGTTGGTGAGCATGTAGATCAGGTTGAAGTTGTTGAAGTTGAACGCGAACGACGAGATCAGCAGTGGAGCGACGGAGACGAGCAGCAGCGGCAGCTTGATCAAGCGGAAGATCTGGCCAGGCCTGGCACCGTCCACGGTCGCCGCCTCCTGGATCTCCTCCGGAATCGACTGCAGCGCGCCGGTGCAGACCAGGAACATGTACGGGAACCCGAGCCACAGGTTCACGAAGATGATGCTGAACTTGGCCAGCCACTCGTTCGTCAGCCAGGGAATCTCCGCCCCACCGAACAGAACCTGGTTGACGAAGCCGAACTGGGGGTTGAGCATGCCTGCCCAGACCAGGGCGGAGAGGAACGCCGGGAACGCGTAGGGGAGGATCAGCACCACGCGGTAGAAGTTGCGGCCGCGCATCCGCAGGTTGTTGAACACGATCGCCAGGAACAGACCCAGCCCAAAGGTGGTCAGCACCGAGAGGAACGCGAAGGCGAAGGTCCAGATGGTCACGCTGATCAGCGGGCCGCGGATCGTTTCGGAGCCGAACGCCTCGGCGAAGTTCGCCAGGCCCACGTTGACCTTCCAGCCGGGCAGAAGCTCGGTTCCGTCGGTGGCGACGAACGAGCCGGTCTCGCCGTTGTCGGTGTAGACGACGTTGGTCGTGGTGTTGGTCATGGTGGCGGCCGCGTCGTCGTAGACGAGGTCGGAGAGGTAGAGGTAGGCGCTGGAGCCGTCGGGGGTGCGCAGGGTGCCGTCGTTCGGGTCGTCGGAGAGCGGCACCGACAGAGCCGCGATGGCCTCCTGGTTGGCGACGATGTCGGAGAAGTCAAGGGTCGTGAAGCCGGGCAGTTCCACGGCCTTTCCGCTGCCGTCAACCGTTGCGTCCGAGACCTGGCTGAGCGGGGCATCCGTGCCGCCGACGCTGATTTCCCCGTCGGGGTCGGTGACCAGGAAGCTGTACAGGCCGAGGCGCTCGACGACGGTCAGGCCGAAGGTGGGTGAGTCGGGCACGCGTTGCTGGGACGAGACGATCAGGGCGTTGACCGCGTCCTGCTTGTTGCTGTTGTGGCCGGTGCCGTAATTGGTGAAGGCGATGTAGCCGGAGTAGCCAACTACGAAGATCTGGAAGATCAGCAGAAAGATCAGGCCGGGGGCGAGATACTTCGCGGGGAGTTTGTAGCGGCTGAAGTAGATCCAGTTGACGATGAGCGTCACGACCAGCACGGCGCCGAAGACCAGCCAGTCCTCCCGCAGGAAGAGCACCATCAGCGCGTAAACGCTGATCGCGTCGACGATCGAGAGCAGCGCGATCTTGACCAGGAGCACCTTCACCCCAACGGATGCCGCCTCCGCCACCCGGGAGGCCCGCTTCGAGCGGTTCGACGGGGGAACCGGCGCCTGATCAAGCTCGGCGCCCTGGGGGGTGACCGGCGCGTCATCGCGCTCGGTGCCTGTGCTGGTCATCTTCGTCCGCTCTCTGCCGTTCTGGACATGCTTGGTTGCGTGGTGGTGCCGGGTGGTGCGTGGTGCATTCGCAGGAGGCTGCCCCGGCCTCGAAAGACGCGGGGCAGCCTCAGAACTGCGCGGTGGAGCGCTTACTTGATGGCGGCCTGGATGTCGGCCGTCATCTTCTGCCAGAGCTGGGTGGAGTCTCCGGCGCCGGTGATGATCGCGGCCTCGGTGACACCCCAGAACTGCCAGACCTTACCCATCTGCGGGATGCTGGGCATGGGCACGGCCTCGGCCGCGACAGCGCCGAAGCCGGCGGTGATCGGGTCGGAGCTGGCAGCCTCGAACGCTGCGGTCAGGGCCGGTGCACGGCCGCCGACCGTGTAGAGCTCGGTCTGCACCTTTTCGGAACCGATGTAGTTCACCAGAAACTCGTTTGCAGCGAGGGCGTTCTTGGACTTGGCGCTGACGACGAAGCCCTGCACGCCGACGAACGGCTGCGCGAGCGAACCTCCGGCGGACGGGATCGGGTCGATGGCCACGTCGATGCCGGCCTTCTGGGCATCCGGCACGTTCCACGGGCCGGTGATCAGGAACGGCGACGCTCCGGCGTTGAACTTCTCCTTGGCGATGTCGCCGGTGACGTTCACGCTCAGGTGGCCGGCTGCGCCCTCCTTGGCCAGCCAGGCCGCGTAGGCCTCGCCGCCGGCGTTGCCGATGGAGAGGTCGTCGGCGTTGTAGCTGCCGTCGGCGTTGGTGCCGAAGACGGGAGCGCCGAACGAGGTCTGGAACGGGTACAGGTGGTACGGGTCGGACTCCGGCCCGACCTGCACGAGGAACGGGAACTCCGTACCGGCTGCTGTGCCGGCGGCGATCATGTCGTCGTACGTGGCCGGTGCGGTCGGCGCGAGGGCCGTGTTGCGCAGGAGGGCGATGTTCTCGACCGAGTACGGCACGCCGTAGGTTTTGCCCTCGACGCTCATGGCCGTGACGGCAACCTGCTGATAGCCGTCCGCGGTGTCGCCGAGCTCGACCGGCTGTACGACGCCGTTGCTGACGAAGTTGCCCAGCCAGTCATGGGCGGCGATCGTGATGTCGGGTCCTTTGTCGGTGGGGACCTGGGCGATGAACTCTTCCTGGATCTTCGCGAAGTCTTTCTGCACGAGCTTGACCGTGACGCCGGATTCCTTCGTGAATGCGGCTGCCGCATCCTTCAGAACGGCCGCGCGGTCGGCGTCGACCCAGACGGTCAGAGAGCCGGAGCCGGAGTCGGCCTTGGTGTCGTTGGAGGTCGAACCGCCGGAGCAGCCGGCCAGGGCGAGGGACGCGGCGACCGCGACTGCGCCAGCAGCCAGGAGGCCTTTCTTATTCACCATCATTGGTGTGCCTTTCGTAAGGACATTGATAATTGTGCAAGCGTTTACATGTATAGCTCTTATTTTATGGAGTGGCAACCCATGTGTCTGCAGCCACGAATACTTTGTAGAGTTCGTTTAACCGAGATGTCATGCAAACGCTTGCACATTGTGCGGAATGCCGTAATGTTTTACGGATGACAGGCACAGAATGGTGGCGCACCGCCGTTATCTACCAGATTTATCCCCGATCCTTTGCGGACGCCAACGGCGACGGCATGGGCGACCTGGCCGGCATCACCAGTCGCCTACCGGCGCTACAGAGCCTTGGCATCGACGCCATCTGGCTGTCGCCGTTCTATACTTCCCCGCAGCACGACGCCGGCTATGACGTGGCCGACTACTGCGACGTCGACCCGTTGTTCGGCAGCCTCGACGACTTCGACATCCTGCAGCGCACGGCGCACGAGCTGGGCATCCGCGTCATCGTCGACCTCGTGCCGAACCACTCCTCCAGTGATCACCCCTGGTTCCAGGCCGCACTCGCATCGCCGGAAGGCAGCGATGAGCGGGCGCACTACATCTTCCGCGACGGTTCGGGTGAGCACGGTGAACTGCCCCCGAACAACTGGGAGTCCGTCTTCGGCGGCGACGCCTGGACGCGCATCACCAACTCGGACGGCACGCCCGGCCAGTGGTACCTGCATCTCTTCGACACCACCCAGCCCGACTTCGACTGGGACAACCCGTGGGTGCGCGAGCAGTTCCGGGGCGTGCTGCGGTTCTGGCTCGATCGTGGTGCCGACGGCTTCCGGGTGGATGTCGCACACGGCATGATCAAGCAGGCCGGACTCCCCGACTACACGCCCGTCGAGGGCGGCAGCATGGGCGGCGCCACGGTGCTCGACCTCGGCAGCATCCCCGGTGCTGCTCCCACCGCACCCTACTGGGCGCAGGACGGCGTGCACGAGATCTACCGGGACTGGCGCCTCATCCTCGACGAGTACCCGGGCGACCGCATCCTCGCGGCCGAGGCCTGGGTCGACCCGCTCAGCCACGTCGCCGAGTGGGTGCGCCCCGACGAGATGCACCAGGCCTTCAACTTCGCCTACCTCGAGACCCCGTGGAGCGGCCCCACACTCCGGCGCGTCATCGACGACTCCCTCGCCGCATTCGGGGCGGTCGGCGCCCCGAGCACCTGGGTGCTCTCCAACCACGACGTCGTGCGCCACGCCTCCCGCCTCGCGCTCAACCACGAGAACCTGCAGGGCCACGGCATCGGGCCGAAGACGCCCGACCTGCCCGACACCGTGATCGGCCTGCACCGGGCCCGGGCTGCCTCGGCCCTCATGCTGGCGCTGCCGGGTTCCAGCTACCTCTACCAGGGCGAGGAACTGGGCCTGCCTGAGGTCAACCACCTGCCCGACTCCGCCCGCGAGGACCCAACCTGGTTCCGCACCAACGGAGAACGCTACGGTCGTGACGGATGCCGCGTGCCGCTCCCGTGGGAAGCCGCCGCACCCTCCTACGGTTTCGGCCCCTCGGCCGCGAGCTGGCTGCCGCAGCCGGACGAGTGGGCGGGGCTTGCTCGCGACGCTCAGGCCGGGGTCGACGGTTCCACCCTCGAGCTGTACACGCTGGCCCTGCGCCTGCGCCGCGAACACACCCTCGGGCTGGGTTCGGTGCGCTGGCTGGACGGCCACGCTGACGAGGTCGTGGCGTTCACCAACGGCGCGGTGACGATCGTCGCGAACACGGGCGCGGCGTCCGTGCCTCTGCCTGCCGGCGACCTTCTCCTCGCCAGTGGTCCGCTGCTCGGCGACACGCTGCCCGGCGACACCACCGTCTGGCTGCGCGCCTAGCCCAGAATTCGTGCGGGGTGCGGGGCGGCGCGATCAGCAGTCCTGCAGCCCCTGCATGGGAGAATCGAAGGGCGACGCCCTCTCTGTGTGCGCGCAGAAGGAGCAGCGGTGACGGGCACGGGGATCGACAGCGGGACCAAAGACGGGGTCGACACCGGCACCGGCACCCCGGCCCGCGCTGACCCGGCGGAGCTGCGCGAGCTCAAGACGGAGCTGACCCGGTTCATGCTGGCGTACAAGTTCGCGACCGACGAGATGATGACGAAGATCAACATCTTGAAGGAGGAATTCGCCTCCATCCACGACTACGGTCCGATCGAGCACGTCAGTTCACGGTTGAAGTCGCCCGACGGAATCCTGAAGAAGGCCATCCGCAAGGGCTGCCCGCTCGTCCTCGACGACATCCGCGCCCAGATCCAGGACATCGCCGGTATCCGAATCACCTGCAGCTTCATCTCCGACACCTACCGCATCCTCGACATGCTCACGAGCCAGCTCGACGTCACGGTACTCGAGGTCAAGGACTACATCGCCGCCCCGAAGCCGAACGGTTACAAGAGCCTGCACCTGATCGTCGACATTCCCGTCTTCATGTCCGACCGGGTCGACGAGGTCACGGTCGAGATCCAGATCCGAACGGTCGCGATGGACTTCTGGGCGAGTCTCGAGCACAAGATCTACTACAAGTACCGCGGGGCGGTTCCGATCGATCTGGTGGCCGACCTCAAGCAGGCAGCGGATGTCGCCAACCGCCTCGACCTGAAGATGGAGGGACTGCACGACCAGGTTCTGGCCATGGAGCCCGATGAAGACAGCGAGACCGACCTGCACGACATCGCCGGGCTCTCGCAGCTCGCCCTGCCCGAAGGGCTGCTCGCGGCCATGGGCCGCAACCGGGCCGCCGACACGGACACCGAAGATGAGACCGAGGCCGAGGCCGAGCGCCGGGAAGGCTAGGTCGTGTTGGCCTAGTTTGTGTTGGCCTAGTTTGTATTGGCCTAGTTTGTATTGGCGTAGAGCCAGACGAGCGGGTCGACCTTGGTCCCGTTCTTACCGCCAAGGCGGATATCGAGGTGCAGGTGCGGCCCGGTCGACATGCCGGTGTTGCCGACCTGGCCGATGACCTGACCGACCGTCACGACGTCGCCGGTCTTGAACAGCATCGAGCCGTGGATCATGTGCGCGTAGACGCTCGATACGAGCTTGCCGTCGATCATGTGATCGATGATCATGTGCACGCCGAGGCTGCCCTCGCCGTCTTCGGCGACGCTCACGACGCCGTCGGCAATCGACTGGATCGGGGCGCCGAGGCCCGGGTTGAAGTCCTGGCCGCCGTGGTTGGACGAGCAACCGGCACAGTCGCGGAAGCCGAAACGGTCGCCGATGTGCACACCGACGGAGAACGGCCACTGGATGGTGCCGTTCGGGTTGTTCGTGAAGGTCGCTTCCATCCGGATGCCGCTGGCCGCGGCGACCTCGGCGATGGTCTTCGACTCGTAGCCGTCGCGCTCGACCGAGATGGTGTCCGCTCCGCCGGTCATGGACAGCGTCTGGGCGGGATCGCCCTTCGCTCCCGCCTTCGCGGCATAGGCGGCGGCCTGCACGTCAGCGGAGGACAGCAGTGCCTCGGCCGGCAGTGAGGTGGCAACGGCCATCAGCGCGACAAAGGCCATGGCGACCATCGTGACGCCCGTCGTGGCGAACTTGCGCACCCGGTGGGCAGGGGCTGCGGCAGTGGTGCGAGGGCGTGGTGACGGCACAGTGGCCACCGCCGGGCTCACGGTCGGTGCCAGGCGTTCCCGGGCCGATGCCCGGCGGGGACGCGTGGCGGGCTGTTCCGCGCGGCGCTGCGCCCGGGTGGGAAACGGGATCTCCGTGGACGTCGTGACGGCGGAGATGGTGGTCTGCAGCCGTTCCACGTCGGAGACCGGCGCGTCACCGGCGGCCGGTGCGGCGATGAGGCGGTCCGAGTCGGAGATCGTCACGGTCTCGAATTCGGGCTCGGTCAGGCTCGAGGCAACCAGAGTCTCGGCGTCGGGTGTGAGTGCGTCGGGTTCACCGGCGACCGGCGCGGCCGAAGCGTCAGCGCTTCCCAGCGGCGGGAGGTCCAGCGGCGGCACGGACATCCGTTCGCGCTCACGCAACTCGCGACGCGTGAGGGGCTGCTTCACAGGGTCACTCGCGCCCGGCCGCGAGGCAGCAGAGCTGGAGGAGTCAGGGAGCAAAGGAAGATTTCTTTCCGCGCGTCGGACAGGGTGACGGACAGTCAACTTGGCCACGGCCAAAGTAACGAATCAATACAGGCTACCGTCTGTGGCCCCGCAATTGCACAGATCGACGCCGAATGACACCCGAAAGCGGGGCACTCACCTCCGGTTAAGCGGTCCCTGGCCGCGCCGTCCGATGGCCGTGCTTGCCACTGTTTCAGCGGCATCCGGCGGCGCGGCGGCGTTACTGCACGCCCTCGTCCATGAAGCGGCCGAAAAGTTCGAAGAGAATCGGCTCGAACACCTCGTAGAGGCCTGGTGCACCGGCAATGAGCAGGTCGGACCCCTCCCGCCCGTCGCCGAAGGCACCGACCTTCGCTCCGGCCTCGCGCGCGATCAACGATCCGGCGGCCTGGTCCCACGGGTTCAGGCCGCGCTCGTAGTAGAGGTTCAGCCGCCCGGCGGCCACCGAACACAGGTCGAGAGCTGCCGACCCGATCCGGCGGATGTCCCGCACTTGGCCGATCAGGCCGCGCACAACGTCAGCCTGGCGCTCCCGACGGGCCGCCTGGTAGGAGAAGCCGGTGCCGAGCAGTGAGAGTGACAGCGGTACCTCGGCGGGGACCTGCAGTTGGCGTTGCCCAAGGAACGCCCCGCGCCCGGCCGAGGCGGTGAAGAGTTCGTCGGCGACGGGGTTCCGCACGGCCCCGGCGAGGGTCGTCCAGGTTGCCGGATCCGGTTCACCCTCGACGACGGCGATGCTGACGCACCACGCAGGGATCCCATAGAGGTAGTTGACCGTCCCATCGATCGGGTCGACCACCCAGGTCAGTCCGGAGGTACCGCCGGTGGCGTTCGATTCCTCACCATAAAAGCCGTCATGGGGTCTGGCCTCGGCGAGGCGGCGACGGATCAACGCCTCGGTCTCGCGGTCGGCATCCGTGACCACGTCTTCGGGCGACGATTTGGAGGCCGCGACGCGCACGCCCTCCGCTCGCCGCGTCAGGGCCAGTTCACCGGCTTCGAGGGCGATGTCCTGGGCGAGGCGGAGCAGTTCGGTCGATGCGGGAGTGGTCATGCTCCAACGCTACGGCCCCCGCACAATCAGCCCGGTGTGATCCTGGTGCGGGAAGGGCCGAAAAAGCCCCGGAAACACAGTGTTTCCGGGGCTTGTGAGGGTGGCAAGTGAGGGATTCGAACCCCCGAAGTCTAAGACGGCTGATTTACAGTCAGATCCCTTTGGCCACTTGGGTAACTTGCCAATACGCGCCCGACCATATGCAGAACACGTGACCGGAGGCGCTCAGACAGAATACAAGGTTTTGGGCGCGAGTGAGAAATCAGCGCACGCGCCTGGCGTGTATCCGCCGGTGGATATGATCGACGAGGGCTCATTTTTCACACTGTGAAGGAATATTCATATGGTCGGCATCGATGAGGTCGCACGTCACGCCGGCGTCTCCACGGCCACGGTCTCGCGCGCCCTCAGTGGCAACGGCCATGTGTCGCCGGCCACTCGGTTGAAGGTCGAGGCCTCGGCCGGGGAACTCGGCTACGTCGTCTCCTCCACCGCCTCGAGCCTGGCGTCCGGCCGCATGAAGAACATCGGCGTCGTGGTGCCTTTCCTCGACCGCTGGTTCTTCTCCAGCGTCGTCGAGGGTGCCCAGAAAGCGCTGCTCCGCAACGGCTACGACCTCACCCTGTACAGCCTCACCGGCGGAGAGGCTGAGCGCCGCAGCGTGTTCGAGCATTTCCTGTTGCGCCAGCGAGTGGATGCCGTGATCGCCATTTCGCTCGAGCTGACTGAAGACGAGGTGGCCCGCCTGCATGCAATCGAGAAGCCGCTCGTCGGCGTCGGCGGCCCGATCCAGGGCGTGCGAACGCTGACGGTCGATGACGTGGCCATCGCCCGGCACGCGACCGAGCACCTCCTGTCCCTGGGCCACACGCGCATCGCCCACCTCGGCGGCAACAAAGCCCTCGACCTGGACTTCCACCTGCCGACGAACCGCCGGGTCGGCTACGAGCTCGCCCTCGAGGCGGCAGGCATCACTCCGGATCCCGCCCTGTTTCTGGCGGCGGACTTCACCATGCGCGGCGGCTACCAAGCCGCGAAGCAGCTTCTCGGCAGCCCGAACAACCGGCCGACGGCGGTTTTCGCGGCGTCCGATGAGATGGCAATCGGCAGCATCCTCGCCGCCCGCGACCTGGGACTCGTCGTGCCGCGGGACGTCTCCGTGGTTGGGGTGGACGACTACGACCTCGCCGATTTCTTCGGCCTGACGACGATCGCCCAGTTCCCGCAGGGGCAGGGTGAGATGGCCGTCGAGATCCTGCTGGACCGGCTGCGGCCCGGCCAAAATCAGTTGACCGATCTCAACACGCCCATGCCGTTCGAACTCCTCGTGCGCTCCAGCACCGCCCGTCCCGGCGAATAGCCCGCCCACTGGGTAACATTGCAGGCATGGCAGACTCAACGTTCGACATCGTCAGCAAGGTCGACCCGATGGAGGTCGACAACGCCCTCAACCAGGCCCACAAGGAGGTCGCGCAGCGCTACGACTTCAAGAACGTCGGCGCCTCGATCGAGATGAGCGGCGAGAAGGTGCTCATGAAGGCCAACTCCGAGGAGCGCGTGAAGGCGATCCTCGAGGTGTTCGAGTCGAAGCTGATCAAGCGTGGCATTTCCCTGCGCAGCCTCGACGCGGGTGACCCGTTCGCCTCCGGCAAGGAATTCCGCATCGAAGCCTCGATGAAGGCCGGGATCGACCAGGAGAACGCGAAGAAGATCAACAAGATCATTCGCGACGAGGGCCCCAAGGGCGTCAAGAGCCAGATCCAGGGTGACGAGCTGCGCGTCAGTTCGAAGAGCCGCGACGACCTGCAGGCCACCATGTCTCTGCTCAAGGGCAAAGACCTCGACGTGGCCCTGCAGTTCGTCAACTTCCGTTAGCCGCTCGCATCCGGGGTGTTCTGTCGGTGAAGCGCCTTCTAGGAGAACGCCTCGACCATGCTCAGCACGGCCGGGGTGAGCAGCACGATGAACAGCACCGGCAGAATGCAGAAGACGAGCGGGAAGAGCACCTTGACCGGCACCTTCATGGCCTTCTCCTCGGCGCGCTGACGGCGTCGCAGGCGCATCTCCCCGGCCTGCACCCGCAGCACAACCGCGATCGCGATGCCGTAGGTGTCGGCCTGGATGACCGAGCGGGTGAACCGGCGCAGATCCGCCGAGGTGGTTCGTTCGCCCAGCGCCTGATAGGCGTGCGTTCGGGTTCGGCCGATGCTCATGTCCTGCAGGGTACGGATGAACTCCTCCGCGAGCGGGCCCTTGCCGTTCGTCGCCGCCTTGGCCATGGCCGCCTCGAAACCGAGACCGGCCTCCACGGCGATCGTCATCTGGTCGAGGGTGTCGGCCAGGGCGTTCTGAATCTTCTCCTGCCGTTCCTGCCCACGGCTGACCAGCAGAAGGTCCGGCACGAAGAAGCAGAGCAGCACGAGCAGACCACCGAGCACGAAGCGTGTCGGAACAGGGTCTCCGCTGATCCAGAGCAGCGCCAGGAGTGCCCCGGCCGTGGCCGCGAGCGGCTTGGCGATCAGGATCTTGTCGATCGTCCAGGCCGGGGGCCGGCCGGCGAGCGCCAGCCTGCGGTCGAGCATGCCGAGATACCCGCGGGGGGCGAGCTCACGCATCCCCTTGCCGCGCGGCACGCGCACGGCCGGCGCTCCAGTGGTCGGGAGTGCGTCCCCGAGGTCGGTGACCGGCGTGCCGGCGCCGCCGCCGACCAGAATGCCGATGAGGGCGGCGAGCCCGCCGGCAACGGCGAGCGAAGCGAGGATTGCGACCAGTGAGGGCATTGGATTCTCCTAAAACTTCACTTTGACAACGGCCATCATCCACAACGCGCCGCCGATGAGCAGAACGGCGGCCGCGACGAGGGCGGCGATGCCCCAGATGCTGCCGAAGAAGCCTGCGAAGTAGTTCGGCTGCGTGAGCAGCAGGAAGGTGAACACTCCGATCGGCAAGAGGATCAGCACCCAGGCGGACAACTTGCCCTCCGCGGAGAGCGCCTTCACCTGACGACGAATCTCGTTGCGTTCCCGGATGGTGTGGCCCACCCGGTCCAGCACCTCGGACAGGTTGCCACCGACCTCACGGTTGATGGCGATCGCCTGCGCAACCCATTGGAAGTCCTCGCTCCGCATCCGGGTCGCGGTGTTGTCGAGGGCGTCGCCCAGGTCACGGCCGATGCGGGTCTCGTTCACGACCCTGGCCAGCTCGTCTGCCGTCGGCGACGGCATCTCCTGGGAGGCCGCGTCGACCGCCCGCAACAGGCTGTGGCCGGAGCGCAGCCCGCCAGCCAAAAGCGCCAGGGCTTCGTCGAGTTGTTCCGCGAATTTCGTCCGGCGCTGCCCGGCACGCACGCTCAGCAGCACCTTTGCCCCGATCGGCCCGAGCGCAGCGAAGGTCACCATGAGGGCGATCGCCCAGGGTGTGCCGTTTCCCAGTAGCAGGCCGGTCAGGGCCAGCACGGTCGACGCCGAGAGCACCATGAGCACGAAGCCGGACGGCTGCATCCGAATGTTGGCCTGTTCCAGCTCCTCCGCCGTGAACGGCGCACGGCCGCGCCGGTGGATCACCCCATCGATCACCTCGACCGTGCGGTCGGTCACCCGGGTGAGAGTTGAGGTGTCCACCGCGCCCGGCGCGCGGCGGCGCTCGAGTGGAACCCGAGGGCGGGGCGGGGCGATCACCAGGAAAACGAGCACGAACAGGGCGATCAGCGCGGCGGCGATGCCCCCGTAGAGGGCCAGGTCGTTCATCGCTGGCTCCGGGTGACGAGGTTGGCCTGGAACACGCTCGGGGACAACGGAATGCCAAGGTCCCGGAAGGTGTCGGCGAACCGGGGCCGCACGCCGGTCGCCACCGCGTGGCCGAGCAGGCGCCCGGCCTCGTCGACGCCGGAACTGTAGTCGAAGACGAAGGCGTCCTGCAGGGTGACGATGTCACCCTCCATGCCCTGCACCTCGGTCACATGCGTAACCCGACGGGTGCCATCCTTGAGCCTGGTGATTTGAACGATCACATCGATCGCGGACGAGATCTGCTCCCTGATGGCGCGCAGCGGCAGGTCCATTCCGGCCATCAGCACGAGGGTTTCCAGCCGGGCGATCGCGTCGCGCGGCGAGTTCGAGTGCACGGTCGAGATCGATCCTTCGTGCCCGGTGTTCATCGCCTGCAGCATGTCCAGGCTCTCGCCGCCGCGGCACTCGCCGATCACGATCCGGTCCGGCCGCATCCGAAGGGAGTTGCGCACGAGGTCACGGATGGTGACCTCGCCTTTGCCCTCGATGTTGGCCGGCCGGGATTCCAGCCGGATGACGTGGTCCTGCTGCAGTTGCAGCTCCACCGCATCCTCGATTGTGATGATGCGCTCCGTGGACGGGATGTAGGCGGACAGCACGTTGAGCAGCGTTGTCTTCCCGGTTCCGGTGCCGCCGGACACGATGATATTGAGCTTGGCCTTCACGCAGGCGTCCAGCACCTGGGCCATCTCGGCGTTCAGCGTGCCGAAGCCGACCAGGTCGCTCACCGTGAAGGGTTCGCGCGCGAACTTGCGGATCGTGAGCGAGGAGCCGTCGACCGCGAGCGGCGGGATGATGGCGTTCACGCGCGAGCCGTCGGCAAGACGAGCGTCCACCAGCGGCGA